>LJUP01000008.1 GCA_001303955.1 Bacteroides sp. SM23_62 | reverse complement strand
ACTGGCCATCTCGCCCAGCAATCCAAAAATCGTTTATGCCCTGGTTGAAGCAGAGAAGAATGCACTTTACCGGTCTGATGACGGGGGACTGAAATGGAAGAAGGTCAGTGACGGGAATGACATTGGCAACAGGCCATTCTATTACTTTGAGCTATATGTCGATTCCAGGAATGAGAACCGCCTCTATACCCTTTACAGCAGGATTGGTTTGAGTGAAGACGGTGGAAAATCCTTCCGCACCATTGCCAGCAGTATCCACTCTGATCACCATGCTTTCTGGATTCACCCGGAAGATCCCAACCTGATCATCGAGGGTAACGACGGTGGAATGGCCATCTCGAGGAACAGGGGAGAGACATGGCATTTCATGGAGAACCTTCCGCTTGGACAGTGGTACCATATCCGGGTGGACAATGAGATGCCCTACAATGTTTATGGGGGACTCCAGGACAATGGATCCTGGAGAGGTCCCGGCTATGTATGGAGAAGCGGGGGAATCCGAAACGAATACTGGCAGGAGGTCATGTTCGGTGATGGCTTTGACGTGATGCCCGATCCGGATGATGCCAGGTATGGATATGCCATGTCGCAGGGCGGGAATGTAGGCAGATACGATTATGAAACCGGAGCGACCTATACCGTCAAACCAACTGCCCCGGACCTTGATACCAAACTGAGGTTCCACTGGAATGCAGCCATGGAACAGGATCCCTTTGACAATTCAACCATTTATTTCGGCAGCCAGTTCCTTCATAAAAGTACCGACAAGGGACTCACCTGGGAAATCATTTCGCCTGACCTGACCACCAATGACCCGGAAAAACAGAAGTACGGGAAAAGCGGTGGACTCACCCTGGATGTAACGGGGGCAGAGAACCACACGACCATCCTGGCAATCGCCGTAAGTCCGGTTGAAAAAGGAGTGATATGGGTCGGGACGGATGACGGTAATGTACAGGTAACCAGGGACGGTGGGGAGTACTGGTCAAATGTATCTGCCAACTTGCCGGGCTTACCGGCCAACAGCTGGATCCCGCAGGTCCAGCCCTCCGTTTACAGTGGTGGGGAAGCCTGGGTCGTGGCCAACAATTACCGGATGGGTGATTTTAGCCCTTATGCTTATCGTACAAAGGACTACGGGGCAAGCTGGGAAAGGATTGTGGATGAAAAAAATGTGCATGGCTATGCCCTTTCTGTACTGCAGGATCCGGTCGAGGCTAATCTTGTATTCCTGGGGACAGAGCATGGTTTGTGGGTGAGCATTGATAATGCCCTTACCTGGACCCAATGGAAACATGGATACCCTTCGGTTTCTACCATGGATATGGTCATCCAGGAAAGAGAGGCGGATCTGGTGATCGGAACTTTCGGCAGGGCAGTATACATCCTCGATGATATTCGTCCGCTGAGGGAAATTGCCAGGACCCATGCAAAAGTGCTGGAACAAAAGTTCAAGGTGTTTGATCCTCCCGAGGCCATTCTGATCAGAGACATGCAACAACCCGCAGGCAATCATTTCCCCGGTGATGCTACCTATGAAGGGGAAAATAAAATGACCGGGGGGATACTTACCTATTACCTGAAAGAGCTGGACAAGGAGGATGCGGAAGAGAAGCCTAAATATGACAGTGTAAAGCTCCGGGTATATGATGGGGATGATTTGATCAGAACGCTTGAGTACAAAGCGGAACCCGGGTTAAACAAGGTCACCTGGAGACTGCGTAAGAAAGGTGTCCGTTTCCCAAACCCGAGGGCTGCCAGGTATGGTGGGAGAAGCCGCTTTGGGGCTGTCAGAGGGGAACCCGCCGGATTTATCGTAAAGCCCGGAGAATACAGGGTCGTAATGAGCTGTGGCGACAGGAAAGATTCTACCATGATCAAAGTTAGCTTTGATCCGCGGTCTGAGGTGGATATGCGGGCCCTCGAAGCGAATGAGCAATTGTACAATGAACTCAGCAGAAAGGCCCAGGCTTTAAGCAAGGCCACGTCAAGGCTTCAGGAATCCAGGGGTGTACTTGCCAGCATTTCCGGACAGGTCGGAGGCAAAATGGATCCGGATCTGAAGGAGGTCGCTGAAAAAACGAAGGCTGTCCAGGACTCTATTAATATAATATGGGAATATATCAATGGAAAGGTGGAAAAGCAGCAGGGGATCTCCGGTTTTGACCAGCCAACGGCTGCCGTGAAGCTTTTTGAAGCATCGAGATATATCCGGTCCAGGCCATCAGGACCTACTTCCACCGAAAAAAGGCTGATGGACCAGGCAGATGAGATGGTTGGCAAAGCATTGGATATGACCAATGCCTTTTACAAGGACGTCTGGCCTGAATACCGCGATCTGATAGAAAATACAGATTTTAAGTGGTTCAAGGACTATGAACCGATAGAGATAGAATAAGCATTCACAAGCGGAGGTTGGAAACGGCCTCCGTTTTTTTAAAATATTATTGGACCTGATCCGTCAACCATAACAGAAACAGGAATTCAGATCAGATGACCGCAGAAGAAAGCAGGTATATAAGTGAGGTTGCAACCAGGGAGAAGGGGAGGCTGCTGGGATTTATCAGGCAGCACATCCGCAGCAGGGAAGATGCGGAAGATATCCTGCAGGATGTTCTATACCAGTTTTTAAGAGGATTTGATGATATCCGGTCCACCGAGAAGATCACATCATGGTTGTTTACGGTCACCAGGAACAGGATCACGGATTATTACAGGAAGAAAAAACCGGAGCCGTTTTCAGATAAGCAGGCAGTGAACAAACAAGAGGATGGGGCGCCCCTGATGCTCGAGGATATCCTGCCTGCATTGACCAGGGACCCGGAAGATGAGATGATGAGGGAGATGATCTGGGATGCCATTGACCGGGCCCTTGACGAGATGCCCGAGGAACAGCGGGATGTTTTTATCTGGAACGAATTTGAAGACAAGAGTTTCAAGGATATTTCAGCAGAAACCGGTGAAGGCATCAATACCCTGCTCTCGAGAAAACGGTATGCCATCCTGTTTCTCAGGAAGAAGTTAAAAGAATTGTATAAACAACTTTAAAATCATAAGTCATGAAAGCACGAGGAGTATTTTATTTTGGCAAGTTTATCATCATGGGGGTTGCCTTCCTGGCATTGTTTACCTATGTGGTGATGCTGTTATGGAACTGGCTGGTACCGGAGCTGTTCAGCGGTCCCATATTAACCTACTGGCAGACACTTGGAATTTTGTTGCTCTCGAAGATCCTGCTGACAGGCGTCGGACATGGTCACAGGGACAGCCGGCCCTGGCGCAGCAAGGATCACCCCTGGAACCATGGCCATTCAAGGACTTCCTGGCGTAAGAAATTTGAGGAGAAGATGAATGGAAAGGTGACCGAGGAACAAAAACAAGAGGGGGAGTCGAAGGACGACTGATGTTCAACCCATATCGGGGTACTGGATTAGTTTGTATCATGTATTTTTATCACAAGGTCTTGTTTGTCAATGACTTGCAAGGCCTTTTCTTTTGCTGGTGATCCATTGCCTGTAACCGGGCATGCGTATTACACCATCTTCCAGGGGAAAGTCAAGAGGTATATTCTGCGCCAGGCTTTCAATCCTGTTACCACCGGCATGATGTGTTATGACCTTTTCAGCGGTCAGGTCCCTGTCCTTCATGGGCCAGGGTATTTCGCAGGTAGTATGGTATCTTACCCTGCTGTCATCAAGGTTTTCAATGATGGTAAGTCCCGTACACCTGAAAACCCATTCCGGATGACGTTCCGGGTTCGTAAGAAAATAGAATACCTGATCGATAGGATGGGCTATGACTGCCCGGGCTTTGTATTCTTTCAGGGGACTGCCGGCCTGTTGAATGCTTTTATACCTGAATATTAAATGGTACAGACAGGGAAGTGACGAATCCTTTTGGTCTGAGTCTAAAAAAATAAGTAACTTGATACAAAGCCAGTCGTGTTAAAATCCGGGCGGCTGTAAAAATTTCCAGGTCTTGAATTTGTTATGAAATATAGTGCAACATGAAATTATTGAAAAAAATACTTCTGCCAGTCAATCCTGAATATTATACCAGAGAAACCCTCGATTTTACTATTCAGCTCGCAAAATTGTACCAATCAGAGATAATACCCATCCATATCATTGGAAAAGAAGCAGAATTTATGTCAATCAGGGATATTGCGCATAAAATTGCAGAAGAACATATCAAAAAGGTGCAGTCAAGGATAAAAAAGGAAGGAATCAATACTGTAGATCCGGTAATTGATTTCGGGAATCATTTTGACAGAATTGCCATAGCCGCCCTGAAATACGATGTGAATGTCATCCTGTTCGGGATAAGAATTGGCACCGAACAGGAGGGCAGTAGTTTGAACCTGAATATTGAAAAAGTCATCAGGCATTGTGACAAACCGGTATGGGCCGTTAAAGAAGGACAGAAAGGAATGATTAAGAAGATTTTATGTCCTGTCGATTTCTCGGAAGCATCAAAAAGGGCTTTACTGAACGCAATCCATATTTCCCACAAATTCGATGCTAAGTTAACCCTGCTCAGCGTTTACACTCCGTTAAAAACCAGGTTCCCGTTGTTAGCAGGTGAGTTTACCAAAGAAAATAAAGAGTCGTACAGTGAGTATAATGATCATTTCAAGGCATTTTTAAACGATTTTACTTTTCCCGGCAGCGCCCCGGCCCTGGCAGTGAGAACAGGGGTCCCGGAACAGGAGATTTTAAGGGAGATCAAGGAGAAGAAACATGACCTTCTGATCATGGGAAGTACTGGTCGGACAGCCCTGGGCAGGTTCATGACAGGAAGTGTGACAGAAAAGGTTATCAGGCAGGTCCCTTGTTCTTTTATTACGACCAAATCTGAAGATATGATTGATCTCCGGTTGGAAACAAAGATCAATACCATTGAACATCACTATAATATTGCCAGGCATAAGCAAAAATCAGGATTACTCGATGAGGCGATAGGTGAATACCTCATTTGCCTGTCTCTTAATGATATGCATATAGCTTCCCTGTTTGGATTATCTGAAATATACGGCAGAAAGGGTATGAAAGATAAAGAGGCTTTATACAAGCGAATGGCCGTTGAGATCATAAACAGGCTCTTTAAGGATAATATAATTCCCGGGTAGCAGAAGCCATAAGGCATCCTAAAATATAAATCATGTTCAAGGTATTACTTGTAAATATTGGTTTACTGTGCATACTGGAACTGGCACTTTTCCCGCAGGCTGTTTCCAATGAGGAAATAAAACGCAGGGTTGAACTGTATAAGACCGATCCCAGGGGACCATATAAAGAAATCCGATGGTTTTGTAAAGACGGCAGCATCATCCCCCCGGAAGAAAGATGCCCTGAACCGGGCGGTGTACAAAGGGCAAGGTATAAGGATGAAGTTCACAACCTCTCGTTGAGTAATCATGTCTATTTGGGACAAATCCTTTCCACTACCCCGCTTCCCGATTTCTGGGATGGTGAGAACCATCATTCACGGCTGAAACAATATCAACTCGAAAAATACCTGAGAGCTGTCGATGATGGCTGGATCTTAAAAAAAGCACAATATTACAGGGGGGCATTTCAGGCAGAAGACGAAGAGGCATGGGGAATCGATTTTTACAACTGGTTGCTTGCCGATGATCAGCGCATTGAAAAGCAATTCTTTCTGATCCGCCAGTCCCTCAGAGACCTGCCCCATGCGGGTGATCATAATCTTACCCAGCATATCCGCACTGTTTCAAAGGTAATATCCGATCAATACCCTGCCTTCTTGTACCTCAGGGTGAAAATACACGGGCAGCCTGACATCACTGATCTGGAAAAGGTTGAGCTGTTTAGGGAAAATAACGAAGATAAACTGGATGAAGATCTCACCATTAAGCTGGATGAGCTAATCGGGGATATGAAAAAGCTATATAAACCGGTTGATCTGAGTTCATTGACTAAATACCTCAATCATTTACCGGAGGGTTCGGAAATCAAGAAATCCGTAGCAGGATTTATTTCAGAATACGGAAGGGATCCTTCGACTGGGAATAGAATCAACGCACTCTCGCGGATGATATTTGAGCTCAGGGAGGGGATTTTATCTGTCCGATCCCCCGAGGCAAGGCTGGCTGTATTGGATATATCCATTGTGCTTGAAGAAGTATTGATGCGGGCACAATCCGGCCTGGAAATGAATGATATCAAGGCTTTTCTTGAGAATATACATGATCTTGGACTGGCAGCGACCGGATGTGGTTACCTGGAAACCTGGGAATGGGAAAGCATTTCCGCCACACTTGAAATATCCGAGGGCCCGGAGGCATCCCTGAATGAGTTGATGCAATTCTTTGCATCCGGGCGCAGCCTGACTGATTGGGGGATTGGCATGTTCAGGGCAAATTACAGGGATGTGATTGAGCTTTACAGTGGATTTGAGGAATCAGCCGGTGGTTTCCTGGATGAGAAGGTACGTTCTTCCCTGTTATTGCATGTCGGAATTTCCGTCAGCAAGCTTGGAGATTTTCTGTCAGCCCACATGCCGGCATCAAATAAAGTGATGGGTGTCAGGGGGCAAAGTACCGCAAGGGGGTTGAACCCGGGTTACGCTAAAGGTGAACTGGTTTTAGTAGCCGGGCAGACAGGTAATGTGACAGTGGAAAGGGACAAAATATATATTTTCGACAGGCCGCCCTACGATCTGCAACCGGTAGCTGGTATTGCAACGGTGACTGAAGGGAATCCGGTTTCGCATATTCAGCTTCTTGCCCGCAATCTGGGTATACCGAATGCCGTCATTTCGCCCCAGATCTATGAAGCATTGAAGATGCATAACGGGGAGCCTGTATTTTATGCAGTTTCGACCAGCGGTATCGTTGTATTAAAACCTGAAAACCAGATGACTCCTGAGGAGAAAAAACTGTTTGAAACACGTCAGAGAAGGGAAGAAAAGGTGAAAGTCCCCGTAGAGAAAATTGACCTTTCGCAAAGAAGGATCATAAATCTCGGGAAGGTTAACGCAAGGTCCTCTGGAACTGTTTGTGGTCCGAAGGCAGCCAATCTCGGACAGCTGAAACGAATGTTCCCTGAACATGTTGTTGAGGGCATCGTCATCCCCTTCGGTATATTCCGCGAGCATCTTGATCAGATGATGCCGGGACAGACCGTTTCTTACTGGGAATACCTTAATAACATATTCAGTCAGTCAGGACAGATGCGCGAAAGTGGAAAAAGTGACCGTGAAACCGAATTATTTATACTGGAAGAACTCGGAAATTTCAGGAAAGCAATTGGTCAGATCACATTGATGGATGGTTTCCTTGAAGATCTCGAGGCAAGTTTCTTGGCAGCATTCGGCAAAAAGATTGGTGATATACCGGTATTTCTGAGAAGCGACACAAATATGGAGGATCTGAAGGATTTTACCGGAGCGGGACTCAACCTGACGCTGTTTAATGTAGTGGCTTATGAAACCATCATCCAGGGGATCAAGGATGTATGGGCATCACCTTATACCGAAAGAAGTTATAAATGGAGGCAACAATATCTTTTGAACCCGGAGAATGTGTTTCCATCCATACTTATCATCCCTTCGGTGGATGTGGACTATTCAGGTGTGATGGTGACCAAGGGGATAAGCAGTCAGGAAGAAGGTGATCTTTCCGTCGCCTTCAACCGGGGAGCAGGAGGAGCTGTTGAAGGGCAGGCGGCTGAATCCTATTTGCTGAAAGCAGACGGTAGAAATATTTTGAGAGTACCGGCCCGGGAGCCTGCCTATTACAGATTGCCATCAGCCGGGGGCACCAAAAAATATTTTACGACTTTCGAGCACCCCATTCTGAATGATAATAACATTAATTCACTCAGAAATATCGCGGAACGGATTAAGCGGCAACTGCCTTCAGCTCCAGGCATTGACACAAATGGTCCTTTTGATGTGGAACTGGGTTTCAGGGATGATCAGTTGTGGCTTTTCCAGGTACGTCCGTTTGTTGAGAATAAAAATGCGGCCGCATCGGACTACCTTAACTCACTTAATCCGGATATACGCGGTAACAAATGGATTAACATCATAGCACCCCAGGATATTGATAAGGATGCTGACCGGTGATCATGTACAGTTTTTCGCAAGGAGGAATGCTCAACAATAAATGATCAGAAAATGAGGAGAATCTTTAACAAAAAAATAATCATTCTGCTGCTCCTGCTCACTATGGGCATGATGCCTAAAAAATCCATAACCTATCCGATTGACGGATATGACATCTCAGGGATCAGGAGGTTGCGCTATTTACAAATGGTCCAGAATGGTGATCTACAAGGCACCCTGCCTGCCCTTGGTGGAAGATTGTCCATCCAAGATATCAGGTTGAATCTGCTGGGTGCGAGGGGGGACAGCCTGTCCAATCTTTCTAATGTAAACCCGAAACTGCAGCAATCAATAAATGCCATGTTCCCCAATATGCATGAAAGTTATTCAATCACGGTTTTGGATATCACACCCGGCCGGGCTGTACGCTATGCATGCAGGCAGGAAAAGAAACATTTTCAACCGGGGAGCGTGGGTAAACTCGTGGTTATTGCAGGCCTTTTCAACGAATTGAAAAAAATATATCCGGATTCTTTTGAAAAAAGACAGGCATTGCTTAGAACGAAATTCGTAAGGGGCGGAAAATGGGCTTTGTATGATGAACATACAGTACCCTTCTTTGATCCTGAAACTAAAAAATACAGCAGAAGGACAATCAATGAAAACGATGTATTCTCCCTTTACGAGTGGGCCGACCATATGCTGTCTGCCAGTAACAACGGTGCGGCAAGCGTCGTCTGGAGGGAGATCATCCTGATGCATGAGTTTGGGGAAGCATATATTTCTTTAACCGAAGAAAGGGCCAGTGAATATTTCAAGACCACGCCCCGAAGTCAGCTGATGGAATCAGCGGTCCAGGTCGTCAATCAGCCACTGACGGATGCAGGTATTACGGAGAATGAATGGAGGCTTGGGAGCATGTTTACCAGTGAGGCCAAAAAGATAATACCCGGATCCGGGGGCAGCTCTGCCAGTCCCTATGGATTAATGAAATATCTGATTGCATTGGAAAGCGGTAAAATTGTGGATGTGGAATCCAGCCTGGAGATCAAGAGACTCCTTTATATGACGGCCACACGTATCAGGTACGCCTCTTCCGGGTCACTGGCCAGTGCTGCTGTATATTTTAAGTCAGGAAGCCTATATCAGTGCAAGGAGGAAGAGGGATATAACTGCCAGAAATATATGGGGAACGTCAACAATTACATGAATTCTGTGATCATTGTCGAACACCCGGATGGAACGAATTATATGGTGGCTTTGATGTCGAATGTGCTGAAGAAGAATTCCGCTGCAGACCATAATGCGCTGGCGTTGAAAATTGAAAGGGCCATCAGAAAGGTACCATAGGATCTGGTAATCTCCGGTGATCCTGATCCTGCCGCTTTGGATAGACAGGCCCGTGCTATGATACAGGTGTGAAAGTTGTGGCTGGACCGGAAAGTCTAGTTTCCCGCCAATGCGGCCATTGTACGCAAAGCAAAGGTCCTGGTTTTGATGTTATGACTGTCACAGTATGGCATTACCAGGTCTTTGTATTTTTTCTCCTTCAATTTTGATATTAAAAAGAATACCGCCAGTTTCAGCTTTATATCCTTTCCCTTTAGTAACAGGTCAAAACAATCATACTGATTGGTGATCTTGATATTTAAGCTTTTAAGGGTTTCTTTTGTAAGGGTATCAATGGCAACGGTTTCCATAATTGGTATCAGGATCTTTTTCAGGTTTACCTCCAGCAGATTATCCAGGAATTCAACGGCATTCAACCTCAGATCGGGTTTGTCGCTTTTAATGTTCTTATATATTGTATCGATCTCTTCCGGAGGATACTTCAGTCCCAGTAACTTAAATATCCGATCAAGATTATCATCAAGCCTGCGTTCAAGTATTTCAATCAGGCTTTTCCTCGCTTCAAAAACTTCATTATGATTGTCTTCAAAAGGTTTATTACTGGGCTGGTTCATCCTCGTTTGCTGGATGTACAGGGCGGAGATTGTTGTGAGGTAAAGCCTTGCTTCCTCCAGTATGATATTGATAATAATTTTATTGCTGATGATCAGTTGAGGAAATTTCAGTTTTAATTTGGACAAAGCATCCAGCGTCTCTGATCTGACCGTATGATCTTCGAAATCAAGCAACTCAAAGAGAAAGTTTACGGATTTCTGGGATTCAATATTTTCAACCACCATAGGGATCATGCGGATCATTTCATTATCCGGATCAGGTTTTTTTATCTCATCCCTGAAATAATCAATGATGACACTTCCAAAATTAGCCAGTGCCAGCGTGGTCGTATTCCTGATTTCCTTTATTTTCAGGAATTTTAGCATATCAGGAATAAATTCAAGTTCAAGGGTGTTCCCGGCTGTCAAAATTGCCTGTTTCCGAATATCAGCGTCCGCATCGTTCAAGAACTCTTTTATATAGGGATAATATCCAGGCTGGTTTGTCTGGCCAATTATCCGTAAAATGTTGATTTTCCTAAATTTAAGTTCTTCAGGATCAGTTGTCCTTTCAAGTTTATCTATCCTGTCATCAATCAGTTCTTCGAACCTGAATAAGGTTTTAAGTCCGGGATTGTCCTTTATTTCGTTTACCAGGCTCAACATGGTAGCTCCGCTCACCCTGTAATCCTTATCATTCAGATATTGATCTATAATATCAATTTTTTGAAGATATGCATGCTCTATCAGGTACTCAATGGCCGCTACTTTGACATTATAATCATTGTCATGAACCATCAGGTTTACTTCATTGATCAGCTTTTCAGATTTATAGTAATACAGCTTTTTAAGCGCCTCCGCCCTGATGACAGGTGAACTGTGCTTCAGGAGGTTCCTGATATTGGGGAAGAGCCTTTCATGTTTTATGTCCTGCATATGCTGGAGGACATATAATATTTGTTTTTCCGTGCCATCTTCAAGTACCCTTTTCAGTCCCCCGTAAACAGTATCATTTGAAACATCCAGAATACCACTATTTCTGTCAGTTCTGTTTTGCTTTAGTTTTTGTTTGAATAATAATACATACTCCCGTCTTACATGGGTGGCGAAATAGAGCCATAAAAAAATCAGTAAAATAACAGGTATGCTGACAAATCTGGCTGAGATTGCGAGCCCGTTGACCAGGGTTACCAGGATGATCCCGCTCAGTCCGGTGGCAAAACTATCCACCACGACATCGATAAATGTCTTGGCCTGGTTTTTTATTTCTGCGGGAATGGGTAGCGCCAGCAGTTCGATGGCTGCTTTGTTTATGGATTGTTTCAGGCTTCCGTCACACAATTTGACAAAGATGGCTGACCAGAGTCCAGGCACAAATAATAATGCCAGGGCTCCTATAAATATGCCTGCCGGCAGAAAATACAAGGATAAGCCAACGCCAAACAAACCAACCACCCTTCTGGTAATAAAGAGTTGAATAATAAGGGATAATATGTTGAAGTTTGAGAACCAAAATCCAAAAAAAGCTGTCAGTTCATCCTCATCGGGTATCTTGGCCGATGAAATTGCACTGAACTGGTAATCAATCAACCGTGCAACCATAACGACCAGAATGGTAATAAGGGCAAGGTAGGTTAAATGTTTTGAGTTTTTAATCAGCCGCATAGGATGTTCGGCGATTTTACCCATGCGTTTTTTTTGCCGGGGAAAAGTCAGGGCGGCTAGTTCCTGGCTTTTCCATATAGCTGCATTGACGGGGATACAGATCAAAAGAAAGAAGACACCTATAAACAGCAGGTTTTCACTGCCCACAATAGGGGCCAGTATGGAGGCAAGATATCCTCCAAAAATACCGCCTATTATGGCTCCACTTCCGATCAGCCCGAACAACCTTTTTGCCTCACGGGCATTGAAAACGATATTGGCAAGTATCCAGAACTGGGAGGCTGACAATACACCGAAAACAGCCACCCATACATAAAATAAATACAGTACCCATTTTTCTATATGATTCAAGCGGAGGAGTATGGCAAACAAAGTAATTGTAAAAACCGATGTCAAAAGCGTGTAGAAAATAATCTTATTCAGCGGGGTGGAGCTGAGCAGTCTTGAATAGAAAGATGTAATGATACCGGCTCCTAAAGCTACAAGGATGAACGCAAGGGGCAGTTTTTCTATGCCCACATTGGTAAGGAACAGGGAATTTATCGTTGGTTTTATGATAAGCAGTGTAGAGATAAGAAGGAAAATATTGAGTTGCATCAGAACAGCACGGCGCATCTCCCCTTCCCTTATATCGAATGTTCTCTGGAACAGAAGTTTTATACTCATGCTGGCAGGTTTCATGTATTATGGCCAAATTTCTTATCGCGTGTAAACCAATTTAGCAATTATGCCCTTTTCAGCATCTTATCCACCGCGACAACCAAATCCTGTAATATCCTGGCCCCGTCTTTGTCCTCACTTAATGCCACCAGGATATATCTCCGTTCAGGTCCCCAGACCAGCACAGAGTCTGCATGGAAGTTTTTCCATGTCCCGGATTTCCTGTACAGCTTGGCCCTGGGGGCGATCTGTTCCAGCTTCGCTACAAATTTATGGTGGAGTTCCGGGTCGGCCATTAATTCCAGCATTTCTTTTGACCTTTCGTAATTTATGAGCATGCCGTAAGCCAATAAATAATAGTATCGGCACACCTGGGTTACTGTGGCCCCATGGCTTATTCCCCTCAAAGGATCGGGATGCCTTTCACCCGTTTTGGCATATCTTTTCCCCACCCATAATCCGCCACCATAATCTTCATCGTAAAGGTCATATTTCGGATCCTGTAGCGTATTTGATATCTTTTCGTAACCAAGCATATCCATCAGTTCCGTTGATGCGGTATTGCTTGATTTACTCATCATAAGACGCATTTTGGCCCTGATTTCCGGAGTATCATCAATTTCACCTTTCTCAATAGCATCCATGGCTGCCAGCAGGATAGCTATTTTTGGGAGGCTTGCAGCATACATCATAATATTGCCATTTACCCTTGCATATCTTGTATGGTATGGGTCATAAAGATCTACGACACCCACTGCCAGTTTTTTCTGACTTATCAGTCTTTTCCACTTGGCATTTGAGTTCAGGGTCTTTTCAAGATCTGTCTGAAATCCGGGATCGATCACTGATCTTAAGGGCTTTACGCTGTCCGGCTTCAATTGGATAGGCAATGTAAATATATCCGGATTTGTTAAGAATGAGTCCATTTTTTGTGCATCCTGCCTGCATGCAAACATGAACATGGCTAAAGTGAAACAATACAATTTGCTTTTCATTGGCTAATTATAAATATCCTCTTACAAATTATTAAAGATTTGAATATTAAGACAGACCAGATTAACGTGACCTCAGATTCATTTATTTTAAATGGAGCACATATTATTTTTTAGCGATCCTGGTTGTCAAGCAATTCCTGCCTCTTTAAGACCGCATCAATGATCCCGGTCACTATCGATATATTAACAAACAAAAGTGGGACCCTCCTGCCGGGGTCTTGATCTTTATGTTGCCTGAATGATAAGTAAAGACTTTATCAACCATGTGGGCTTTGTATTTTTTTATGGGACTGTCAGCCGGTTCCATGACATGGATGGCGATTGCATTCTTGTAGCGCTTCCGTTTCCAGTCTTCCTTTACTTTGATGTTCCCAGGAAAAACCGGTATGGATACCAAGAGGAAAATAGATAAAACTTCCCCAATTAAAAGGATTTACATACATTTGAAGGTCATGAGGCGAAGACCTTATATGAATCCGTACCTTGCCGGGGTATTGCTGGGACTGGTTTTACTGGGTGCAATGGTATTGTCGGGCAGGGGACTCGGAGCAAGCGGGGGTATCAAGTACTGTGTCGTCTCAGTGGTCGGGACCGTCAGCCAGGAACATGCAGCCACTGCCGAGTATTACAGCAAGTATTTCCAGGATGGGAATAACCCTATCAATAACTGGCTGGTGTTCCAGATCATGGGCATGTTACTTGGCGGTTTTATATCAGGCGTCGTATCGGGAAGGCTTACCTGGAAAATTGAAAAATCACCGAAAATATCCGATTCCAGAAGGCTTTTACTGGCATTCCTTGGCGGTGTGTTTTTTGTTTACGGGGGACAGATGGCCAGGGGGTGTACCAGCGGGGCTGCGCTTTCAGGCATGGCCGTGCTGACAACGGCAGGTTTTGTCACCATGATCACCATATTCGGATCAGGATATTTGTTTGCCTGGTTTTTCAGGAAGAACTGGATCTAATGTAAATTCAATGGCACCCATTCTTACATCATCTGAAACAGCCGGGTTCATCAATTTGTTGAGTGCCTTCCTGGTGGGAACCGGATTCGGGTTTGCCCTCGAGCAGGGAGGATTTAGCTCCAGCAGGAAACTGGCCGGGATGTTTTACGGGTATGATACCACTGTTTTGAAAGTCTTTTTTACCGCTGCCATTGTTGCCATGATCGGTTCAAGAATTTTGAGTTCCCTGGATCTGCTCGATATGGATCTGGTGTTCCATAACCATTATTATATCGGACCGGCCATCATCGGTGGGATCATTATGGGAGCGGGCTTCATCATGGGGGGTTTTTGTCCGGGTACCGGCATCAGTGCAGCTGCCATCGGGAAAATTGATGCCTTTGTTTTTTTGCTGGGTGGCGGGATTGGAGCATTTCTGTTTGCGGAGACTTATCCCCTGATACAGGATTTTATGGATTCAGGTTACAGGGGACCGGTAAAACTGTCGGCTGCACTTGGACTCAGTGATACGGTATTTATATTCGGGGTAACGGTCATTGCTGCAGGCATGTTCTGGATCGCGGAGAAGGCAGAAAAGAAATTTGCGCGTCCGGATATAAACAGTGAATTATAGTTTGAATAAAGAAACAAATGTATTCAATCCGTTTTCAGGTATCGGCTATGCTGGTCCTACTGGCAGGCTTGATCATCTTTTTACCTGAAGGCCGGCGGTCATACGGAGAACTAAATGTCCCCGGGATGCTGGAGGCGATGGAAGATGACGGACGGTACCTGTCGGTGGACCAGGTGGCAAGGATGGTTGTTTATGAGGATACGACCATCCTGCTGGTGGATGTCAGGGACCGGGCTGCTTATCGCACTGCCCATATTCCGGGTGCCATCAATATACCGGTGGCTGAAATTTTGAATCCGGATTGGTCCGGTTATCTTAACGATCCTGCCAGATCACCCGTATTCTATTCCAATGGTAATACGTTTGCCGGTGAAGCCTGGATGCTTTGCACCCAGAAGGGCTACGAAAAATCAATAATCATGCTGGGCGGGATGAATGAATGGTACAGGGTGGTCATGGAATCAACTTTTACTGGTGACAGGATCAGTGCGGCCGAGAATGCCCTGTTCGAGGTCAGGTACCGGGCGAGGGACTTTTTCACCAGGATGAACAGTATGCCGGATAGTCTGAAAACAGCCTTTCTCGAGGTTAAACGCCAAAGGGAGGCCGAATTGATAGGAGGGTGTGAGTGATGAAAAATTATTTATACCTGATCCTGACCGCCTTCATGGCGATCCTCATTATCCTGGCACTGCCCCGGAAAAAGGTTTTCCACTTATCCGGGGAGGAGCTCCTCGATAAAATCAACCGGAAGACACATATCATTTCCATTCACAAATATAAGGAAATGAAAACCCAGGAACCCGGTCTCCAGCTTGTAGATCTGCGTGATAACGGTACATTCACTGCTGGCCACCTGCCTGGTGCCATGAACCTGCCATCTGAGCGCCTGGGTCCGGATATCATCCACCGGTTTTTCAAGGAGTCAACATCCACCGGGGTCTTATATGCCGAAGAGACCTACAGAGCAGAAAAGTATTGGATACTTTTCACCCAGATGGGAATGGATAACCTGTTCGTTCTTGATACCGGACCCATGCTGGATTCACTGATAAGACACTGGGATGCTGAAAACAGCAGGATGATCTTGGTGGATGAAACCCCTGAATTCAACTTCCAGCCTGATTCCGCAATATCCTTCTAGATAAGCATGAGCAACTTCTGCCACCGGGGATCCGGTCAGCATTATTGATTTCCTGTTACATAGGGAAAATCATGGATGTCTTCATCAGTGAATGGATGCCAGGATAGTTGTTCCCTTTCCTCCACCATCTTTTGGTGCATGAAACCATTATTCCCGTAATTCAGCGACCTTGCATCGTAACCGAACAGGCTTAAATAGGCCACTGCAAACTGGGAATTATGTCCAGTACCACAGTATACAACTACCGTCCGGTCTGTCGGGATTGTACTCATCTCGGAGGGAATACCCAGGGTCCCCTGTGGCTTATACCTGATGGCTCCGGGAATATGCCCGGATTCATATTTGTCCTTCCGTTCAAAATTGATAATAAAATAATCATCCGGATTTTCGAAAACAGATTCCTGGTCTATAAATATGGGCCCATTATCCTCTGCAAGCACTGCCCTGGCCCGTTCGTAGAGGATCTCCTCTCCGGTAGTTCCAGTGGCATGCAATACAGGCTGGTACATGGAAGGAGGTTTCGGACTGGCTTCCGAAACCAGTTGGTCCTGAAAATCACTGGATATACCGGCTGTCCAGAAATCCTCTGCAAAATCACTGTTCCATCCACTCATCCCATACCGCATGGCATAAACATTTCCATAGCCCAGCAATCTCAATATTTGGGTGGTATAAGAAGCAATGTGTCCCCCGTAACAGATCAGTACGATCTTATCATACTGGAAGGGGAGGATCTCATTCTCAAAATGATCAAGGATTTCGGACCGCCTGACATTGACAGCTCCTGCTATATGCCCTTGCTGATAATACGCTTCACGGCGCATGTCGATGAGATGGATATTCCCTCCCAGCTCCTCGTATACTGTCCGCGCTTTGATCATGCTCGGGAACTGCCTGCTGTTCACATAATCGCCCTGCTCTTGCAGTTGATCGATCAGCATCCCGGCTGCACCGTCAAAGGAAGATACAACAGTTCCGGCCGGTACCTCAGGTGAAGATTTCGCCTGACCGGGTTGTCTGCAGGAGTAGGGCACTGTCAGTGCAATGAGCAATAATGCCCACAGCGATGCAGATTTATAGAGATTTTCCATTACAGGGCGGCCATGTCACTGTTGAACCTTAGCGTATCGGTTGGATGCCCTGATTCATCATAGACATATCTGACAACTGAAATTCCGGATTGCGGATGGTTGATGGGGTTCCTGCCAATATCCATGTTCTTTCTTTCCACCACTGATCCCTGCTCATTATAAACCATCTGGGTAACCGGCACTGACATACCTGCGAGTGGTTCATCGTCCTGATCGAACATGGCGCGTTCGAGGACATTGCCATTTTCATCATACTTGTTTTCAAACCGGGCCCAGCCCCAGTAAAGGTTTGATAGCTGCCCGGTAAGGCTGCGCACCTCAAATGAGGTCAGGTCACCTGCATCATTGTATTTGAAGGAAAAATAGGATACGCCTATATCACCGCAATTTTCAACAGTACAATTGTACATGGTATCTCCCTGGTAGTTAGCCATATCTGTGACCCATCCCTCGTCATTATAATCGAATCTCAATTCATAAAAGGGACAAAATTCATTCAGGACAGTTTCTTCTCCTTCCAGGTTATACCGATTTTCCCTGACCTGTTCTGTTGGCATAATCTGCCATTCAAACCAGGCTATCCCGTTGCGGTTTTCAGTCAGATTACCTTCCTTGTCGTAGAATTTCAGGCCTTTCCGGATGCCATTATCATCCAGTTCATATATGGCCGTGAATACGCCGGCCCGTTGGGCAGGCTCTCCATTGTGGTCAAAAAAATGGTGTGTCTCTTTGTTCCCTTCATAAGTAATAAGTATGCGGGATGCGCCTGTGGAAGACCCTTTGAGCAGTTCGCCACCCCTCATGAATTCAAGGGCGGTCAACATGGACTGATCATCGTACCTAAATCTATAATGATTAACTGTTTTCGCTTCCCTGGCACTGAGCTCATGATTACCGGTGTAAAGATCAAAGGGAGTTTCTGAAAATCTGAGATGACGGTAGTAGCGAATTCCTGCATCGGCGGATTTATCTCCGGACTGGCAGGAAAACATGCCAAGTGCCAATACAAGGGCAGAAATTGAAACAATTTTACGCATGATACAGTTGGATTAGTTTCCCGCAAAATTGCTTACTATTTTTATCAAATCCAAATAAAAAAACCCGGATGTTCATTTCACAGAACATCCGGGATTGGTTTACGTTCAGATATTGCTGATCTTTTTCCGGTTATCAGGCTTTACCCAGGATCTTGCCATCCAGTTCGAATACAAGATACACCGTAACCCATGATGTACCCTCAGTTGGTTTGTTCAATTCAACCCATCCACCAGCGCTAAATGTATCTGCGAGAATATAATCCTTTAAGTTTTCGCTCGTATGATCAAGATAGGCAACCGTTTTGCCTGATCCGGTCGAAGTGTCCCACCATGCAACTTTCAAGGGGGATTTAGTGCCAAGCTTCAGATAAACTTCGCCATCAACGACCTTATCAAAATTAATTTCCGAGGAGCCGGATTCAATTTCAGCCCTGACTTCGATAAGTGTGGCAGATCTCAGTTTCTCCGCACTGACACCATTATCATCCAGTATTTCCTGAATATTGGTAGTAATGACTTGTTCAATAAAGTCATGTTCAAGGTCCTCTGACGCGTTGATAGTGAAAGTTACGGAGTAATCTTCATTGAATTTGACAGAATTCCTCAGTAGTTCACACCCCCCGGCTAATACGCCTATGAGGGAAAATAAAAATAAGAGTTTAATGAGTCTTTTCATGGCAGCAGAATTTAAGATGTTAAAGTATTTTTTACAATTTATGTTGTTTAATTTTGAGATCCGAGGGTTTGAGTTTAATTATATAATATTGCTGTGAAAAATCAACTTTCTATAAATTACGAAAAACCTGCCTAAATTCCAGCTTTCACTTCAAATTTAAACCTTGCGAGCATCTTAACATTCTCATAAATCCTTTGTTCCAGAAAACCCTGTGCGGTCATGATGAAGGCCTTTTCCTCGAAATAAGGCAGGATATTTTCGGCTGAGGGATTGAGAAAAACAAGGGATTGTCCATCCGGGACGGGATTCAGCTTCGCGATTTTCTCCTCACCAAGGGCATCAGTGTAATTGGTCAACTCAAGAAATCGCATGATATTGAGATCCTTATACATGCTGTCGCCCTCCAGGCTTATTTCAGCTTCTTTTAAGTAAATGGCATTCAGTCGCTTTTCACTGATACCTGTTTCGCTGAGGATCTTTTCCAGGCTGCTTTTGAATGCTTCCTCCTTGAATATCTGGAAACCATCCAGATCGGTTACCTGGGCGGTGAATTCCATTTCGTAATATTCTGTATCGGCTGTCGCGAGCTCGGCCAGGAATCCTTCCCCCTTTTGACATGAGAATGATACAAGGGCCAGTAAAATGAACAGCATATTCAGTTTTGTAAAAATTTTCATAGTCATAAACAATTTCATTACAGCACTTGTGAAAGCTAATATATAGTATACAAATGTGTTATGTGAATTAATTTTGATAAACACCCTGAATCTTCCGATGAAAAGTCCTTAAATTTATATTTCTGAAATAGTTAGATAAATGAACATTGTCGGAAACATCATTTGGATTGTTTTCGGGGGACTGATCATCTTCCTGATGTATGTCATTTCCAGTGTTCTTCTATGCCTGACGATTATCGGGATCCCATTTGGGATCCAGACATTGAAACTTTCTATGCTGGCGCTCGTACCTTTTGGGAAAGATATCGTAAATAAACCAAACGAACCGGGTTGCCTGAGTACCATTATGAATATCATATGGATCCTGATCGGAGGATTGTGGATAAGCCTTACGCACTTTATCTTCGGATTATTATTATCCATCTCCATCATCGGGATCCCTTTTGGCATCCAACATTTCAAACTTGGAATGCTTGCCTTTACCCCGTTTGGAAAAGAAATCCGGTAAATATACCGGACTGGCCACTGCCGGATGGCACGGAATTTGGACTTCAGTTAATCAGAAATAACATTTTTTCATAAAAGCAATAGCCATGAAAACACTTAAAGCATATATCGGATTTGTCTGGATCCTCGCTACGGTTACTGCATTTGGAATGGAAACCGATAAGCAGGAACCAGAATGGCCCAAACAGGTGAGTACTGAAGAGGCCGAGATCAAGATCTACCAGCCACAGATAAATGCACTCGAAGGAGACATGCTTGATGCCAGGGCTGCCATATCCGTTAAAAAGACAGGGGAGAGCATGGTGTTCGGAGCAATGTGGTTCAAGAGCCGCCTGTTGACGGATTTTGATACACGCCTGGTTAAACTTATGGATGTTGATGTCGAATCTGTTAAGTTTCCTGAAGCAGATGAGGAGGATGAAGAAAGGATGATCAACCTGCTGGAAAGTGAAATACCTGCCATGGACCTCACTTACTCACTTGACAGGCTTTTGACTAGTCTTGAAATGGTTGAGAAAAACGAGGAGTTTTCCGAACAACTGAACAATACAGCTCCTAAAATCTATTTTGAGGATGAAGCAGCTGTATTGATACTGATCGATGGAGAACCCATCCTGGAGGAAATTGAAAACACCAAACTCCAGTATGTGATCAACACGCCCTATTTTATTATCTACAATACTGCTGACCTGTATTATTATCTCAAAGGAGGAGACTGGTGGTACCGGGCCGGCCGGTTGGAAGATACCTGGCGTGAGATAGACACTCCACCGGTAGCTGTCCTCGAAATCGCAAGACAAACAGAAGGAGCACCCGATTCAGACGTGGATTCCATTGCAAGGACCCTGGAGTATCCGCCCAAAATTGTGCTTAGCAAGGAGCCTGCAGAATTGATAATCACCGATGGTGAACCGGATTTTGCCACACTTGAAGGAACCGGCCTGCTTTATGTCAGGAATACGGAGAATGAGATACTGATGGATATTAACACCCAGGATTATTATGTCCTAATAGCCGGCCGCTGGTACAAATCCAGGTCCTTGGACCAGCATGACTGGGTGTTTGTAAACCCGGATGATCTGCCAGCAGATTTTGCACAGATTGAAACAGCATCCGAAATGGGAAGTGTAAAATCCAGTGTTCCGGGTACTCGAGAATCCAAAGAAGCCTTACTGGAGAATGAGATCCCCCAGACAGCAGAAGTAGACAGGAAGACAGCTACAGTAGAAGTCAGTTATGACGGTAATCCGGAGTTCGGACAAATCAAGGGCACCAAAATGGCTTATGCCCTGAACACAGACAAGTCTGTCTTGCTGATTGATGACCGTTATTACTGTGTGGATAATGCAATCTGGTTTGAATCCGGTTCTCCAACCGGTCCCTGGGAAGTGTGTGTTGTCGTACCCGACCAGGTTCAGGAAATACCCCCGGAATATCCTGTTTATAACGTCAAATATGTGTACGTCTACGACTATACCCCTTCTGTTGTTTATGTCGGATACACACCTGGGTATATTTATTCATATCCTTACCATGGGACCATTGTCTATGGTACGGGCTATTATTACAGGCCATGGTATCGCAGATACTACTATCCTAGACCTGTCACCTACGGTTTCGGAGTGCATTATAATCCTTTCACCGGGTGGGGTTTTTCTGTAGGTGTCAGTTATGGCTGGGTTGGTTACAGCTATTACAGGAGTCCGTATTATTACACTTCCTGGTGGGGACCTGCCGGATACTGTTACGGTTACAGGCACGGTTACTATCATGGTTACAACCGTGGATATTACAGGGGTTATTACCATGGGTATAATTATGGAGTCTATACCAGCAGTCGTTCAGGTTACCGTGCAGGGTACAGTGACGGATACCATCAAGCAGTCAGCCAGAATATTTACAGAAACCGGCCAACCGGGGTAGTGCACACAGGAACAAGGGCAACAACCTATGGATCCCGGACGGGTGCAACTGCCACCAGGTCATCCTACAGCAAACCAGAAATTGCAGACCGGAAAAACAATGTCTATACAGACCACAATGGGAATGTATACCGCAAGAAGGGCGATAGCTGGAAAACACGTGAAGACGGATCCTGGAAAAAAAGCGATGTCCCTTCAACCAGGCCTGCCCCAGTTACAGACAGGCGCAGCCGGAGCACATCATCGACCACAACCAGGACCACGACGACGACTACAACTACAACCACTGCAACACGCAGCAGTTCTGCCAGCCGTTCTTCCCAGGGAGGTACCTACAACAGGAGTGGTATAAGCAGCCCTAGGGGGCGTGAGTTAAACCGGGAATCACAGGCCCGCAGCAAGGGAAGCCAGCGAACATATAATTACCAAAAGAGCCAGCAGCCAGCAAAAAAGAGTACGACCAGCAAATCAAGGAGCACCCCCTCCAAAAGTGCTGTACGTACTACTACATCTGGAAGTAGCAGCAGGTCGAAAAGCAGTACCGGAGGTCAAAAAAGGCGTTAGATTACCAACCCTGATATCTTAAGAGAACAGACTCAGTTGTTTATCCCTGGGTTCTGTTCTCTTTTTTATTTTCCTGCCTTTGGTTTTAACTGCAGCTGTTTTTCCACCATGATAAGACGACTCTTTTATCTCTTTATCAATATATTTTTGAAAATGTTCCATATTTGGTATGAAATTTTGTTCCAATCTGTCAAGTAAAGGTACAAGTCCCTTTATTGCCCGTTGCCTGTCATAAATGCCAAGTTTTGCTTTATCTATGGATCGCCTGAGAAACTGAAATGTTTCATCATAAACGCTGGTTTGTACAGGGAATGGTTTGCCATCCTTGCCTCCGTTGGCAAATGAAAACCTTGCCGGATCACTAAACCTGGATGGAGTGCCATGTATTACTTCGCTGACCAATGTAAGTGACCTGAGGGTTTTGGGACCCAATCCATCCAGCAGGAGCAGATCCTCAAAATCCTTAAATTTCCTGTCATAGGCAATAACCAGCACAGCACCCAATCTTTTCAGATCCACATCCCTGTAAGTAACATCATGATGGGAGGGAAGGACCATCAGGCGTATCTCATCGATCATCTTAACTGGATTTTCCCTGGTAATATCCATTATACCCTGCCTCGTATCACCGGCATTTCTGTCAGTCAGGTTGAGGATCTTACCCAGGTTTTCTCCAACAATACATGCATGTGGTTCCTCGACAAATGACCTGACTCCGGGTGAATGCCAGTGATACCTTCGAGCCATACCGACGGGGCCATTCATGCCCTGCTGGACAACTGACCACTCGCCGGTATCTGATATGATAAAGGAATGAAGGTATATCTGAAATCCATCCTGTATGGCTGTGTTATCGATTTTGGCAGTGAGCCTGCTTGACCTGACCAGGGCATTCCCATCCAGGCCGGTTTTATCTGAATACTTCATTAATTCATCCGGAGTCCGTCGGGAATAGCCTCCCCTTCCTCCGCAAACATATAGTCCCACTTCTTTTGAAATGGGATTTACCGCCTGTTTCAGCGCTCCCATTACAGATGTTGTTATCCCTGAAGAATGCCAGTCCATACCCAGCACTGATCCCAGCGCCTGGAACCAGTAAGGATCGCTTATTTTACTTAAAAATGAGGATGTACCATAGTCTGAAACAACGGCTTCAACGATGGCCCTGGCCATCCTGGTCATGCGTTCATACAACCATTGTGGGACTTTGCCAGTGTGCAATGGCAGGTCTGCCTGTCCGCTTCGTGTTATCATAATGATTAAAAATTAGTCAAAAATAATGACTATATTATAATCATTATAAATGAAACGGCCAAATAAAAGGTTTGGAACTATTAGCTTGGAGCTAATAGTTCCAAACCTTCCTCTGATGTGAAAAAAAAATCGTAATTTATAAGGTTTTACTTTCGCCTGTGTGAAGCACGGCCACTGCCGCTGAAGATAATCCCGGCCCCGATCACAAACCCGAAATCATACCATCCCCCGTTGTTATGCACTTCATACATATTGATATTTTCGGTAAAAAGGGATATTATAAAAGTAACAGGTGCGATAATGCCATGCCAGAGTCCCTTGAGGAATCCGGCTGTACTTCCATAATCAGAGGGTACGTCCTGGACAGGGTTTTCTCCTGGAAGACACGAGGTAACTATCAAAAGGATGACAATGAAAATGGCAAGCGTGATAATTGTTTTTTTCATTTTCTGGAATTTAGCGTTAGTGAGCACTGATAACGGTTTATAAGTTATTTTCGAAATTAAACATTTCTTTGAAAACTGTATACAATATAATTTTAACAGCATTTTAATAGGCTATATCAATCATTCTGTTACCTTTGCGTAATTGTAAATTTTTATTTTTTTTAATGAAAACAGGAACAGTTAAATTCTTTAATGGCTCAAAAGGTTATGGGTTTATTAAGGACAATGAATCCGATAATGAGTATTTTACTCACGTATCCGGATTAGTAGATGAAATCTCTGAAAATGATGAAGTGACCTTCGAACTCACCGAAGGAAAAAAAGGATTAAACGCAGTAAATGTTAAAAAAGTTTAATAAAAAAATACTTCAGGATTGATTAGAGCCCGTCCCGCATTGCTGGATGGGCTTTTTTCGGATAGTTCGTCTCAACCATGAATCTCAAAAGTCTCCTATATTCAGATCATAAACCCAGGAAGATTGCAGAACTGGTTATTCTATATGGAGTGCTTCCGGTTATTGTAATGCTGGATATATGGGATATCCCCTTGATGGCCATTCTTTTATTCATGGGCATCACGGTATATTTATATCTGATCTATGATCCTGCATTCGATACGAAAACATTTCTAAACTGGAAGCAGGGCAGGACAGAACTGGGAAAAATATTGTTTATGTTCGGGATCTCTGCTATCGTAATGCTGGTTTTAATCTGGATCATCGATGCAAGCAAAATATTCTTGCTAATACGCACAAATCCCTTGTTACTGCTGATAATCAGCATTTTTTATCCCGTCTTCAGTGTGATTCCTCAGGGACTTGCATACCGGTCCATGTTCTTCCACAGGTACGGTGATCTTTTCCCCGGTGATGCCCTGAAAATCATTTTCAGTGCCGCAGCATTTTCCTTTGGGCATGTTTTGTATAAAAACTGGATTGTACTGGCACTGACATTTATAGCGGGACTTATATTTAGCTATCGTTACTTCAAAACAAAATCCCTTGCTGTCAGTGTCCTGGAACACTCACTCTACGGGGTTTGGCTGTTTGCCTGTGGACTGGGATACTTTTTCGTCAGTTCCATGGTCGAATAAAAAACCCGGGAACGGATCCCGGGTCTTCTTCACTTATTTGATAAGGAATCCCAGGCGAAAGCCTGCGTCAAGGGCCAGCGGGAAGTCCGGGTCCACCACGACAAAATCATGGGGATACTCCGGGTCCTCAATCCTGGAGGTTGTCATTCCATATCCGGCCCCGAAATACAGGTCAAGCAGGAAGACATCTGAAAAGACCCATTGCTTGCCGATATTGACCATCAGTGCTGCCTTGACTACATCTTCGTTCTTGGAACGCAGATTGTATTTGGCAAAAGAGAATTCAGGTCTTACATAGCCACCTTTCAGGATATGGGCATAGCGCATTCCCCGGATATAATGATCCGGGCTTCTGATGAATTTATAGCCTGCCTTCAGTCCCAGTCCCGCAGCATCCTCCGGATTATTGAATCCAAGGCCTATAAGACTCAGGGTGAATTCTATGGATCGTCCTGGTTTGAGGGCCCTTTCGTAGGAAAATGACGTTATGCCTGTCAGTGGAGATAGGAAAGCCATTTTAATAGCATTTCTTCGCTGGACCTGGAAAAGATCTATTGAATTCATTTCAGTGGTTTCCCTGGCAAATTCAAGGTGATCAATCAACATCTCTCTCCCATTTTCGAACATAATTTTCTCAACCTTCGATTTAAGGATACCGAACTGAAGGTCAGGTCCATATTCTGCCAGGATATATTTTATTTCTTCAGAGCCGATCTCCTCAACTTTGCACTCAATGATCTCCCCGTCACGTTTGATTATCCTGTCCTGTGCAGCAATGATCTGCACAGATAGTAGCATCAGTAAAACTGATATCATGTAAACTTTAGGTTTCATAGCACGATAGTGTTTGATGATCCTGAGGATCATATGAATAAATATTAATTAACGTCAGAGCGAATTGTCGCTCTATTCAAGGGGAGCAATTTGGGAAGAGACACTTGAATATCTACCGGATAGACTCAACAATCATACCAAAGTAGGATTGAGAAGCCAAGGTTTTATGTCTTTCAGAAAAACAATGTACAAAGATTTTGCATAAAAGTTACCGGTCAAAACAGATTCAAAAAAATAATTTATTTTTAATACGTGGCAAGGCCAGTATTCACTTCGAAGAATTTATTACAGAATAAGCTCAGGACTGTATTCTATTTCTGCACATTATCAGTCTGCCTTTTACATTCTTTCAGGCTTCATGCTCAATCATACAGTTACTGGACCCAGAATTTCAATGAAGAGTCTTCCCTCTTATCAGGAGCAGTTGTTGGGGGAGGGTCGGGTCCTGGTGCCATTTATTACAATCCGGCTATCATCGCTGCCGGCGGGAAGTCCATGTTTTCTTTTAATGCCAGCCTTTTTTCCCTGGGATTCTATAATCTGAAGAATGCCCTTGGGAGCGGGATTGATCTTAAGACCTCTAAACTGGTTGTCCAGCCAAGGTTTATATCCCTGCTTCTGCAACCCAAATGGAACAGGGATGTAAGCATGGAGGTCGCGATTTTTAATAATGCTTCTTATGAGATGACACTAAATCATTCAATGGACAGGCAAATGGATATTCTGCCACATATGCCGGGAGACGAAAGATACCATGCCTTGTATCGGTTCTGGAACAGGTACAGTGATGACTGGCTCGGCATAGGCGGTGCCTGGAGGGCAACCCCTGATATTCTGTTTGGTCTGAGCTGGTTTGGCACAGTGAAATCTTTGAAATATGAGCATGAAGTTGACATCGAAGCAATGCCTCTGCAGGATACCATATTTGACGTAGAGGAGGCCATACCGTTTTATTCGGCAAATTTTATGGCATCGGAAGCCCTAAAATTCAATGATTACAGGATGTTATTGAAGTTTGGAATGCTATATACAAAATCAAGATTGAGTATCGGTCTGACCTTTAAGACACCATCCTTCCGGATATATTCCGATGGTAAAAAGGTATACAGGAAGGAAAAACAAAGCAATATCACTGGTGAAAGCGGGGACGATTTCAGGGAGGATTATGTGATCCTTGATGCACAACAAAAAAAGGCTGTCAAGACAAACTTCAAGGAGCCTTTTTCCATTGCCGCCGGTTTCAGGCTGAATAATCATGATGAATCAACAACTGGATTCCTCACCCTGGAATATTATGCCGGGATAAGTCCATATACCATGGTATCTGCTCCGGTCAATCCGAATATTACCACTGAGCAGATTTTCAATTCGATGAGCAATAAGGAGTGGTTGTCATTTGCCCATGCCACGAAACCGGTCATGAATATCGCCATCGGTTACAGACAAAAGATCGCCGAGAATTTATTGTTCCTGGCTGGATTCAAAACGGATCTCAATTACAGGAAAGGGGTGGATTACCAATCGTTTACTGGTTATAACAAAATGAAAGCACTGGAAATCAATGTTTTTCATGTTACCGGGGGACTAAGACTCAATATCAGGGGGCATGAATTAATTACGGGACTGAACTACGGTTTTGGATACGAGCAGGGAAGGACACAGTTTATCAACCTCGCAGAACCTGTGGAGTATAATCCGGAAGAAGGAAAGGCGCTCCAGGGAACCAGGCAGAACAACATGAAAGTTATCCATAATTCTATCAGCCTCTACTTCGGGGCCAACCTCAGTTTTATGCAACAGTAACTAGTTGTCGAGGCCCATCTTTTGCAGCAATTCAGTAAACCGGGGATCTGATTGGTATTTGGTCAATACCTGGAATCCCCTTATGAATATGGCAAAATTTTCTTTTGCTTCTATACTTCTGTTGAAGTAATGGAACATCTCATCAGGTTTATCCATTACAGCATAAACTAATGCGGTACCGGCAAGTACTGGTTGGCCAGGAAATGACTTTTCTCCTTCGAGCAGTTTATCAAGGTATTCCTGTACTTTTTCAGGCTGGTTCGTATCAGCATACCAACTACCAAGACTCGCATAGGCAAATGCCTCTGATCCTGGGACTTCAAGTGCTTCATCAAAGAGTTCTTTTGCCTTTTCATGATGGCCCAGAACACTGTAAAGAATTCCCTTATGGCAAATGGCATCGGGAAAGTGCGGGGAGATCTCGGCCAGTTTATCATATTGTTCGAGGGCTTCTTCGTAGCGCCCTGACATTCCCAGTATGGAGGCATATGCGAAAAGCCCGGGAGCAAATAATGGATCCAGCTGTTGTGATTTTTGCATTGTCTTGATGGATAGATCATATTTCCCCTTGATATTGAAGACCAAGGCTTTGAGCAGATAAGCATTGGCATAATTTGGATTCAGCTTGATGGCTCGATCCAATGATTGCAAAGTCCTCTCCCAATCCCAATCATAGTAAAAGTAGGCAGTGGCCAGTGAACTATGGGCTTCAGGGGATTGTTCGTCCAACTGGACTGCCTTCTCTGCATATTCTTTGGCTCTGGGATAAACTTCCAGCGGGGGGCGCTTCCCCGAAGCCCCCAGGTAAATATGAATACCAGACAATCCGGACCACGGCAGAGCAAAATCTGGTTCCATATCAATTGCCTTTTGAAATGCATCAATGGCGATGTTGGTATCTTCCACTGTCCATTTGTTGGCATGAAACAGTCCCTTGAGGTATGTGTTGTATGCTTCAATGTTTTGTGTCGGGATCTTGACCAGGGTATCCTTCCCGGCAACCAGGGTTAGTTTTTCCCTGAGCCTGTTGGATATTTTCAGGGCAATTTCATCCTGGACTTCGAAAATATCATCCAGCTGCCGGTCAAAGGTTTCAGACCAGAGGTGGTAACCATCAGCAACACTGATCAACTGGGCGGTAATCCTGACCCTGTTACCGGCCTTCCTGACACTGCCTTCAAGAATATTCCTTACACCGAGTTGATTGCCAATTTGCCTGATGTCTTCATGCCTACCTTTAAACGCAAATGAGGAAGTTCTGGCGGTTACCTGTAATCCATCTATCTGGGCCAGTACATTCAGAAGTTCCTCGGTGATTCCGTCGCTGAAATATTCATTATCAGGATCCGGGCTTATGTTCACGAAAGGCAATACGGCCAGGCTCTTAACTTTGTCTTTTGGCCTGGAATGAATTTCCTGCTTGTTAGGTACGGCAAGACCTTCATTGCCAATGGCATATAGCTCGACCGGTTTCTTGACATTTTTCAGGTCAAAGGATCCCAGGCTAACCGTTTCGAATTCCCGGTGATTTTTAATGTCATCATATACCTTGCCGGAGATCAGTATACTCCCGGATATGGCTAGTCCTTCTATCCTAGAGGCAATATTGACACCATCTCCGTAAACACCTTCATTGTCATATACGATATCCCCGGTATGCAAACCAATCCGCAGAGGTATTTTTGGCTGCTTCTGCAATTCCTGCTGGATCCGGGTGGCACATTCCACGGCTTCAATGGCCGAGTTGAAAATAGCAAGCGTGCCATCCCCGTAATATTGCAAGACCTTACCCTGGTGGGCATCAATCAACTCCTGGAGGATTTTTCTGTGCCTGTCCCTGTTTTCCTTGGCTTTCTGTTCATCTTCCTGCATCAATGCGGTATAGCCAACCATATCTGTGAACATGATGGCGGCCAGTAAGCGGGTTCTTTTATTTGTCATGGCTGACAAATCTTTATATTAATATTGAATAATATCCAAAATTGATATTAAACGCTCCGGGAGAATTGGTCTTTGTGATATATAAATTTAATCAATTCCAACCTTAATTCCGTTGAGGTTCTTTTCAGTTGTAATTGAGAAAAATTAACTTTCCCTTTCCTGTTAACCGGGTTTTTTAAAGTGCTTATAGCTGATCCTGAAAAAGGATTTATAAAGTACCGGGACGAACAGCAGGGTGATAATGGTGGCGAAAAGCAAACCGAATATGATGGTGATGGCCATGGGACGCCACATGATCCCGCCACCGATCCATAATGGGATCAATCCAAGGGATGTAGTGGCTGTCGTTAATAAAATGGGTCTGAAGCGCTGCTGGGCAGCAACGATGATGGCCTCTTGGGGAGGCCGCTTGAATTCTTCCTGCTCGATTTTGATGCGATCCAGCATCACAATGGCATTATTGATGATGATCCCTGCCAGGGATATGAGTCCCATAAAGGCCATAAACCCGAAATAGGATCTGGCAATCAGCAGGCCGGCAACCACCCCTATCAATCCAAGCGGTATTGTCAGAAGGACAATCCCTGATTTGCGGATTGAATTGAACTGCCCAATAAGGAGCAACAGGATAATAAAAACAGAGATCGGCAATTTCTCAGCTACGGCATTCATGGCCTTGGCACTTTCTTCTGCTTCCCCTCCCGGGAAATACCTGTAGCCAAGTGGCCAGGAATTCGCACTTTGTTCCAAATCCGGAAGAAGCTGAAGCATAATTTCATTGGCCGTATGGCCATCCACCACTTCGGATGAAACGGTAATGGTCCTGTACAGGTCCCTTCTCAGTATCTTAGAGGCTTCCCAGATGATCCTGGCATCTGCCACCTGCTTTAAGGGCACGTTCATCCCCGAGTACTGGGCATATATATTCAGGCTTTCCAGCTTGTCAATATCCTGTGCTTCCGATTGCCGGTTGCGCATGATGATCGGGATTACCTTGTCTCCTTCCCTGAATTGCCCGATATAAGATCCTGCCAGAACAGTTTGTAATGAGATGGCTATATCCTGGCTGCTTACACCTGCAAGTTTTGCTTTTGTCTGGTCAATCTCGACAATTAACTTTTTATTCCGCATTCCCCAGTCATCATCAACATTTTTTGTTCCCGGGATCCCTTTGAGTTTTTGTTTTACCTCTAGAGCCAGCTGATAGAGTACTTTCGGATCTTTTCCGGAAATTCTGATTGCGATTGGAACAGCGGAACCACCGCTGTTGCCAAGCCTTGAAACAGTTGCCAGCATTTCAGGGTAATTCTCAAAACAGAATGTGTACAGCTGATCTATCACAAATTGATTGATCCTTCCGGAAGATGTATTCATCAGGATGTGAGCGGAATTCGGGCTTGCCTCGGGTGGCATATATCCGAGGTCGTATTTTGGGGCACCTTCACCGATATAGGAGGACCAGCTGACAACACCTTCATCCCTGTTTTCTGTTACAAGAAGGCTGTCCTTGATAAATTCCTCAATTTCTGTAATCACCTGTTCTGTCCTCTTGATGTCTGTTCCGAGCGGTAATTCAATATTGGCTGAAACGATGGCCCTTTCACTGTCGGGCAGGAAAACAAAAGGGAGCCTGCCAAATCCGGCCATGGCAAGAAAAAAAATCACTGCTATGGATATGATAAGGATATATGGTCTGCGGAGGCTTCCAAAAAGCAAATTTCCGTAATGAACATTGAATCGGTCAAAATAGCTTTGCTTCCGGGGCCGGGAGGTCCTGGTCCTCTTTACCTTGATAAAGTAAATACACAACATGGGGATCATCGTCATGGCCAGTAACCAGGAAGACAATAAGGCAATGGTCACCACGACAAACAACTGCCCCATGATCTCCCCCATAACCGATTCCGCAAGGAAAAAGGCAAGAAATGCAGCGGATGTGGTAAGCGAGGCACTCAATAGGGGCAAGCTTAATTCTTTGGTTGAACTCATGGCAGCTACGAAGGGTTTTTCGCCTCTATTCATCTTGATCATAATCGATTCCGACATAACAATGGCATTATCCACCAGCATGCCCAGGGCAATGATCAGGGAAGCCAGTGAAACCTGATTCAATCCTATATCCAGGTTTGAGATGATAAACAGGGTCATGATGATCACAGTGGGAATAAGACTGGCAACTACCAATCCGGTTCTTATGCCCAGGAACAATAGCATGACCACAAGTACAACCACCACAGTCTGGAGCAGGTTCCCTATGAAATCCATGACAGATTCCTGTACAACAATATCCTGGGAGGCAATTCGGACGATATCAATGCCTATGGGATATACCTGCTGGAAATATTCGATGGCCTGGTCAATTTCTTCCCCCAGTTGAACTATATTACCGCCCTTCTTCAGGGAAATGGCCAGGGCCATGCCAGGTTCTCCATTGATCCTGACGATGGCTCTTTGCGGGTCGACATAACCCCTTCGTATGGTAGTGATGTCTCCCAGGTATGCCATCTGGCCGCCTTCTGCAGATACGATCACATTTCTCAGATCATCCAGGTCCTCAAAACTGCCTGTTGGCTCAAGGATGATCCTTTCGTTGCCGATTTTAATATCCCCACCAGGGAAAACAATATTTGTACTTGAAAGTATACCCATGAGCATTTGCTGGGTTAATCCCAATTTGGCAAGGGTAGCATTATCGAACTCGATAAAGATCCTTTCTTCCTGCGCACCGGCAATCTCTACTTTGGCGGCATCAGGTATCTTGATCAGACCATCCCGGATCTCATCGGCCACATCTTTCAGTTCAGCATATGAGAAACCTTCACCGGTCAGTCCCACAATAATCCCAAAAACATCACCGAGTTCATCGTTGATATCAGGCACAACTCCTGTAGGTAGCTGATATTGTATACCTTCAACTTTCCTTCGTAGATTATCAAATATGGGTCTCAACTCAGTCACACTTTCTTTGAGTGCAACGACTACTATAGAGACGCCTGTCCTGGATTCACTTTCAATAAAATCAACTTCAGGAATTTCCTGCACGACCTTTTCGATTTTATCTGTTACCAGCATTTCAACCCTTTCGGGACTGGCACCCGGGAAGATGCTCACGATGCTGGCATAGCGTATCAGGAAGGGGGGCATATCATCTCTCGGCATCTGTGTAAAGATCAGGATTCCCATAAGCAGGACAACGATTATTAATGAAAAGGTAACCCGGTTGTTATTTATGGCAATGCTGGTAAGTTTCATGGTTTATATTTTAAAGGATGCCAACGAATCTTTTTTCTGTTGCAAAGTATTGTTTCAGGTCTTTTCCGTAATCATGTCTTAATTCCTTTGTTAATCTGACAGCAGACCGGCTGATATCAGAAATATTTTTTGCTTCTTTTATGCAGCGGTTATGAAAATCCTTCTCCGGGAAAATCTCATTGATCAATCGCAGGTCGAGTGCCTCTTGAACACCAAGGTCCTTTCCGCAAAATAAAATTTCATCAGTTTTACCCTTGTTAACATAATGAGGAAGCCAGAATGGCAGGGCGCCTGTGGGATGTAAACCGTATTTGATCTGGGGAAATGTAAAGAGATCGCCTTCAGATGCAAACCTGAAATCAAGGGACAGGCCTGCCCCCATGAATGGTGTGGACACATTGCCAAGACTTCCGGTAAATGTAAGTTTCTTGAAGTGTACCATCCTCAGGATGAACTGCTGGGTGATCAGGATTTCCCGCACCCGGTCTATTTCATGCTCGAAGTCTGATAATTTTCGGAATTTCAGGGAATCGATTTCCTTCCCTGATATTTCCGCCAGGAAATTGATAAATGCTGTTTCATCATAGCAATCCCGGTTGTTCAAAAACAATAGTCCCTTTATGGCATTATCATCCTCAATGCGAGTATACAACTGGTTTATCTCATCGTTCTTTTCAAGGTCTGTAAACAGGTTGCGCCATGGATTTTTACTCAGGATCTTCATGATGGCCAGATGCTCATCAATGACCAGTTGGATGTCATCATTTTCAAATTCTATAACAGGCTGCTTGTTCATTTCGCTTTGTTTTTTCTGTAAAACTGATCAATTCAGCATACGTACGGTCAATCCTTCGCTTAATTTGCTGATCCCGGCTGTCACTACCATTTCTCCGTCTTCAAGGCCTTCAGTGATCTCAAATCCAGCTCCCGTAATATCCCCTATGGTAACTATTCTTTTATGGACGGTGGCAGTATCTCCATTCAATACCTTCAATACATATACATAATTCTGGTCATTCTCTTCTGCCACGGCAACGGAGGGTACAAGGATGGTTTCTTTGTCATCTTCCGAAGTGAGCAGGAACTTGACATTTGCCGTCATGCCCGGTCTGATATCTTCGGATGGATCCTCAAGCTTTATGGTTATGGGATAGGTTGTTGAAGCTTCCCCGACGATATAAGAAACTTCTGAAATTATGCCGGTAAAGTTTTCACCTGCCAGGGAGGAGAACATAACATTTACGGTATCACCGTCTCTGATCATGGCAATAAAAGATTCAGGCATACCGACCGTGACCTCAATATCGGAACCGGAGGTCAGTGTTATGACTGAAAATCCCGCCATGATATTTTCATTGATTTCGGCATTTACATTTGCAACACGACCCTCGATGGGAGCCCTCAACCGGGTGTAATTCACTCTTTGTTCCGCGAGCTGAACCTGTTTCCGGGCCGAATTAACACCTGCCCTCGCTGATTCGAAGGCTGTTTTTGCCTGTTCATAATCATTTACAGAAACGCTACCCGTTTCGTAAAGCTTTGAAATCCTGTCATAGGTTGATCTTGTATTTTGCATTCTCACTTCAGCCTGGGTACTTGCAGACTTTGTCTGATCCAGCTGGAGGTTGTAGTCGGTTGCATCCAAAACTGCTAATAACTCTCCTGCGCGTACCTGGTCTCCTACTTCGACATTCAGGCGCCTCAGTGTACCGTCTACCTTAAAACTTAAATTGGTTTCCAGCCCGGACTTTGATACACCCGAGAAAGTCCTTGTTTGTTCTCCACCGTACATAATAACCTTTTCGAACCGGACCGGTCGGATAATTTCGGCTGAAGAATCCGGCTTGCCCGAACATTTGCCCAGGATTAATGCCAGTAACATCATGATAATGGCCAAGATGAAATTTATTGTTTTCATAATTTATGTGTTAATCAAATTACCTCATTATTTCATAAGGGGCCTGGATGGCCATGTATTGGATAAGCCGGCTGGTGAGATCCGTTCTTTCGTCTGGAGTCAGCAGGAAAAGGAATATACCCGTCGCCCTCGATAATTCGAGATAATCTATCAGGTAATCATACACAGAATTTGCCTTTAACAGGTTACTCTGGGCAGCAGCCGTTTGAACATCGATCAGGTCTACAATACTGATCTGCCCCTTGCTGTAAGCTTCCTGGCTCAATGCAAGGCTAAGGCTGGCAGCCTCGGCTGCCTGGCTGGCCATATCCATGGCTGGAGAAGAAGCCCCGATAAACTCGAACCTGGTCAAGGAACGCTGTGTGACCTTATTGACCAGGTCCTTTCTCTGTTCCGCGAGGATGTCAAGATCTATTTTTACTTGCTTGATCTCTGCCTCCTTATATCCTCCCTGGAAGATAGGAAGGGACGCACTGATTCCAAAATTCCACTGTGTACTTTTCGGTGCACTGCCTATCGTTATTGGATCCATTCCCGGTATGTTTATCGGATCCATCGGTTCGGTTCCGGCCCCGCGTCTTGATACAAAATAGTCCCCCGCTGTTTGTATCCCAAGGGTAGGCAGGTACCTGCTCCGGCGGTTCATTTTTAAGAATCTTTCCTGGGCTTCAATATACTGGTCCAGTTGTTTTAGTTCAGGGGATCGTTCCAATGCTTCAGTGACCATAAATGCTATAAAAGACTTCCACGTTCTTGCATTTGAAATCGTGCTCTCCAATCCCCCCTGGCCGGTGATGAATTCGTCGTCATGAGCAAGGTCTTCAGCCACAAATTCCTCATCCAGGGGGCGGTTAAGGATTTCGTTCAGGGCAAATCCGGCAGCCCTTTTCTGTGCCCTGGCATTAACTACGTCAATATTGAGCCGGGCAATTTCACTTTCCCACCGGTACACATCTGAAGCACCGGAGAACCCTACTTCCTGCCTCAAGCGTGCAATATCAAGGTGTTTTTTTGTAAGGTTGAGGTTTTCTTTCAAAATCCTTTCATAGGTCTGGGCTTTCAGCAAATTGAGGTACGCAAGGCTTGCCTCTAATACCTTATCAAACTCTCGTTGGCTGAACTCATAATTCCTTCTCTCCTGTAATATCTTCTGGATCCTGATATTGGCCATGGCTGGTTCTGAAAAAATGACCTGGGATAACCGCCCAGAACCTATCGTTGTTTTTTCTGCGTTCATTCCGAAAGATGCCTCCGCCCTGGTTTTATCAATGTGAATATTACTTAAAGATAAATCAACCTGGGGCAGATAAGCAGACCGGGCTTTAGGGATCTCATTTGAGCCGGAAAGAACTTCCTGGCCGGCAATCCTGAGATTGAGGTTATTCTCCAGTAACTCAGCAATCATGCCCGGGTAGCTTATCCTGCGTGCATCTTCAAGCTCTTCTTCGTACAAGACTTCAGCTTGAGCAAGGGTTGTGAAACTGGGAAAAAAATCGATTTCCCGGGCCGTTTTCATGTTGACCACAAGTTCATCTTTGTAGTCCACCGTAACTGAAAAATCAGCAGGATCCTCACCATCCAGGATCTTTTCGATGTCAAGCGCTGCCCGCCGGCTTAAATTTTCAAGATTGTTCCCGGGTGCTGCTCCGGCAAGGATCCCGAGTTCCACATAGGGTCTTCCAATCAGTGAGAAGGTGGGTAGTTTTTTTGTATTCAGCAGGTTGATAAAATCCTGCAATTCATTTAGGTTATAATCATACAGCATACCCACATAGATGGCATCCAGGTCTGCCGGCAGGTTATCGATGACCTGCCTGTAATCCTCGCCGATAGGTATAATCTGAGCCCTGGCCTCATATTTCTCGATGAAACTGAAAAAGTAATCATGGATACCGGGGATGGAGTTGATATATTCTTCATAAAGCAGGAACCCCAGATTTTTAAATGGATAAATGGAATAGAATGTTTCAAGGTCACGCTCCATGGACAGGGATACAAGCGTATAACCAAAGTTTTCAACGCCGGAGGTATTGGCAGGTGTGATGGGAATGTCCTGCAATCCCGGATGAAAAACTCCATTTGCGATGACCGGTTTTTCAAAGGGTCCGCTTTTGGACAGTATTTCTGATACCAGGCCGCCCACACCAACAACGATATCCAGCTCATCATCTGCCAGGAATTGCCTTACATATTCCCTGAGTTTATCAAAATCGAAATCGCCAGATACCACCTTGTCCTCTGGAAAGACAATATTATGCCGGGATCCGGCCAATCTTTTTGTTTCGTTTATGATCATTGGAGCAAAGAATGCATCGGCACTTTCATAGTCAGAAATGATCCCGATTTTTATTTCCTCGATTACCGCCTGGGCATTCAGATCTGGGAAAGCACAAAACACCATGATCAGCAGAAGTGGCTTTATGATTTCTAAGCTGGTTTTCATTTTTAGGAGGTTTTATTTTTCATGTTATGGGTACAATTATAATATAATGATTCTCATTGCCTTGGTAGATTACTGGTATGTTGCTCCAGGGGAATGCGGGAAAGGATTATAAAGATAGCATCTTGATATGGCAGGATAAGTCCGGATATTTCAATGATTGGAATGCTGATTATTACAGGGTCTATTAAAGGGTTAATGATCCATTGCTTAATATTCCTAAAAATACATCAACCATGGATGCAAGTCAAGAAAATCTGCAATTGGTAATAATTGCATAAATTTGGATTAATGCAAAAGCTATGCGGTCATTACTGATCATAGCGGGACTGAGCCTCCTTTTATCACCCTGTGGTTATTCGCAGCCAACCCAGACCATCAGGGGAAAGGTTGTCGATGATGATTCCCAGGCACCATTGTTAGGTGCCAATGTAATGATCCTGGAAGCAGGGCCCATCACCGGGGTGATCACGGATGAATCCGGGTCATTTATCATAGAAGATGTCCCCGTTGGCCGGTATACCATGCTGGTCAGCTATGTCGGCTATAAATCCTTCATTATGCGGGACATCCTGGTTGGAACCGGAAAAGAGGTTTTCCTTGATGTGGGACTGAAAGAATTACTGGTTGAAATGGAAGGGGTTTCCGTGGTTGCCAACATCAATAAGGATCAGACCATCAATCCCATGGCCGGCATCTCAGCCCGTTCCTTTACGGTTGAGGAAACGGAAAAATACCCCGGTAGCTGGGGGGATCCGGCCAGAATGGCCTCCAACTATGCAGGTGTATTTCCAAACGGTGATATCTACAATTATATCGTGATCAGGGGAAATTCCCCTCATGGATTGATCTGGCAAATGGAAGGTGTTCCTATACCCAATCCGAATCATTTTACTATTCCGGGTGCAACCGGTGGACCGATCAGCATTGTCAACAACAAGCTGCTGACCCAGTCAGATTTTTTAACCAGTGCTTTTCCTGCAGAATACAGCAATGGGGTGTCGGGTGTTTTCGACCTGCGCCTGCGCAACGGGAACAACAGAAAGCGGGAGTATGTGGCAGAGATCGGGTTGATGGGGCTTGAGATTGGTGCAGAAGGACCTTTCATAAAGGAAGGCAATGCATCCTATGTGATCAATTTCCGGGCCTCTTTTCTGGGTCTGGTTGATGAACTGTTATGGGTAGAAGCACTGCCCCATTACCAGGATCTGAACTTCAAATTGAATTTTCCCACCAAAAAAGGTAAAATTTCTGTATTCGGATTCGGAGGGGCAAGCCATATAACCGGTGTTCAGGATGACTCTGCAGCCGTCGTTCCTGGGTACATTAGGCAGGTCTCTGAAACAACGGGTTCAAAGACCGGTGTGCTGGGGATCAAACATGTTCATTTCCTCAGCAACCGGACACGCATTGTCAGTGATATGGTCCTTTCCACCAGCAGGACCTTCATAGAGGGGGATTCCCTGGTGAATGATGCCATGACAAGGAGAATTGTAACAAATAATTACCGGGAGGACAGGCTGCTGGTGTCTTCTAGATTGCGGACCAAACTGAATGCCAAAAACAGCATGAACATCGGGTTTGCCCTGGAGAATAATATTGTTGATTACATGCTGGATAATGAATATATAATATACCGTGGTACGGCGCATGGTGACAGCCTGGTCATGTTACCGGCCAGGATTTATAAAGATGATAAACTCTTCGTTCTAAGAGGCTTTCTTGAATGGAAGCACAGGTTTACGAACTCACTGACCTTGTATACCGGGTTGAACTACCTGCGTTTTTTCATGAATCATTCTTATGCCTTGGAGCCGCGTGCCAGTTTTCAATGGAGATTCACCAACAGACAATCCCTCAGCATCGGGTATGGAATGCACAACCAGTTACATCCGTTTTTCTATTATCTGATCAAGACATTCACAACGGATGATCCGTGGGACAGGGAAAACTATATCGAAACCAACCGGGACCTTGGATTCACAAAAAGCCATCATTTTGCCCTCGGGTATGATTTCTCGATCAACCCGGATCTCCGGTTTAAAGCAGAGGTCTTCAACCAGATGCTCTACAATGTGCCCGTAGAGAGAAGGCCAAGCTATTTCTCCCTGATCAATATGGGAGCAGGATCCGAGGATCCCATCGCTGACAGCCTGATAAATGAAGGAACGGGACGAAACTACGGCATTGAATTCACGCTGGAGAAATTCCTGAGCAAACGATATTATTTCCTTCTCACAACCTCCCTGTTGAATTCAAAATATAAAGGCAGTGATGGGATACTTAGAAATACTGCCTTTAACAACGATTTCAATCTCAATGCATTGTTCGGATATGAGTTACCGGTTCGCGAGAATAGTGCCATCGACTTTAATATAAGGACTGTCGCAGGCGGGGGAAGACGGATCATTCCTCATGATGAAGAGAAAACGCTGCAGGAAAGTGACAACGTTTATGTTTATGATCAGGCATATGAATCAAGGATGGCTCCTTATTTCAGGGTTGACACCAGGGTGGGATACAAATATAACGGGCTCAGAATGAGACATGAAATAGCCATTGACCTCACCAATATCACCAACCGGCAAAATGAGTGGGAACGCCGTTATAATTCAAGTTCCAAGGAAATAGAAATGATCTACCAGCAGGGATTCTTCTTTTTCATGTACTACAGGATCAATTTCTGATACGGATCTTATCAGCACTCATTGATCCGATTTCAACAATTTCAGCCTGACAAACAGGATGGGTAAAATGTATACTGCAGAGAACGATATGACATAAAAACCCATGAATCTCCAAATCGCATAGGCAGAAAGATTCGCTTCTCCGGGCGCTATTGTCTGTAAACCTGCATAGAGCAGGAACATGCATGCCAGTCCAAGAACAATCCTCAGTAAGCGGACCCACCATTTGCCATTGACCGTAAAGCCGCCTGCTTTGCCCATCAGAACAGCCCCTATTGAAACACCTAAAAAACTTCCTGCATTACCGGCAACAGAGGCCATGCTGTATGCTCTGAGCAGGTTTGTATCCAGCGACTGAATGGATGATGCATTCCATATCCAATCGGCAGGCAGATCCCAATTACGGGTGATCAACAGGATGATGGCACCTGCCAGTATGATCAAAAATGTGGTTCCAAGCATAAATAGCAATTGCCGGTATAAATGGTGACTTTTCAACCATGATGATATAACTCTCTCCAGCCTGATAAAGCAGATTAAAACGGTGATGCCAGCCACCCATCCTGCTATGACCTGGGTGGGGAAATGCACACCCAGGTAAGCCCTTGACAGTCCGATGCAAAGTGTGAGTAAAATGGCAACGGTCCAGAACCATTTCTTTCGCAGAAAACAGCTGGCCAGTAACCAGACTGTGGACGCCTGGGCATGACCGGAGGGCATCCCAAATCCATTGGGAGAGTGAATGGCCAGTATCTCTGTTGAAACCCAGTAGGGCCGCGGGGCGTGGATGGCAAATTTCAGGATACTGTTAATCGAACTTGCCAGGGGAAGGTAAATGGCCATTTTTAATCCCAGTTTTCTGTCGAGGGACCAGTAAACCACTGCAATGATGGCCATGTAAGCCTGAGGATAACCCAGTGCAGTGAAAAATTCCATGACTGGCTTTAGCCAGCCCCCTGTGTTCTGCAATGCCTGTATCAGCCCGATATCCAACGCCTGCAAGCACATCTTCACCGGCTGCTATTTCCTGGCAACCACTTCATAAACAAGGATCTTATCCTTTTTGCCCTTTACTAGCAGGGGTTCCCAAGCCTTGGCATTCACCACGTCCTTGGTCCGCTGGTAGATGGAATCACTGATAAGTATCATATTCGGATGGTCCTTGGTAATGGATTCGATGCGCTTTCCGGTATTTACTGTATCACCGGTAAGTGAGTACCTTATCCTGTCTGCAGAACCAACATTTCCCGCAACCACTTCTCCAAAATTTACACCTATCCCCATCTGGATCTCACGTTTGAATTTCTCCTTGTATTTTTCATTCAGTTTCGGCAGGTTTTCCATCATCTTAATGGCACAGAAAACTGCATTGACCTCGTTATCGGGAGACATCTCCGGGGCTCCGAAAGCGGCAAAGATTTCATCCCCGACAAATTGATTTACTGAACCGTTGTATTGTTTGACGATCTCTGACATGATGGTGTAATAATCATTCAGGAATGAGACAACATCCTTGGGAGATAATTCTTCACTCATGGGCGTGAAACCCCTGATATCGCAGAATAGTACTGCAACATCGCGAACTTCACCCTGGAAAATGGCTTCCTGGCTGTTTTCCAGCGTTCTTTTAACAACCTGTTCCGGAACATATCTTATAAACAACCGCAAAGTCTGTTCCTGTTCTTCGACTTTCTGCTGCAGGGATGTCATCAGCTCCCGGTTGCTGATCTGGAGGTGGAATAATTGTTTTGCATTTTCAATGGTCATCCTCAATTCATTCTCGTCCCAGGGTTTGGTGATATACCTGAAGACCCTGCCGCTGTTGATGGCTTCTACAATCACACCAATATCGCTGAACCCGGTCAGTATCATCCGGATGGTATCCGGAAACTCCGGGGCAATCTTTTCCAGGAACTGGATCCCTGTCATCTCAGGCATCCGCTGGTCGGTGATTACCAGATGAATCTCATTTTCCCTCATGATGGCAATGCCTTCTTGAGCACTTGTTGCCGTATGGACTTTGTATTCTCTTCTGAATGTTGCCTCGAAGGAGATCAGATTATGTTCCTCATCATCAACATAAAGGATTGGAAATTTTTCTGCTGCCATAATCTATTAATTGCTGTCTGGTTGAACGATAGGAAGTGAAATAATAAATTCAGTGCCTTTACCAAGTTCAGATATTACATCAATATTGCCCTTGTGCTGTTCTATGATCCCATAGCTGATGGCCAACCCAAGTCCCGTTCCACTGCCTACCTCCTTGGTTGTATAGAATGGTTCAAAGATATGTTTTTTAACTTCGGATGTCATCCCTGATCCGGTGTCCCTGATGATTATTTTCACACCGATCCCGCTGCTGATGGTTTCAATGAAAATATCACCCTTTCCGTCAATCGCCTGTATACTGTTTGTCAGGATATTCATGAATACCTGGTTGATCTTGCTTGGCAGGCATTCAATTTCCGGCAGGTCACCATATTCCTTGTGGATGTTAATTTTGCCTTTGGTTTTATTATAGAGCAGTATCAGGGTGGAATCCAGACCTTCATGCAGGTCTGCAAGCTTGAATTTATCATCATCCAGCCTGGAAAAACTCCTGAGTCCCTTGACAATCTCACTGGATCTATGAGCACCTTCAGATATTCCCTCGAGTAATCTTTTGATCTCATCCGTCAATATTTTATAATCCAGGTTCTTTTTGAGGGACTCAATCTCATGGAATTCTCTGCCCAGATCGTTCTCATTGATGATGGATTCATATTTACCCAGGATCTTAAAGATATCTTCCATATCTCTTTTAAGGGGTTTGACATTCCCGCTGATAAAATTTACTGGATTGTTGAGTTCATGGGCTATGCCGGCAGTCAACTGGCCCACTGAAGCCAGTTTCTCCGATTGGATCAGCTGATCCTGCGTTAATCTAAGGTTTTCAAGTGTATAACGCAGTTCATTCTTCTGGGTATTCAGTGCTTCATTGGTGGCTTTGATCTCTTCATTGGCCTGTTTCAATTCTTCCGACTGGGCAAGGAGCTCCTCGTTTTTATCCTCTATCTGTTGCTTTTGCTGGTTAATCTGCCTGTATTGTTCGCGTACCTCCCTGTTCATTCTTTCCAGTTTCTGGTTGGCATTTTTCTTGATCTTGTAAATGCGATAGATGAAAAAGACCAGTCCCATAATGAGGCCGCAGAACGCGATGATGACATATAAAACAAATTTTTGTCGTGCCACAAGTGAGGCATAGGCTGTCAGCTGGGATTTTTGTTCATCAATCCTATCCTGTTGATTATCAATCTCTTGCTGGATTAAATCAAGTACTGCATTCCGGTCCTCTATTTCCATTTGCTGACTGGCCAGCTTTTCAGTCTGGTCATTGATCAGCTTTACCTGGTTATTCAGTTTTTGCTGTTGTTGCTCAACTTCTTTCGTCAGCCCAGCCAGTCTCTCTTCACGTACCCTTATTTCTTCCTGCTGTGACTGTAAATTTTCCTGCTGTTTATTGATCAGGTTTTTCTGGTTTTCGATCTCCGCTTTCCCATGCTGGATTTCAACACTTTGTGCTTTTAAGGAATCGTAAAGAATGGCTACCTGTTCCATAACTTCCTGTAGCGCCTCCTGTGATTCCCTGTACAGTCCTGCCACATCGATCTCTGTTCCCCCGAGCAACAAAAGGTCAGGCATCACCTTCAATCTCTCATTTATCAGATTCGCTTTGTTGACCTCAAACTGGATCTTATTTTCTTCCAGGGGAAGGAAATTGATCATGATCTTGTTTGGCTTTTCATGCCTATCGGTAATCAGCAAGGTACCACTTCCGGATAGCCTGTCATAAATCCTGTCGACATCGGGGTTTTGCTCATAAGTTATATAGAGAACCTGGGTTTTACTGATTTCATTGATCCTGGAAAAATGTATTATTTTGATGGGTTTGTTTTTTAAGGGGACTGATTCCAGGAGAGATAATTCGGACCTGAATGTCCTGTCTGCACCATATATCCCAAATCGGAATGTGTCAATTACTGCCTCATTTTCCCATTCAATATGCTGCGCAAACTTATAAAGCATGAACGTTTTCATGCTCGAGTTTGTGATTTCCTGGGCACCTAAATTCCAGTTTATCAGCATGAACCAGGATAGTGCAAACAGTTTGAATTGCTTAATGTTAATGACAGGCATGTTTCTGGTTGCCATGATTTGATTTTTAGCGAGCTTAAGGCGATAAGCAGATCAATTCCATACCGCCAGGCTTATAAATTTAAGAAAGAAATTCAAAACGGTCGTGAATTTGAATACAGAATGAAAATGTCATATATTAGCCGGAATTCTCAGTTAAAATGCATAAACTGCTGCAAATCCTGGTATCTGTATCCTTATTATGCCTTTGTCCAGGACTGTATATAAACAACAAAGCCCAGGTTGATTCAGCCAGGATCTCCTTTCTTGAGATGTCACTGGAAGAATTACTCGATCTCAAGGTTGTATCCGCCTCAAGGATGGAGGAGAAATCTTCAGAGGCCCCTGCTACCATCCACCTGGTTACAGATGATCAGATCAGAACGCGTGGATACATGAACCTCGAAGAGGTCCTGGAGGACATTCCTGAGATAGAAATTCAAAAAAAAGCCTCGGTAGAATACTCAAACTACTTTACCCTAAGGGGAATAGATGGGAGTGAAAAGTTTATTATCCTGATGGATGGTATGAGGATCAATTCGCCCACAGGAACACCGCTGGCCATCGTATACAACTATCCGGTGGTCAATGCCAAACAGATAGAGATTGTACTTGGACCGGCCTCTGCACTTTACGGAGTCGATGCCTTTACCGGAGTCATTAATATCATTACCAAAAAGGGAACAGAGGCCAAGGGCGTAGAGGTTAGCAGCTCCTTCGGGAACTTCCACACAACCAATCATTCCATCCAGGCAGGCTTAGGCAATGAAGAGGTCTCTTTTTCACTGAGCGGGAATTTCTATTATTCGGATGAACCCTATTTCCCGGATATATACCCGGAAGAATATGCATGGTATAACGAACGGTATAAGACGAACGGGGAAATGCTGGTATCCCCCTGGGATAACACGGTTATTTCCCTGCCTGTCGAAGCGTATGAAACACCAACAACATCCTTTGCTATTCATGCGAAGCTGAATATCAAGGATTTTGAAGCAGGCTATTTCCGGAACTATGAATCTCATGGTTCGTCATTCTCCACGAAACCCGAATACACCCTCTATTCGAAAGAGGCTTCTTTCAAATTCATGGTCGAATCATTTTACACCTCATACAATTATACTTCACCCAACGGGAATTGGAAATCATTTACCACCCTTTCGCACAGCAGGGATGAAATAAATCCTTCGAGTCTTTATATCAACACTTACACTGCTTACAACAGGGGTTATAAATATGCATTTAACCGGTCCCTGAAAATCGAACAACAGCTTACCTATTTGTTTTCAGCAAACAGTTCACTGGTGGTGGGAATTTCATATGAGGATATAACAGCGTTGCCCAAAACAGGGGATATGCCCTTTGCTTTCGACAGGAACCTTTCTGCGGATTTTCAGAATATCTATTACCTTGGGACCAATATCGAGGATAAGGAAGGCAATGATCTCACCATCACACAGGACTTCTACTATTTGCAGTACCAGAATCTCGGGACC
>LJUP01000007.1 GCA_001303955.1 Bacteroides sp. SM23_62 | reverse complement strand
AGTTAAGTAAAAAATCTTTGGCAAAATAAGGCTTGTTTGGGATTTGTGCAAAGGAAAGCTCTAAAGCTTTTTATTTGAACTCCCGATCATACTCTTGTCTTTATATATTCTACTGCCAATATCGGCATTACAATAAATTTACAATATTGTACAGTTAGACAGTTAGAGAAGAAACTAATCGTAAAGCCTTACACTCTTTGTAGCTTCCCTGAAAATCAGACAACTCAAGATTTGACTAATCTTCGTCAATTTCCTACGCAATGCCTAATTCCTGAACACCTATATGGTGATAACCACGAATTGAAAATTCATCAACGAAATCATCAACGATCAAAAATAAATCCCCGCAGATCATTAATCTACAGAGATTTACGATTTTAAGACGTGGTACCACCTGCACCACGTCTTTCTTTACGGATTTTAGTCGATTTTAACTTGAAGTATTAATAATCCAGCGTCTGAACACCGATTTTAAGCTCTCAATTTTATTCGAGAAGTAAAATAAGCAAAATGAAGGCAAACAACGTCATCAACGATGGCATCAACCAATATTAGTCTGTAAATCTAGACTTAATTATTAATCCGATGACAAGGTTACTTCTAAGCTATACGATAATGCTATAGGTATTATTATTCAGAATAATTTTACCTCTGGAAATGATAGGTTTCATGAGTTCAAGCAAGTATAATATAGTTGAACTTCAATTTCAAGCCGGGAATAAAATCCGGTTCATTAGCCGGATAATTGTACCCAACTGAAAGAATGCTATTGAGTTTTCGACTTTTCTACCATGTAATTCAACATCCCTTGAAATTCAATCTTAAATTCTTCAAGGTCAATCTGAGCCCCGTTAATTACCGTACTCCAGTGCCTGACCATGGCGCCTTGAGCAACCGCTTCTTTTATTTCTTCATCCGTTGCTCCCATAGCTTTGGCCGAGACCGTGTGGAAATAAATACAATAGGAGCATGGTATCTGTGAAGCGACTGCAAGCCCTATCAACTCCCTATTTTTCTGTTCAATACTGCCTGGTCCATTTAATTCTTTGAAAGACTGCCAGGCCCCAGGAAGTGCATATTTTGGAAATGCCTCAAAAAATGAAGGAAAAGTTCCGTACATTTCTGTAATCTCTTTCTTGGCTGCTACATAAGCCTGCTCATTGCCTTCTTGTGCAGATAAGGATATAGAAATAGCTGAAAAAGCTGCAATGAAAATCGTTTGCTTGACAAACGGTTTAACAAAATGTTTCATAATTATTACTTTTAAATTACATACCAAAAAATTAACTTATGTCAATATTTATATACATGATATCAAAATTCAAGATTATTTTTTTGAAAATCAAAAGTTCAAATGATAAATAACTTCTAAATAATTAAACTTTATTATTATGCGTTAATACAAAGTAATTTAGCATGGCAATTAGGCGGGAATAATGCTGTTATAATAATGAATTGAAGATATCGTTAAAAGTATGGAAGCCAGCGAGAAAGTAGGTGCTTTTCTCGTGTCAGATTTCTTCCTTTTTAAATAATACTATACAAGACGCAATTATATTTCAAATTCCTTGTTGATCGAAATCGTAAAATCAATTATCAGATAGACCAATTGATCAGACACCTATAATCAAAGGTTATGAGTATGTATTCTCAACTGTTTTAAAAGGGAGTTCTGATGCATTCAAACAACATGCTGCTGATCAACTTGTATTAGCAAATACAGCAATAGATAAATTCGCAGAAAGAATGGTTAGTGTTACATCTAATGTGACTGGGTAGGGTTGCCTTATCCTAGCTCTGCATTCTAAATTTACATTTTTTTCATTCTGAAGAATCCAAAACAACATTAATAACGTATAAATGAATTGTACATTACTGAAAAGATTGAGTTAAATTTTATTCTCAAAATAAAAATTATGAGAAAGGCAGTTTCACTAATATTTACATTGTTAATTACTATTATTTCCAATGCACAAGACCTTTATAATACTGGATCTGCAGAATTGGATGCAGATTTAGGTAAGATAAATGCTGAGGCCAATTTGGATTTTGGAGCATTTAAAACTAACCTGGCATTATCATACGATGTATCAGATAAAAAAATAGACTATTTGAGTATTTCTGTAAAAATGGAACCAGCTGAAATTTATCTTGCACTTGAACTTTCCAAATTAAGTGGCAGGTCCATTGATCAGGTGGTTGAAGTATATGAAGTTAACAGAGATAAAGGATGGGGATTTATTGCCAAAGAATTAGGAATTAAACCTGGCTCACCTGAATTTCACAACCTCAAAGAGAATACAAAAAATAAAGGTGCTAAAGGAAAAGGTAAAAATAATAAGGGAAAACCTAAAAAGTGCTGATATTCATCCAACACTAATTCCTGGTAATATTAAAATCTCAATGGGGAGTATAACACAAGGATCTGTCGATTGCCAAATACATAAACGAATTCATTACCGCTAAAAAGAAAATCTCTGTAGCAAATTAGTCTACAAGGATTTTCGGTATAAGGATATAGAACTGTAACCAGCCCACAAAAAAGGTTAAGTCATCATAGTTTAGCATAGTTTTTGTGACTTATAACTTAATATAAAAACTCCATAAAATGAAATCGATTTGGTTACTTCCAATTCTTGGAATGCTGCTAATCATATCATCATGTGAGAAAGAAGACCAGGGTAATCTGTTGATAGATAACGTAAAAGGTTATGTTCAAAAAGGGCCTTACTTAAACGGTACAGCCATCACGATTTCTGAATTATCAGATGAGGTGATACCCTCCGGCAGGACCTTCTCTACACAGATACTAGATAATAGAGGCACCTTCGAGATTAAAAATATCGAATTATCCTCTGAGTTTGTTGAACTGAAGGCAGATGGCTTTTATTTCAATGAGATCAACAACGAAAATTCAACTGCTCAGTTAACGCTTTTTGCGTTATCGAATATTTCAGACAAAACCACTTTAAATGTTAATGTTCTGTCAAGCCTGGAAAAAGGAAGAGTAGAATATTTAATCTCAGGTGGAAGTACTTTTAGTGAGGCTAAAAAACAAGCTCAAGCAGAAATATTAAAAATTTTCGAAATTGAAAAAACAGATATAAATGAATCTGAATTATTGGATATTTCAAAAGATGGTGATGATAATGCTATCCTCCTGGCAATTTCGGTAATCCTTCATGGATACAGAACTGTTGCTGAACTAGCGGAACTAATAGCAAACATTAGCACTGATATTAGAGAAGATGGTGAATTAAATAGTTCAGTTCTGGGAACAGATTTAATAAACCATGCAAAATTATTGAATATGCCAAAGATCAGAGAAAATCTGGAATACAGGTATGAGGAATTGGGCGTGACTGCAATAATCCCTGATTTTGAAAAATATGTGAAATTATTTCAGGATAGCAGTGATTTTGAATTTACCTCATCAATAGAATATCCTGAATACAGTGATTATGGGGAGAATATACTCTTTGATGGTAAATCAAACTTCAAAACTAATCATGATTATAGTTTAGCTGCAAACTTGCCAATTGGTGTCAGCCTAGAAATAATACTTCGAGGAGGTATGTGGTATTATCAGTTTGCACCTAATGGACCTGTGAACTGGAAAGTATCACAGTATAATTATACTGATAAATCACAAATTTTTACTTCAATTGAATCCGGGAAAACATGTGATCTGATAATTCAATTTGAATATAGTTCCGGAAACGATACAATTAATCCTACCGGATCGGACAGCATCATTGTAGAATTCTATGAAAATTTGGTAGAGGTTCCAAACAAAACAAAAGTAATTTATCTGGAGTAGCATGTCATTTTCCTATAAAGCTAGGCCATTCTGAATTAGTGTTTCGCGAATTTCAAATTCATCAACGAAATCATCAACAGCCAAAAATAAATCCCTGTAGATCATCAGTCTACAGGGATTTTCGACAAAAGGATGTGGTACCACCTGGAATCGAACCATTTGTCAGGTGAAGCATGTTACAGGGGGTCAATAGCTATTTAGACCGGATATAAATTGATAGAAGTTTCTTATATTTGCAGCGCATTAAGAACCAGTAAAAATGGCACAATTTGAACTTCTGATGCCCAAACTGGGCGAAAGCATCGAGGAAGCAACGATAACCAAATGGTTTGTGAAGGTGGGTGACAAGATCGAAGATGATGATGTGTTGCTTGAGATAGCCACAGATAAAGTTGATTCAGAGATCCCCAGTCCGGTTTCCGGAACCGTTGTAAAGATACATTACGAACAGGACCAGACAGTCCCGGTAGGAACCATTATAGCAGTCATTGATACAAGCGGAGGTGATGTGGTCGCGGACGAGAAACCCGGGATGCCTTCAGAAGATGTTAAGGATAAAGAAGAAACAGTTGAAGTTAAGCGTCCCATTAGTGATATGACGGAGGCCCGGGATTCAGTTGGGGTAATTCCTTCTCAGGAGGTTGAAAAAACAGGTGGATCAGGACGTTTCTATTCCCCGCTGGTGCTTACCATTGCCAGGGAGGAAGGGGTTTCCATGGAAGAACTTGAGGCTATACAGGGCAGTGGCAGAAACGGCAGGGTACAGAAAAAAGATATAGTTGACTATTTAAAGGCAAGGACATCCCCTGCTGCAAAACCCGTATCCGGGCCCGCTGTTTCAAGGCCAGCCGGTCCGGCAACCGCACCAGAGAAACCCAAAGTCTCAGCCTCGGTCAGTGCTGAGGATGAGATCATTGAGATGGACCGGATGCGTAAATTGATCGCTGACCACATGATCATGTCCAAGCAGACATCCGCACATGTTACCAATATGCTTGAAGCTGATGTGACAGATATTGTACTGTGGAGGAACAGGGTGAAGGATGATTTTCAAAAGAGGGAAGGGGAGAAGATCACCTACCTTCCCGTATTCATGGAGGCCATTATCCAGGCCCTGAAAGACTTTCCCATGATCAATGCCTCGGTGGACGGGGATAAGATCATCCTGAAAAAAGATATCAACCTGGGCATTGCCGTGGCCCTGCCCTCTGGCAACCTGATCGTACCTGTCATCAAACGGGCAGATTCACTCAACCTGCTTGGTTTGACCAAGGCCCTGAACAAGATGGCCGATGCTGCCAGGAACAACAAGTTGAATCCGGATGATATCCAGGGAGGGACCTTCACCATTTCCAATTTCGGTACTTTCCGGAATGTAATGGGAACACCCATCATCAACCAGCCACAGGTGGCCATCCTGGCTATCGGAACGGTGGAAAAGAAACCTACGGTTATTGAAACATCTACCGGCGATGTCATCGGGATCAGACATAAGATGTTCCTCTCCCTGACCTACGATCACAGGATCATTGACGGGGCCTATGGGGGTGCATTCCTCAGGAAGCTTGCCGACTACCTTGAAAATTTTGATGGCGATAAGGTAATTTGACAGATTATGAGCAAAGAAAGAAAATACGGCATAAAGACGACAGATAAAGAAACGCTAGAGCATTGGTTCCGCCTGATGACCCTTGGCCGCTTACTGGATGACAGGGCGCCAAATTATCTGAAACAGGCCATTGGCTGGTCCTATCATGCACCTTACGCAGGCCATGACGGGATACAATTGGCCATCGGGCAGGTCTTTAACCGGGAAACGGACCATTTGTTTCCTTATTACCGTGATATGCTGACAGCAATCTCAGCCGGTCTGACGGCTGAAGAGATCATTTATAACGGGATATCGAAGGACGTGGATGTGGCCGGTGGCGGGCGGCATATGTCGAATCACTTTGCCAAGCCCGAATGGAACGTTCACAATGTCTCCTCATCCACGGGAAACCATTCATTGCATGCCGTTGGCGTGGGCCGGGCCATGAAGAAATACAAGACGCCCGGGATCTCCATCTGCTCCCAGGGAGAATCATCCGTTTCTGAAGGTTATGTGTACGAGGCCATCAATGGCGCGTCCAATGAAAAGCTTCCCGTTCTATTTGTCATCCAGGATAACGGATACGGGATATCGGTCCCTAAAAAAGACCAGACCGCCCGGCGGAAAGTGGCGGATAATTTTTCCGGTTTCAAGAACCTGAAGATCATTCATTGCAATGGCAAGGATGTATTCGATTCAATGAATGCCCTTGTGGAAGCCCGCCAGCATATTGAGGAGCATGAAGAGCCCGTGATTGTGCAGGCCAACTGCGTGAGGATCCATTCCCATTCCAACTCAGATGCACATGATTTGTACAGGGATGATTATGAACTGAACTATGTGAAGCAGTACGATCCGCTGGCAAAATACCGCCGGCTGTTGTTACGCTATCAAAGATTTACAGATGAAGAGCTGACCGCCATCGAGGATGAAATGAAGGAGGTTGTCAAGAAGGCGCACAAGGCCGGCATGGCCGCACCGGATCCTTCCCCGGAATCCATTCATGATTTTGTAATTCCCGAACCATATGTACCCGAAAAATATACCGACGGGATACACCAGCATGATGGAACGCCAATTAAACTGATCCAGGCCCTGAACGAAACCCTGAAGGCTGAATTCCGGCATAATCCTGATACCTTTATATGGGGACAGGATGTCGCGCATAAGGAAAAGGGCGGTGTTTTCAATGTGACCAAGGGAATGCAGAAGGAATTCGGCAAGGAGCGTGTATTCAATGCTCCCATCGCGGAGGATTTTATTGTCGGGACAGCCAATGGCATGAGCCGCTTCAATGATAAGGTACGGATCGTTGCCGAGGGTGCGGAATTTGCCGATTATTTTTGGCCTGCCATGGAGGCATTTGTTGAAACAACACATGAATACTGGCGCAGCAAGGGACAGTACTCGCCCAATGTCACCATCAGGCTGGCTTCCGGTGGATATATCGGAGGCGGACTGTATCATTCACAGACCATTGAAGGGGCCATTACCACATTTCCGGGTGTCAGGGTGGTTTATCCGTCCTTTGCCGATGATGCGGCAGGTTTACTGCGTACCTGTATGCGTTCAAGGGGACTGAATTTCTATATGGAGCCCAAGGCGCTGTACAATTCCCCCAAAGCCGCCACACCTGTGCCCGATGATTTTGAGGTACCCTTCGGAAAGGCACGGATCCGCAGGGAAGGGGAGGACCTGAGCATGATCACCTACGGCAATACAAGCCACATGTGCCTGGAGGCTGCCCATAAGCTGTACGAGGAAGACGGGGCCAGTGTCGAGGTTATTGATCTCCGGTCTCTGATCCCGCTGGATAAGGAAACCATACTGGCCTCGGTGAAAAAAACAGGGAAAGTCCTGATTGTGCACGAAGACAAGGTTTTTTCAGGTTTCGGTGCTGAACTGGCTGCCCAGATCACTGATGAAGCTTTCGAATACCTTGATGGTCCTGTCAAAAGGGTAGGATCCACTTTTACCCCCGTGGGCTTTAACCGGATCCTGGAAGCTGCCATTCTCCCAAATACTGAAAAAATCCTGACTGCTGCCAGGGACCTGCTGCAATATTAAATCTTACCGAACCATGCAAAAAACAGCCATCGTTTATAGCTTTAATACACAGAAAACCGGCAAGATCGCCAAACGCATCAAGGAGGCTTTCGGGAAGGATGCCGACGTTAAACTGTTAAACATAGAGGAAGTCACACCTGAAGAGTTTTTGCAATATGACAACCTGATCTGTGGAACCGCAACCTGGTTTGACGGTGAACTGCCCAACCACTGGGATGAATTCATTCCGGAACTTGAAGACATGGACCTTAAGGGTAAGCGGGTTGCCCTGTTCGGCCTGGGCGACCAGAAGGGGTATCCTGAAAACTTCCTGGATGGCATGGGAATCCTTGGCGAGATACTGGAAGCACAGGGTGCCAGACTGGTCGGATTTACATCTACTGAAGGATATTCCTACGAATCTTCTCGGGCTGAGAGAGGGGACCAGTTCATAGGACTGGGCATTGATTTTGAAACCCAGGGAAGCAAAAACAAGGATCGCGTGAATGGCTGGGTTGAGAAGCTAAAACTTGAGTTCAAGTAACCAGGTAAAGGATATCCACGGCTGATCTGCTATTCCGGGAGAGTTCCACTTACAGGACAGGGAACAAGCCGCAGTGCAGCTAAATATGTTTATGTTAGATAGCATAATTCATAATTATTTACTTCTTTTGTATTTCCAATTAATAATTATCCCACACAAAAATGTCAGGTCATGAATAAGGAAAAGGTATATGTTTTTGATACCACCCTGAGGGATGGCGAGCAAGTTCCAGGATGTCAGTTAAATACAATTGAGAAGATCGAAGTTGCCAAAGAACTTGAGAGCCTAGGTGTGGATATCATTGAAGCAGGATTTCCGATTTCGAGTCCGGGGGATTTCAACTCTGTAATGGAAATCTCAAAGGTAGTGAAGGAACCGGTAATTTGCGGTCTTACACGTGCCGTAAAGAAAGATATAGAGGTGGCGGCCGAAGCACTTCAATATGCCACCCGTCCAAGAATTCACACCGGTATTGGCACTTCCTATTACCATATCAATTATAAACTTAACTCAAATCCGGATGAGATCCTGGAACGGGCTGTGGAAGCCGTCAAGTATGCCAAAAGTTTTGTGGACGATGTTGAATTCTATGCGGAGGATGCCGGCCGGACAGAAAACAAGTACCTGGCAAAGGTGATCCAGGCAGTGATCAAAGCCGGAGCTACTGTCGTAAATATTCCTGATACCACAGGATATACGCTGCCGGAAGAATTTGGTGCCAAGATAAAATACCTGAAAGACCATGTGGAAAATATTGATGATGCCATCATTTCCACACATTGCCATAATGACCTGGGCATGGCGACCGCCAATACCATCACAGGTGTGATCAACGGAGCCAGGCAAGTCGAAGTGACCATGAACGGAATAGGGGAAAGGGCCGGGAACACATCCCTTGAGGAAGTCGTGATGACCATTAAGAGCCGCAGACACCTGAGGTTATATACAGATGTTAATCCCAAACGAATATACAGAACCTCCCGCCTGGTATCCACACTGATGCGCATGCCTGTTCAGCCCAACAAGGCCATTGTCGGAAGGAATGCTTTCGCACATTCATCAGGAATCCACCAGGACGGCGTTCTTAAAAGAAGGGAGAATTATGAGATCATTGACCCGAGGTCTGTCGGGATCAATGAATCCTCTATTTTGCTGACCGCACGCAGCGGGAGAGCTGCATTGAAACATCGGGTGGAAAGGCTTGGTTACAAACTTAGCAAGGCTAAGCTGGATCATTTATACGAAGAGTTCCTCAGTGTAGCGGATAAAAAGAAGGAGGTCAATGATGAAGATCTTAAGGTTCTGGTAGGAAAAGAAAAACGTGGCCCAAGGAACATTGAAGTTAAGATCCTCCAGGTTACCTGTGGACTAAACTCTATCCCGTCTGCCACTGTGGGACTTCAAATACAGGGTGAATCATTTCTGGAAACTGCCACCGGTAACGGGCCCATTGATGCTGCATTCACAGCCGTGAAGAAAATGGTAAACAAGAAAGTGCGGCTCGAGGAATTCCTTATCCAGGCAATTACCAGGGGAAGTGACGACCTTGGAAAGGTACATGTGCAGGTACAGCACAAGGGAAGTACTTATTATGGATTTTCTGCCAACACTGATATTGTCACAGCATCTGTGGAAGCTTTCGTTGATGCCCTGGCACAGATCGTCTGACCGGGATCCTCAGGAATTATTCCCTGCCACCGAATATTCAACCGTTTTTACCTTATCTTTGTAATTTGAAATATTCAGATCTTTAAATCTTTTATTAATAATATGTCCAAAACGCTTTTTGATAAAATCTGGGAACGGCATGTGGTGGACACGATATCCAATGGCCCGGATGTATTGTATATAGACAGGCACTTCATCCACGAGGTTACCAGTCCACAGGCATTCACTGGACTCAAGAAAAGAGGGATCAAGGTGTTTCGTCCGGAGCGGGTGTTTGCCACCCCGGATCACAATGTGCCAACCATTGATCAGCACATGCCCATCCAGGAAAAACTGTCCAGGCTGCAGGTCGAAAGACTGACTGAAAACTGCAGGGAGCATGGCATCCAATTGTTTCACCTGAACCATGAGCATCATGGCATTGTCCATATTATAGGTCCGGAACTCGGGATCACCCAGCCCGGACAGACCATTGTCTGCGGAGACAGCCATACGGCAACGCATGGTGCCTTTGGAACCATTGCCTTTGGCATTGGCACCAGCGAGGTGGAAATGGTCCTTGCCAGCCAGTGCCTGCTTCAGTATAAGCCGAAGAAAATGAAGATCAACGTTGAGGGTGAACTGGGAAAGGGGGTTGTTTCCAAGGATGTCATCCTTTACATCATCGCCCGGCTCGGAGCAGGCGGGGGGACCGGCTATTTTGTTGAATATGCCGGATCCACCTTCAGGAATATGTCCATGGAGGCCCGCATGACGGTCTGTAATATGAGCATTGAAATGGGTGCCAGGGGAGGATTGATCGCCCCGGATGAGAAGACATTCGAATACCTGAAAGGAAGGAAGTATGGACCACAGGATACCGGTTATGACGAGGCAGTGAAGCGCTGGAAAGAACTTTATACGGATCCTGATGCTGTGTTCGATGCAGTGCTGGAAATCAAGGCGGAGGACATACCGCCCATGCTGACTTACGGAACCAACCCGGGCATGGGGATCCCGGTTGACCAGCCCGTCCCCGGCAGGGCAGGAGAGGAGAAGGCACTGGATTACATGGGACTCAAACAGGGGGAACTGCTGCTTGACATGCCTGTGAATTATGTTTTTATCGGCAGCTGTACCAATGCCCGCATCGAGGATTTCAGGGCAGTGGCGGATATTGTCAGGGGGAAACAGAAAGCTGACAACATCAGGGCCTACCTCATCCCTGGATCAAAGCTGGTGGAAAAGCAGATTGATGACGAGGGACTAAGGGAGGTACTTGAAGATGCCGGTTTTGAGATCAGGCAGCCTGGCTGCTCAGCCTGCCTTGGCATGAATGAAGACAAGGTACCCAGAGGAGAATATTGTGTGTCTACCTCCAACCGGAATTTTGAAGGCCGGCAGGGACCCGAATCACGGACCATTCTTGCCAGTCCCCTGACAGCTGCAGCCACAGCCCTCAGTGGAAAGATAACAGACGTAAGGCACCTAGTTTAAAAGATCATGGAGAAATTCAAAACGATTACATCAACGGCTGTCCCGCTTCCTGTTGAAAACATAGACACAGACCAGATCATTCCTGCCAGGTATCTAAAAGCTACCGACAGGGAGGGATTCGGGGATAACCTGTTCAGGGACTGGCGCTTCGACGAGAATAACCGGCCCAGGCAGGATTTTGTACTGAATAATGACAACTACCGGGGATCCATCCTGGTCGCCGGGAAGAATTTTGGCTCAGGTTCAAGCAGGGAACATGCAGCATGGGCACTGGTCGATTACGGATTCAGGGTTGTTGTATCCAGCTTTTTTGCGGATATTTTTAAAAACAATGCCCTGAACAATGGACTGTTGCCAGTACAGGTATCCGACGGGTTTCTGTCATTGCTGCTCGGAAAAATAGCTGCCAATCCACAGGAAGAGATCCTGGTGAACCTGGATAACCAGGAAATCAAAATAATGAGTTCCGGTGATTCAGCGCATTTCGAGATCAATCCTTACAAGAAGCAATGCCTGCAAAATGGCTATGACGATATAGACTACCTGATCAGTATCCTGGACAAGGTAGCCGAATATGAATTTAAAACCACGAGGACATGAAACTGGAAATAATGGATACCACCCTGCGTGACGGGGAACAAACCTCCGGCGTCTCCTTCAATGCACCTGAGAAGCTGAATATCGCCAAGATATTGCTGGAAGAAGTGAAGGTGGACCGGATAGAGATCGCCTCTGCCCATGTCTCGGAAGGGGAATTTGAGGCGGTTCATAAGATTGTTGAATGGGCAAGGCAAAAAAATTATCTGGAACGCATTGAGATCCTGGGATTCATCGACAACAATGCCTCGCTGGACTGGATTCTTGAGGCCGGCGGGAAAGTGGTCAACCTGCTCGCCAAGGGATCCCTGAAGCATGTCAGGGAGCAATTGCGCAAATCACCCGAAGAACACCTGGCCGATCTTGAATCCGTCATCGAATACGCTACCTCCAAAGGGATCATTTCCAACCTGTACCTGGAGGACTGGTCCAACGGCATGATCAATTCACCGGACTACGTTTATTTTCTCACAGATACCCTGAAGGATACAAACATCAGAAGGTTGATGCTGCCCGATACCCTTGGGATCCTGAATTACGAACAGACCTATGAGTTTTGCAGCAGGATGCTGGAAAGGTATCCCGGCCTGCATATTGATTTTCATGCCCATAATGATTACGATCTCTCAACGGCCAATGTTTATGCGTCTGTAAGGGCTGGTGTGCATGGCGTCCATACAACTGTGAACGGCCTTGGGGAAAGGGCAGGCAATGTACCCATCTCCAGTGTGATGGGGATCCTGAACGATCACCTGAAAGTGGAGCACAATGTCGATGAGTCCAAACTGACCAAGATCAGCCGTCTCGTGGAATCCTTCTCCGGTATCAGGGTCCCCGAGAACAAGCCTCTCATTGGAGAAAATGTTTATACCCAGACCTGCGGGGTGCATGCTGACGGGGACTCCAAAAGCAATTTATATTTTAATGAATTGATGCCTGAGCGTTTTGGCCGGACCAGGAAATATGCCCTCGGTAAAACCTCAGGCAAGGCCAATATCAAGAAGAACCTGGAGGAACTGGGACTCCACCTCGATCTGGAATCCACCAGGAAGGTCACACAGCGGATCATTGAACTGGGAGACAAAAAGGAGACGGTGACCACGGAGGATCTGCCCTACATCATATCTGATGTGCTCGGTGGATCAGACCTGCAAAAGCCCATCAAGGTAAAGAGCTATGCCCTCACCCTGGCCAACGGTTTGCGGCCCATTGCCAATATCATCATCGAGATCAACGGCAAGGATTATGAGGCAAGCAGCATCGGGGACGGACAGTACGATGCCTTCATGAAGGCCCTGTGGAAGATCTACACTAAACAACTCCACAGGGAACGTCCCATACTGGTGGATTACCTTGTTACCATTCCCCCGGGTGGGAAAACGGATGCCCTCGTGGAAGCCGTGATCACCTGGGAATTCAAGGACAGGGAATTCAAAACCAAGGCACTGGAGGCCGACCAGACGGAAGCCGCTATCAAGGCCACCGAAAAAATGCTGAATATCATCGAACGAAATCATTTCAAATAGGATGGATTATAAAATCACTGTATTAGCCGGGGACGGGATCGGACCGGAAGTTATCGCGCAGGCATTGAAATTAATTCCCGTTATAGAACAAAAAGAAAATGTAAGTTTCAGTTTAGAAGATGGGCTTATCGGTGCCACCGCCATTGATCAGACCGGCAATCCCCTGCCTGACGATACCATTGAAAAGTGTCAGGCCTCTGATGGTGTACTGCTGGGAGCAGTCGGGCACCCGAAATATGATCTGGATCCGACCGCAAAGGTCAGACCCGAGCAGGGACTGCTGAAGATCAGGAAGTCACTTGGACTGTTTGCCAACATCCGGCCTGTTAAAACATTCCCGGTGCTTGATCCCATCTCACCGCTGAAAGATCATCTTCTGAAAGGCGTGGATTTTGTTGTTTTCAGGGAACTGACCGGTGGCATCTATTTCGGGGATAAAGGACGCAATGCGGACAGGACAGAGGCCTGGGATCATTGCAATTACACCGCTCCTGAGATTGAGCGAATCGCCAGAATGGCCTTTGACGCTGCCGGTAAACGCCGGAAGAAAGTCACCCTGGTTGACAAGGCCAATATCCTGGAAACATCCCGTCTGTGGAGGGAGACGGTACAACATCTGGCCCCTGAATACCCGGATATCACGCTGGATTTCATGTTTGTCGACAATGCAGCCATGCAGATCATCCTGCAACCGGCGAATTTTGATGTGGTGCTGACCGAGAATATGTTCGGTGACATCATTACGGATGAGGCATCCGTGATCACCGGCTCCATCGGCATGCTGCCTTCAGCATCAGTGGGAGAGGGTGCGGCCCTCTTCGAGCCCATCCACGGATCTGCCCCCCAGATCGCCGGGAAAGATATAGCCAATCCGTTTGCCACCATTCTCAGCCTGGCCATGATGATGGATCATTTCGGACTGGAGCAATCAGCAGCAGACATTCGGGATATTGTAACATTTGCCCTGGAATCAGGAATGGTGACAGGAGACATCCGGCCCAATCATCCCAAAGGTACTTCTGAAGTGGGGGACTGGGTCAGGGACAGCTTACATCAATCGATTGGAAAATCAAGTTTCCGGCCGGTTTGATCATGCCTCATATGGATGTTGTGCCAGTATTGACAGTGATTTGCCATTCATTCGCGGCTTACTGTCGTTCACCGATAATTTTCCCCTGTTCATCTAGAAATAATTCGTTTAATGATTTCTTAACCTAAACTTTGTCAACGTGTACAACCTTTTGGTTTGGTATTTGTCTATGTGAATAGGAAAGTTTAAATGAAATGAGAAAACCACTACTGATATCCCTTTGCCTGATATTTTACATTTTATCACTGCTGGCGGATAGTGAAGAAGAGACGGGTCCGCGATATACCATCAGCGGCTTCATCAAGGATACAGGCACCGATGAGGAACTCATTGGCGCAGCCGTCATGGTCCAGGAACTGAACAGGGGGACGGTTACCAATGTCTATGGATTTTATTCCCTGAGCCTTCCCCCGGGATTTTATCATCTCAAAATCTCCTACGTAGGATATGCATTGCAGGAATTAGCGGTCAACCTGAATGAGAACCTGACCTTTAACCTCGAATTGCAGGAGCAGATCCAGGAACTTGCAGAAGTAACCATCCGGTCGGAAGGAAGACAGGCACATGTCAGGAAGGCTGAGATGAGCGTGAACAAACTACCCATCAAATCCATCAAGAGGATTCCGACGCTGATGGGGGAAGTGGATGTGATCAAGGCCATACAATTGCTTCCCGGTGTACAGGCATCCAGTGAGGGAGCATCAGGCTTTTCAGTCAGGGGCGGGAACCCTGACCAGAACCTGATCCTGCTGGATGAGGCTACCGTTTACAATGCTTCCCACCTCATGGGATTCTTTTCGGTATTTAATAATGATGCCATCAAGGATGTAAAGTTGTATAAGGGAGATATCCCCGCAGATTTTGGAGGAAGGCTCTCTTCCCTCCTCGATGTGAGGATGAAAGAAGGGAACCTGAAGAAGTTCTCCGGTTCAGGTGGGATTGGTACGATCTCCAGCAGGCTTACCCTGGAAGGACCCATCATCAAGGATAAAACCTCCTTCCTTGTAGCCGGAAGAAGAACCTATGCCGATCTGTTCCTTCCATTTGCAAAAGATCCGGATGTCAGGGATAACACCTTGTTTTTCTATGATCTGAACCTGAAATTGAATCATATATTCAATGAAAAAAACAGGTTGTTTGTATCCGGTTACCTGGGACGGGATGTATATGCCAATCCCTTTGCCAGGATGGCATTCGGCAACCAGACCTATACACTGCGGTGGAACCATCTTTTCTCCTCCAGGATTTTCAGCAATTTCACGCTGATCCACACCCGCTATGACTATGAACTAGGAACACCTGACGGGGATGCAAATTCCTTTGTGTGGCGTTCTAAAATGAAAGATTACAGCGCCAAGGGCGATCTGAATTTTTACATTACACCCGAGCATACCCTGAGATTCGGATTGATCAGCACATTCCATGATTTTGAACCTGGCAGTGCATATGGTACGGGGGAGCAGAGCCTTTTTACGGAATTTATCCTGCCAACCAATTATGCCCTGGAAAATGGGGTGTATGTCTCTGCCGAACAATCCTTTGGAGAACGATGGAACTTGCGTTATGGATTGAGATTCAGCAGTTTCCATAATGTTGGTCCAGGTACCATCTACAACTACGATGAGCATTATAATGCCAGAGATTCAACTGTATACGGCAGGGGGGATGTTTATCATCATTTTTTGGGACTGGAACCCAGGGCAGCTGTTTCTTTCATGATCAATGATGTTTCATCGATTAAATCCAGTTATTCACGGACCCGGCAGTATGTGCACCTTGCCCAGAACTCAACGGCCGGGACTCCACTGGATGTATGGTTCCCTTCCACACCGAACGTGAATCCGCAGGTCTCTGACCAGGTCGCCATCGGTTATTTCAGGAACCTGCTCGACAACCGGCTGGAAGTTTCTGTTGAGGCATATTACAAGCAAATGAGGAATGCCATCGATTTCAAGGATCACGCCAACCTGTTACTGAACCGCTATATGGAGGGTGAGATCAGGATCGGTGAGGCGACCTCATATGGCCTTGAATTCCTTTTGCGCAAAAATGAGGGCAGGCTGAACGGATGGATCAGCTATACTTATTCGAAAACCACCAGGGAGGTGCCGGAGATCAATGACGGCAATCCCTATGCGGCCCCCTATGACAAACCCCATGATATTGCCATTGTCGGAAATTATGAAATTTCCGCAAGGTTATGGGTCTCGGCCAACTGGGTCTACAGCACCGGGTTACCAGTAACCTTTCCAACGGGCAGGTTCGAATACATGGGGAATATAGCCCCGGTTTATTCCAACAGGAATGCATACCGGATGCCTGACTACCACCGCCTGGACATGTCTGTTTCATTCGGGTCAAAACCAAAACCGGACCGCAAGTGGCACTGGGACCTGAACCTGTCGGTCTACAATGCATATGGCAGAAAAAATGCCTGGGCCATTAATTTTATCCAGGATGAAGAAAATCCGAATATCACCCATGCAGAGATGACCTATCTTTTCCCGGTCATACCGGCACTGACCTGGAATTTTCACTTCTAATACAAAGGAATATGAACTCCATAACAACCATAAAAACAAGCATCATCATACTCGCCATTTCTTTGTCCCTCTGGAATTGTACGGAAAGAATTGATATAGAACTGGATTCAACCTATACAAGGCTGGTTGTTGAGGGTTATGTAACCAGCGACACCGCCGCACACTGGATCAGGCTCAGTGAGACCAGCGATTATTTCCATAACCAGGCTGCACCGGCTGTTACAGGTGCTGAGGTAGCCATTGATGACGGGGAAAGTGTACACATGCTTACGGAATCTGATACCCTGCCCGGATGGTATCTCACGAGCCCGGATTACCACGGGATACCAGGCAGAACCTACACGCTGAGAATCAGGAATGTGGATATCGACAAGGATGGAATGGGGGAAGAATATACAGCCGCATCTGCGATGAGGCCTGTGAACACGATTGATTCAATTCAAATAGAATGGTTCGATACTTTTGTCAGCGGATACCAGGTAAGGGTATGGGCATGGGACTCTCCCGATCCGGACTGGTATGCTTTCAAGGTATGGAAGAACGGAGTGCTGGTCACCGATACCCTTTATGAACTGATCGTACAGAATGACGAATTCTTCAATGGGAATTATACCTATGGGATCCCTTCACAGTTCCTGAGTACCGATAAGCCCGAAGAGGTAGTCGAAGTTGGGGATACCATCACCTTTGAGATCAATGGCATTACGGAAGAATATTACAATTATGTGATCGAGGCACAAAGCCAGGTCTTCCCTCAGACACCCCTTTTCAGCGGTCCGCCGGCCAATATCCGTACCAATTTCGATAATGACGCCATTGGATTCTTTACGGCATATTCAGTAAACTACAGCAGTACCATTGCAACAGCGGATATTGTCAATGGTGGAAAACCATAATATCCGGAAATTGTGTATCTTTATATCGACATAGATAGATAATTCAGTTGATATGGCATACTATTTAGCAAAAAAGATCAGCCTGGAATTTACGGAGGCAGTAGCCAAAGTTGTTGAGGAGCTGCAGAAGGAAGGATTTGGTGTCATCACCCAGATCGATGTCCGGGAAACCCTCAAAAAGAAACTTGATGTTGATTTCAGGCCTTACCTGATCCTGGGAGCATGCAATCCGGAATATGCTCACCAGGCCCTGACCCTTGATGACAAGATCGGAACCCTCCTCCCTTGCAACTTTGTTGTTCAGGCAGTGGAAGGCGGAACAGAGGTCCTGGCCATGAATCCGCATGAAACCATGTCCAGTCTCATGAGGGGAGAAATGGAGGAGATCAGCCAGGCCATTACAGAGAAAGTGAACAGGGTTCTTGAAGCACTGTAATTAGCATTCCTTTAACTTTGCAGGATAGGCTATCTGGGATTATTGGCTTATTTTTGGGTATGCAAAAACCAGACCCACATATCCTGACGATTTTTGGGGCGTCAGGAGATCTTGCGCGACGGAAACTGATCCCATCGATCTACCATCTCTACCTCCAGGATCTGCTTCCAGAACAATTCGCCCTGCTTGGTACAGGCAGGAAGGTGTTTTCCGACGAATCATTCCGGGATCATATGCAGGAAGCCCTGGAAACGTTTTCAGGAGATGTTGCAGATCCAGCCAGGGTAGAGACATTCCTTGATTGCCTGTATTATGTATCCATTGATACAGCAGATCCCGCCGAATACGCCAGGCTGAAAGACAAACTGGATGTACTGGAGCAGTTACTGAATACAGGGGACAACCATATATTCTATCTGGCAACCCCCCCGAGTCTGTATGCAAAAGTGGCACACAGCCTGGCTGGCCAGGGACTGGCCAGGAATAAAACCGGCTGGCGCAGGATCATTGTGGAAAAACCATTCGGCTATGACCTTGCATCCAGCAGGGAACTGAACCAGCAGTTCAGGGAGGTTTTTGATGAAGAACAGATCTACCGGATCGATCATTACCTGGGGAAGGAAACCGTTCAGAATATCATGGTAACGAGGTTCTCGAATGCCATCTTTGAACCCCTGTGGAACAGGAATTATATACACCATGTTGAAATCACCGCTTCTGAAAGCATCGGGGTCGGGGACCGGGGTGGTTACTATGAGGGATCAGGAGCATTGCGTGATATGTTCCAGAACCATATGTTACAGCTGGTTGCCCTGGTTGCCATGGAACCGCCGGTATGGGCGGATTCCAGTTCCATCCGCAATGAGATCGTAAAGGTGCTGGAATCACTGCGTCCCCTGAGCGAGGAAGACATGTCCAGCAATGTGATCAGGGGACAATATACGGAATCCGTAATCAGGGGAGAATCAGCCAAGAGCTACAGGGAGGAGACAGGGGTAGATCCGGAGAGCCGCACCGAGACATATATTGGAATAAAGTTTTACATTGACAACTGGCGTTGGAAGGACGTCCCGTTCTATGTCCGGACAGGAAAACGCCTGCCCACCAGGGTAACTGAGATTGTGGTCCACTTCCAGCCCACCCCGCATCACATTTTCTCCGGACAGCAGATGGATGAACTAAGTACGAATCAACTGATTATCAGGATACAACCGGATGAGGGCCTGCTGATAAAATATAGTATGAAGGTCCCAGGCGCCGGATACAAAGTCCAGACTGTGAACATGGATTTTCATTACTCCGACCTGTCAGAAGTCTACCTGCCCTCGGCTTATGAGAGGCTGTTGCATGATTGCATGCTGGGTGATTCGACATTATATGCCAGGGGAGATGCAGTGGATTGTGCCTGGGGCTTTGTGGAACCCATCCTGGAATACTGGGAGAACCATCCTGATCATGCCCTGTATGGATATCCGGCAGGTACCTGGGGACCCCAGGAAGCAGATGGCCTGATCGAGGAAAAAGGAATGACCTGGCGCTATCCGTGTAAAAACCTTGCCAATGACGGCATCTACTGCGAATTGTGATACATGCGTTCAAGTCAATAGATGAACTGGCCTGTTCTCTGGCTGAAAAAGTGATCGGTCTGGTCATGGCCTCTGTCCAGGAAGGTCACCGGTTTAATATCGCTCTTTCAGGCGGCTCCACTCCACGTGTGTTATTTGAGAAAATGGCATCTGTTACTGAAATTCCCGGATGGCTGGAACAGGTAAACTTTTTCTGGGTTGATGAAAGATGTGTGCCCCCGGAACATCATGAAAGCAACTACCGGATGACCGATGAAACCCTCTTTAAACATTTTTCATTTAGCTATGCCAATGTTTACAGGATGATGGGAGAGGAAGAACCCCGTGCAGAAGCAGACAGGTATGAAGCATTACTGCGGTCACAATTGCCCGTCCGGGAGGGTCTGCCCTGCTTTGATCTGGTCCTGCTGGGCATGGGAACCGATGGACACACAGCTTCCATATTCCCCGACCAAATGCAATTAATGCATTCCGGGCGGCTCTGTGAGGTGGCCAGGCATCCTGAAACAGGTCAGCAAAGGATCACCCTGACCGGCCCGGTGATCAACCATGCAGACAAGGTCTTCTTCATGATCACAGGTGAAAACAAAGCATCAGTACTGGTCAGTATACTTGGTGATGGCATTGACAGGGAAAATTTTCCGGCAGCCCATATCAAACCTGTGCATGGAGAATTAGTATGGTATGTAGATAAGGAAGCGGCCCGGTTCCTGCAAAAGTGATTAATGTAAATCAATCGTCATTATCGTCATCATCTTCCTCTTCCTCGTATATGGTCATATCACCAAGCAGCAACCAGCTTCCGCCTTCCTTGATATAGGTTTCGGTGTTCTTACCTGATAAGGTTTCCTGCTCGGTTTCATCGTCTTCGGTATACTCGCTTGAAAAGACGAAATAATAATGTACTACAGCAACATCGTTTTCGACCACGATACGTGCCGGATTCAGCATAAAGTACTGAATCTTTGAGTTGGCGGCCATCCATTCGTACATTGCCGAAACCTGCTTTTTCCCCAGGGGAAGCGGCTGATCGACACTCCATCCCTGGTAACTTTCATGGATCGAGGCCATTACATCTGTCGCATTTCCTGATTGCCAGTCAGACCAGCTTTTTTCAACAACTGACCAGACTTCTTCCTGTTCACTTGTCCATTCCTGGGAAAAGACCCTGGATGAAGCCAGCGATAGAACAATAAAAGAACAAAACAGTAAACACAGCGTTTTTTTCATGGTTTTCATTTTTTGATTTATTTGGCTTCTACAAGTTAGTGGATTTAAATTACTCTGCCATTAATTAATATCAAGAAAGGGCTGCCTTTTTGAGGCAACCCTTTTTAAATTCAAACCTAATTATATCTCATTGTCTGGTAATCAATACAGGTGTATCTGGCTTCTTCTTTTCACGATCAGTTCAGGCCTTCCCTCGAATGTACTCAGCAAACCGGTTACCCACATATATCTTCCTTCGAAATACAATTCAGGGTGCATGGAGAAATTTCTCGCATGTCTGCCTGAGATGATCACGGTGAAATCATGGTATGGGTAATTACCGCCGAAATACAGGTGATACTCATCAGTAGTCCAGGAATAATAAACTTCATGGACCCTGCCGTATATATTCCTTACCTCCCCAATGTGGTAATAGGCATGGTAGGAAGGGATCGTAACAATCCGGTATCCAATGGGATAATACCAGTACCCGAATTCAGGATACATGATCCGGTAATCATGGTACATACTGTGGGTCCAGGTAACATGGATCCTTTTCGGTACCCGGTAATGATAGTTGACCGTACGGTACCTTACAGGATTGTAATGATAACCTTTGACATGATTCGTACGAACTGCTCTCCGGTTTGGAGTTGTATAATGTTTTCGCTGGGTCGTATGGTTGCTGGAGGCATGATGCGTCCTGCTTCTATTGTTACTGCGGACAGTACCCGTTTCCACTGGGGACCTGTGACTATTATACTTGCTCTTGTTGCCATAGTTCCGGGCCGGTGTATTTTTGGGGTCTCTTCCATTGTTGCCATCACGCTGAGGCGATTTATATCCGTTATAGGGATGGATGGTGCCCCTGTTCTGGCTTGGCTTTTGACCGTCATTCCACCTGCCGTTATTTGCATTTCCCCGGCCCTGGTTACCAGGTTTATTATTGCCCTTGCCGGGTTTATCATAATATGTTCTGCCTGTCCCGGAACGCTCAGGAGAAAAGTTTTTTGCAGTGCTCGTCCGGGTCCTGTTTGCATGGGAAATATCGCGCGAAGTGACCTGTTTGGTCCTGGCGGCATACAGGCCTCTGCTGCTTTTTTTCTGTTCAGCCGACCGTCTTACGGCCGTTTCACTCTTCTGTTTCACCGGTTCATGCCTGCTTCGCTCCCGTGAGGTTCTCTGGGCATGAGCAGAGATCGCGATGAGTGATATTGCTGTTATAATAATAATCTTTTTCATGACTCTTACGTTTTAAATGAGGTCCGTTTGATTAAGTAAAAGCAAAATCTCTGCCAAAATTTGAAATTTTATAATAAGTGTAAGAAAAACAGTCGTTTAAATAAAAACTTCAACGGTTCATGGATTCCGCTTTAATGCCTGGAACATTGCCGGTATGAATCCGTATAACATTTATATTATCCAATCGAATAGCAGTATTGAAGTTAGGTATGGATCATTATAAAGAGGTTGCCCTGGAAAGGGATCTGATCGCCAAGATCAGTGAACAAAAAAACAAGATCGAGCAGCAGCAGAAGGAGCTTGAAGGTAGCCTGTCCTATGCAAGTTCCATACAGGCCGCATTACTGCCTGATCTCAGATATTTCAAAAAAATCTTTCCGTCAAGTTTTGTCCTTTTTAAGCCGCGGGATATCGTAAGCGGGGATTTTTACTGGTACAACAGGAAAGATAACAGGATTGCTGTGGCCGCTGCCGACTGTACAGGTCATGGGGTTCCTGGTGCCTTTATGAGTATTCTGGGCATCTCATTTCTGAATGAAATTGTCAGCAGGCGGATCCCCCGTGCCAATTCAATACTCAATCGCCTGAGGGAAAATGTAATGAAAGCCCTGCACCAGACAGGGGATAACAGTGAACATAAGGACGGGATGGATATCGCTCTTTGTGTGATAGATCTCGATGCAATGAAAATGGAGTATTCGGGTGCCTTCAATCCACTGTACATAATCCGGAACGGATGCCTGACGGAGACCCGCGGGGATAAGATGCCCATCGGTATCAATGCTGTTGTTGAAAAGTCATTCACCAATCATGATATCAAACTGGAAATGGGTGATCTCATATATATCTTTTCTGATGGTTATCCGGACCAGTTTGGCGGACCGGAGGAGAAAAAATTCCGGTACAAGAACATGCAAGAATTACTGGCTAAAAATGCTAACAAACCTCTGGAATCGCAAAAGCGTGAACTGGAACGCAACTTCATCCAGTGGAAAGGTAACCTTGAGCAGGTAGATGACGTACTGATCATAGGCATTAAAATCTGATGTCATATGTGGTTTAAACAATTCAAGATCAAGAATTACAGGTCAATTATCAATACTGGCTGGCAGGATCTGGCATCCGATAATATAACCGGATTAATTGGCCAGAACGAATCCGGTAAGACCTCTATTCTTGAGGCCCTCAACAGCTTTTACTCAGGGAATATCTCTGACGATATCCTGCGAAGCGATCTTAGCCTTCCCGAGGTTTCATGCTCATTCAGTATCAGTTCCTCAGAAATAAAAAAAATATTTCCAGATAAGAAGGTACCGGAAAAGATCCTGGCGATTGTCAACAGCAGGGAGCAGATCACCCTGACACGTTCATGGAACGCTGATAAATCCAGTTACCTCAGCTTTGGGGATGAAGCAGTATGCAGGTATTATACAGAACTGGAAGAGCAAATGAAGGAATTCAGGGAGAGAACCCTGGAGGAACTTCACAGGATTATTAAGGATGCCAGGAGGGCAGAAGAAGAACTGGAGCAGATACAAGTGGAGAGGGAAGATATTGAGAAAGAACTGAATATGCTGACCCCGCAATTAATCCGGAGTAAAAAAATACTCGACAGAAAACCTGACCAGGACACTCAGAACCAGGTGCATAAGCTTGTACTTGAAACGGAGCGATTAAATAAACGCCTGGAGAAGAAGACCGCAACGGTTGAAACCAAGGCAGCAAAAGCTGAGGAATTGTCGCACCGATCAAGGTATGCACAGCTGTGTCTGGAAGCCCAGAATCAGTTGAGTGAGGCCAAACTCCGTTGGGAAGATTCATACAGGGAGCTGATTGACTTACAAGGTTATGTGGAAAACCTGGAGACCGAGAAAGAGATGAAGGGGATGCAGAGCAAGCTGGATATGCTAAATTCAAAACACCTGGAAAATGACCTGAAGCTTGAAAAATCATCTGAAAAGGCGGAATTCAGCCTGGCTGTAACATCCAGGATCCTGAAAGGAGCAGATCCATCAGATGCTGAAGATCTGGCTGAAAAAGAGAGGAACAGGAACAATGGCTTCTACAGCGAATCTGAACTGGCAGATATTGCCTTTTCCCATATACCTGTATTTGAATTATTTGAGGATTTCAGCAGCTTATTGCCCAACAGGATAGACCTCGAGGATGTATTTTCTCTGAATGCTTCCGTGGAAGGATATAAGGCAGCAAGGAATTTTTTGGTTGTATCGGGACTCAAAGCTACTTTTTTCGAGGAGAGGAACAGCCGGATACTCAAACACAAAATTGAAAAATTAAACAACGAAATTACCCTGAATTTCCAGGATTACTGGAGACAGAGCCTGGGAAAAACGAATAAGATCAAGATCCATTTTGAACTCGAGCATTACGACGACAGTCATCCGGATAAAATGGGTAAGCCTTACCTGGAATTCTGGATCAAGGATGACCAGGAGAGACTGTACCCGAAACAACGGAGTCGTGGTGTAAGATGGTTCCTGTCATTTTACCTTGAATTGAAGGCCAATGCCATCGAAAACAAGGAACGTTCCAGGATTTTCCTGATCGATGAACCGGGACTCAGCCTGCATGCCCGTGCCCAGGAAGATGTATTGAAGGTATTTGAAGATATTAAGGAAGACATCCAGATCATTTACTCCACCCATTCACCACACCTGATCAATCTGAACAAATTATATCGTCTGCTGGCCGTCCAGCGTGCCATAGAAGATGATATGCGCAGTGAAACCGTTATTTTCAGTCCAAAATCATTAAATGACGCCTCCACCGATACCCTGTCACCAATCTATACCTTGATGGGGACTAAAATGAGTGATCACCAGTTTGTAAAAAAGAAAAACAATATTATCGTTGAAGATACGCCGACCTACTATTTTTTGAGTACCATCTTTGACCTTGCGGGCTATCCCAAAGAATTGTATTTCCTTCCTTCCACCGATGTCATTAACGTGCCTATGCTGGTAAACCTGTTGATGGGATGGAGACTGGATTTCATCGTTCTGCTGGATGATGATCCTGAGGGTAACCGGGTTTACCAGGAATTGAGAAGTAATATTTATCTGAACAATGATGCCATTGCCTCGAAAAAACTCCTGCGCCTAGATAACCTGGGAAGTGTGGAAGATCTTTTTTCAACCATTGATTTTAAGAATTTTGTGCTGCATCAGCGGGTGGGCATCACGGAAAAGAACTCTGAATACATCGAGATGAATGATATATCCAGGGCCAAACTGGCTTCAGATTTCATTTTGCATGTACAGGATACCGGTGTGAGGTTCGAGGACTTTGATGAAGAAACCCGGGATAATGTCAAGCAGCTGATCAGGAAGCTGGATAGTTACCTTATCTAATACCTTACTATTTTCTCCACATCATGTTTGTTCAGGTAGGTCTTAATGATCTGCTGGATGTCACGGTTATCCTCATATATCCTGATACAGTTGACGATGTCTTCCAGCTGGAGGTATGATTCCTCGGTGTTCAGGAAACCAAAGCCAATATATTTCCCGTTTTCGAGCTGGACCACTGACCGTTCACTTTCCTCACGCCCCCTGTCAATGATCAGGAGGTTCTTATGTTTATGGTAAAAAGCCGAAAGGGCCCGCATCACCCGTTGATTATAAATATCCGGCGCTTCCTTCCCGATACAGGCGCCGTTGCATTGCCTGATCTCATAATGGAAACAGCTGCCATCCGTATCGTACATTCCGCATAGTTTCTGGCAGAGCCAGTGTCGTTCTATCAATTTTGTCAGGATGCTTTTCGCTTCCGCTTTATTCTGGAAACAGGTCTCGGGCACCTGGTTAATCCTGTTGACAGTACGGTCAATTTCCAGGCGGTAATATCCCTGTTCGTCCTTCTGGCTGTACAAACCATAATGCATGGTTTTGCGTTTCTGTGCCCTGTTGTACCTTGGGGCATGTTTCTTGATCTCGCTCGATTCGATCAACAGGGCGATCAATTCACTACCGGTAAGCTCAAAATTGATCCCGGCAATGTTTTCTTTCATCTCTATGGCCCGCCTGGAACTATTATTACTCAGATGGCTCATTACCCGCTTCCGGATATTATTGCTTTTTCCAATGTATATGACCTGTTGCTGGTCATTCAGGAAATAGTACACACCGGTCGCCTCAGGAAGTGAATCAATGTTGTCTTTATCCAGATCGGGATGAAGGTTCTTAAGGGTACTGGAAATGGATGCCTGCAGCATATCCTGCTGACCGGTTTCCCGGGACCGGTTCAGTAAAAGATCCAGTAGTTTGACCGTGGCAAGGGCATCACCGGCTGCCCTGTGCCGTCCCTTAATGACAATATTCAGGTCCCGGCACAGGTTCCCAAGGCTGTAGGAACGGTGTCCGGGGAGCAATTTACGACTGAGCCTGAGCGTGCACATATTTTCCCTCCTGAATTCATATCCCAGGCTTTTAAATTCTGATCTGATGAATTTATAATCGAAACTGGCATTGTGTGCCACAAGGATTCTTCCCTCGGTAAAATTCACGATATCTCTGGCAATCTCGTAAAATTTGGGGGCATTTTCCACCATTTCATTGGAGATACCTGTCAGTGCAGTGATATAGTAAGGGATATTTTTTTCAGGATTGACAAGGGATATAAACTCATCTGTGACTTCATTGCCATTGAAATGATAAATCGCAATTTCCGTAATTTTTTCGGTCTTCGGGCTTCCTCCGGTAGTTTCTATGTCCACGATGGCATACAAGGCTTACATCCCCATTTAGTCAACTGGCAATGGAAGCTGGATCGGGAACAATTCTATTTCCCAGTTTAAGGTGCTGAACCTGCGCGGGATAACGCCCATCATAGTGGTGCCGGCATAGGCAAGCAGCAGGTCGAAAACAAGCAGGGTCGATCCGACAAAGATGCCATTTGAAAATCCCCAGGCGATACCACCTAGAATGTAATAAACAGCTACAGGGAATGCAAGCCCGGCGCCGACTGTCAGTCCAATGCCCACTGCCCGGTCTCTTGAATTGCTCTGTACAAAGCCGGAGATCATCATGATATTGTCCTTCAAAACTTCCCGGTCCTGCACAAGTATTTTCTCCTGATCAAGCACCTGCCATTCTCCCTTGAACTTTTCACCATCGAAGGTTTTGATGGTTATCCTTTTGTCTATCCTGATTGTTTTGGTTTTGGTACTATCCGTTTTATTAATCATCCTGATTGGCTGACTGAAAACCAAGTGGCTGAGAAGGATCAAGACCAGGGAAAATAATATAGATCGCATGAGAAGTATTTTGGTATAAAAATAACGAAAAATAAAAACCGCCCTTATGGTGTACGAAACCGTACATGCCTTGCATATTTCCGGACAATATTTATGTGATTACCAAGGTTCTATTATGTTCATAATATTTTAATTATCAAGCCATTATAAAATATGGAACAATGTATGTATTAACTTTGAAAAACGCAAACCATGAGAATGCAAAACCCTTTGATCATGACGGATAAGATTCAAAATGAACACGAGTATATTTCAGCCAAGGAAGACCTGAAAACCATATATAAGGAAATACTCCGGCTGGTTATCAAGAAGGAGGAGTACGAGGAAAAGATAGAAGAATATCTTAATAAGAAAACATAGGCAGGATACAGGACGATTCAGGTTCGAAACCAGGGAGGAGCAGATCTGAGATCTGCTCCTCCCTGGTTTTTTGTTTGCCAAATAAATTGACTTACTGTACTGAAAATTGTAATTTTATTAACCTAACCGAAATCCCGATTACTATGAAAAACATGATTTTCATCTCAATATTCTGTGTTTACCTGATGTTTTCTTCCTGCCAGCCAGGCATTGATTATGAAGCTGAAGCAAAAGCCATTAAGGAGGTAATCATGCATGAAACAAACAGTTTCTCCGCCCAGGATTTCCCAAGTGTAGCCGCCAGTTTTGTCAGAGATTCAACGACCATCAGAATGTCAACAGGGGCCGGTGGACATAATGTATGGGTTGGCTGGGACCAAAAACTGGAACCCTATTTCAAAATGAGTGCAGAGGCTGACTGGTCGGATTATGAGATCCTTGACCGGAAATGGGGAAACTGGAAGATAAAGGTTTACCCTGAATCTGCATGGGCTGTGTACAATCAGTTCACTGACTATTCCTACCAGGGTGAAGAAGGAAAGTCAAAGACCTGTGAAGTACGTTTCCTTGAAAAGGAGGGAGGTAAATGGCGTATCGTCTTGCTTCACTGGATCGATCTGGTATCTTTTGAAGAAGCCAAGGCTGCCGCAGAAGAGCAATAATCCGGCTGAAAATACTGATTCGGCTGAAAATTCCTGCTCATCGTATCCAGACACTAATTCCCGAAAACCTCTTTTTCGTCAATAAAACCATCGGCGATGACCGTCATGCGGATGTTCTCTTCTCCCACGGGGATGATAGAGGATACCAATACTGCGGGAACCATCTTCGTACCATTATTCACGGTAGTGAGGGTATTGGGTATTGGTTCATCATTGGCAAGCAGGATAGCCATATTGGCTGCTGATGCTGCCAATGATTCAATGACCTTGTATACCGTCATTGTCTGATGTCCTTCCACGATCCTCTTGCAGGCATCTGTTTCCGCATCCTGTCCCGATAAAAGGACATTTTTTTTCACTCCGGCTTCCAGCAGGGCTTTTGATGCTCCCCTTGACAGGCCGTCACTGGAGGCAATAATGGCATCCGGAGGATCATTCTCAGCCAGATAATCTTTCATGATCTGATAGGCAATCCCATCGTCCCATTTCTCCACATTTTCGTCCACAACGATCTTGATATCCCCCCTGATAATTAAGGGTTGAAGGATATTCATCTGGCCGATTCTCAGCAGCAATGAGTTATTATCACCCGGATCACCTCCCAGGAGGGCATATGATCCCCTGGGTTTGATTTTGGTAAGATATTCAGCCTGCATCTCACCTATCCTGACATTGTCAAAAGACAGGTAGCAGTCCAGGTCACAATTTTTGATGATCCGGTCGTAGGCTATTACATCGATATCCCTCGACTTGGCATAATCCACCAGCTTACCCGCAGCATCGCTGTTTACCGGCACGATGATGAGCACATCCAGTTTATCTTTTTCAATCATTTCCTTGGCCTGCCTGGCCTGTTCAACCTGGCTCCCGTTGGCCTCCCTTACAATCACCTTGGCATTCTGTGATTCAAGGTGATGGGTGAGGTAACTGATATCCTTTGTCCATCTCTCATGGGTTGGCCCCATGCTTATGCCAATGATAATATCATCTGTCTTTGAGCATCCCCAAAACAGGAGACAAATAATAAAGGCAGTAATCAGATTTGCTATGTGTGTTCTCATGGTGATGGTTTTTATGGTTGTCCCATAAAGTTATGAAATATATAGGGTTTAAATCAAGATGTTGTAAAAAACAATAAGCCATCCTAGCATGATTGGATGGCTTTTGAAATGGTGATAAAATGGATGATTGCTCCGCAGTAGTTGGCAGTTCCGGTTATTCGGGCCGCAGCATGACAATATCTGGCTGGTCCTTATTATTATTGCCTTGACTTACATTGATAAAATGATTATACACCTTGTGTGTTTTCCGGAGAAATCTATATGGTCTATCAGCTGCCATTTGCAGGTTACTGATTTGGGTAACGGCAGCGGATTGCTCAAAGGTATTGCCTGTTACCTGATAATTCTCTCGTGGGGTAAACTGGTGGTTTATTGGCCAGAGATCTGATGAGGATAATTTTTTCTGTTGTGGATAATAATCAACAGCCCAGTAATTTATTATATGGTTCTCTGATATGAGCCCTATTCCTCCATCTGTCCATATCCCTACAGAAATACTCAATACTTTCGGGATGGTGAAAGCAATCTTGTTGTTTTGAATTAGCAGGTTGTGTGATCCGATGGCAAATATTCCGCTCCAAATGCAGTTATGGATATAATTATCAGATATTACCCCTTTCATCCATCTTAGATTATCTACCTGGAAGCATATCCCGTCAAAGTAGTTGAATATTATATTGTTGGAAATTGTACCCGAAGAATTGTATGAATGTATTGAATTGCCCATTGGATAACTCTGCCTGGTGATATCTGCGAAATTGTCTCCAATGAAGGTAAAGCCCTCCACCCTGAAATTTTCACAATTTATCAGTTTGAAAGAAGAAGCCGGGAAGCTATCACCCTCCGGCGGATCGATGAATTCATAATCCGAAGGTGGCAGTATTCTTGCGTTTCTGCCAATTAATTTCAGGTTCTTGAGTCCGGTTGCAATGACCGTCTCACGATATTCGCCCTCTTCAACGATGATGGTTATATTATTCAAGCCCGAGGTAAATGCAGCATCCACAGCAGACTGTATGGTGGGGTATTCTGAAGGAACATGGTAATTCAAAAATCCGGATTTTGATATCGGTTTCCGGGGGTATGTAACATCATCAAGTGTGTAAACCGATGATGAAAAACAAAACAGGAATAGGACCGGGATAGCCAGTTTTTTCATGGTTCAGGCTTAATGCTATCTGGAAAGTACCAGTTTTTGATATTTCAGAAAATTCTCTCCAACCACCTTTAAGATATAGAAACCGTTAGGTTGGGACGAAAGATCTATCTCCGAGCGAACTTCATGGTTAATGGAGCCGTTGGAACAACAGCGACAATTTACCAGCATTCCGGATGAATTGTATACTCTCAGGTTTAACTTTCCTGATGTCGGATTTTTAATGCTTACACTAAAATTTCCGTCTGAAGGGTTGGGTTGTACTATCATTGTTGGGTTTTTGTGGTATATGATAATGTAAAAGTACAAAGGGGAACAGGTTCGGGTCTAACAGATATGTCACATATAATAAGAGATATGTAACATGCTTCTGTCAAAACTGAAATATTGATTAAGTGATTAAAAGTATTTTCGTATATTGGGCAACAAATCAATAAAACATTTGAATATGAGGGCATTAACTATTTTTATAGTCATAACATTATGTTTGATTACCGCCTGTACCGGATCGGAGGATGACAATCAGGACCATGCCCGTATTCAAATCTACCTCACAGATGCTCCCGGAGACTATCAGGAGGTAAATATTGATGTTGTTTCTGTCAGAGTCATAATCAATGATTCCTTGATCAAGCTGCCGACCAATGCAGGCATATACAACATTCTCGATTTTGTAAACGGCAAGGATACACTGCTGGTGGAGGATGAAATCCCTGCTGGTTACCTGAGCCAGATAAGGCTGGTCCTGGGTGAGAACAACACGGTCATGAGGGATGGCCTGATCTTCAACATGAAAACCCCAAGCGCTCAGCAATCCGGATTGAAGCTCAATGTTCATGAAGACATACATCCGGGTATATCCTATGCTTACGTACTGGACTTCGAAGCTGAAAAATCTATTGTACGCACCGGTAATGGAAGGCACCAGTTAAAGCCTGTGATCCGGGTATTTACAAAGGCTGTTACGGGAACACTCAGAGGAGTTTCCTGGCCTCCCGAAGCAAAGACCGATATCAGTTTGATCAGTGCCGAAGATACGGCAGGGACCAGTGCAGATACCGTTACCGGTGAATTCATGGTCAGAGGCCTAACGGAAGGCATTTATGATGTTGATTTCGAATCTTCCATTGGATTCAGAGATACTACCCTTACTGATGTGTCCGTCATGGCGGGACAGGTAACCCAGCTGGATACAATGAAACTCCGGCCAATTCAGTGAGTTTTATCCGGACTACTGCTTCATTTTCATCAATTGGACTGGACATTATTTATATACAAATAAGTACGTGATCGCTTGAATTGAGTGGAAAATTAAAGTAACTTATTTTGTTTTTAACTCTGAGAACCCTCAAAATGAAGAACCAGGGAATTGTTAAAATGCTGATTTTTACCGTCCTGGCTTTATGGGTAGTAGCATGTAATCCCTCGGTTAAGGACGAAAAGATACCAGTCACAACTGAATCTGAAAGCGCAAGGTTGTTATATGATAGAGCCGATGCATTATTTGAAAAGGTCTACATCCCTCAGGCGGTGGATCTTCTTGAAGGAGCACTGGCAGAAGATCCCAACTTCTTCATGGCCGCCTATGATCTTGCTACCCATCATATGTATTTTGAGGATAAAAAGGCTTTTAAAAAGTATGCAGAACGGGCTGTTCAATCAGAAATTAAATTGAGCAGGGGTGAAGACCTGCTGAAAGAGGCCTTGCAAAAACTCCTGGAGGATCAAAAAGCAGATGTCACAGAAACCGGGAGGGAACTGGTAAAGTTATATCCCAATGATTCCGAGGCATATTTCCACCTTTCCTTTTTTCAGCAAATAATTGGAGACCACCAGGGACAGGCCGAAACCCTTTGGAAGGCAGCAGAAATCAAAGAAGACCCTGCAAATGTCTTTAATATGCTCGGATATACATACATGGCTATGGGACAATTTGATGATGCAGCAGAAGCCCTGGATAAATACCGTGCCTTAAAACCGGAGGAACCCAATCCATATGACTCAAAGGGGGATTATTACATGGCCATTGAAGAATACGGCAAAGCCTATGAATCGTTCATGAAGGCAGTTGAAATAGACTCAACATGGACAGGATCTCTGCGGAAGGCAAACAAGGCCAGGGCCATGATCAAAACAAACAACAAAGAATAAATTCCCAATAAAACAATCATTATGAAAAGATTATACCTTCTCACTGCTGCTGCATTGATACTGTTAACAGGATGCCAATTTGAAACTTCAACTTCCAGGGGTATTTCTATTGAGAAAAGCGAACTGGCCAGGATTGACGAGGACAATCAGATCGTCCCGGCGGAGGATAAAACATTTAAGCGGGGAGAAGATGTCCATTACATATTGTACAATGTTGGGAAATTCAAGGAAGGTGAGGATGGATTACACTGGCTGGAGATGGACCTCGAAGTAACTGACCAGGATGACAACATTATCCTGGATGCCAAAGAAATGCTCGGGGAAAACGGGCATATCAAGCTGGAAGGTGGCTATGCTGCTACCCCCTATGGTACCTTTGAGACCACCGAAGACCTGGAACCAGGCAAATACAGGATCAAACTTACCATTTATGACAAGGTAGGAAATGGCAGGGCAACTGTAAGCTCCACAATAGTAATCGAGTAATAATAAAATAATATAACAGATGAAAAACATCATTTTACCTTTATTAGCAGGCCTTTTATTCATGATTCATACGGGTTGTGAGGACAATGATCCATTGGATAATAACCAGCGTAGAGTGGTTGGTACCGGACCAATAGTGTCCAAAACCCTGACCCTGGATGAATTCAGCAAGATTGAGAATACAGGTGTTGCCAATATATATGTCACGCTGGGAAATCCACAATCGGTGGTATTGAAAGCCCAGCAAAACATCATAGATGTAATGACGATTGGGGTCCTAAATGATGTATTGCAAATAGGGGTGGAGAAAAATGTAAGCATCGAAAATGCTGAAGAAATCAGGTTTGATATCACCATCCCTGAAATCAGCAGTGTCACCCTGACCGGGGTGGGAGACTATATCTTATCCGGTGATTACCAGGAGGAACTGACAATCATCCTGACAGGGGTCGGGAATGTCAGGGCCTTTGATCTGGAGGTCGGTACCTGCACCATTACCTCTACTGGTATAGGTAACTGTGAGGTGCATGTGAAGAATACCCTGGTCGTGACCATTACTGGTGTGGGAAGTGTTTATTACAGAGGGCATCCGGGCATAACGCAATCCGTAACCGGACTGGGCAGCCTGGTAGATGCCAATTAGCACGTCCTCCGGGCTGGGTACTATTTTTTAATATACGGTATGTGCACTGTGTAATGACCTGAGCCATTCTCGCTTTATCCACAGGGCACAACCACCATCGGTTTCATTCAGGTGTTCATCACTTTCCCGGATCATCCTTAAAAACTCTGATTGAAGCGCTTCCTTCAAAGATGTTTCCATTAAGTTTGCATCCGAATAAGGAGCAAAGGGACAGGGTTCGACGTCTCCCTCGGCATTTATGTGGATGAATCCTTTTCCTGCTGAAAGACAACCTCCTATCTCCTCTTCATCTCCGGGTACGGTAATGAACAGGGCCCTGAACTCAGAACGCAATGCATTTCTGATGACCATCAGCTGATTTCTCTGTTCATCTGTCAGTACCCAGTCCCCGGTCTCTTCATTTATGGGTGTATATTCAAGGAAGAAGAAAAGCTTACAGCCCATTTTTATGAGGGATCTGATGAATCCTCTATCCGTGACTTCGTTAAAATTCGACCGTGTAACGGTTAAGGAAACACTCCAGAACATGTGCTTATTACCCAACTCCTCAATGATACGCTGCAGGCGCTGGTAAATGCCTTTGCCCCTTCTGCCATCTGTTCCATTTTCGTACCCTTCCATACTGATGACCGGGATAAAATTTTGCCGGCCTTTCAGTTTCTGGATAACTTCATCGTTGATTAAAATGCCATTGGTAAAAACCAGGAACAGGATCTTCGGATATTCCCGGGTGATATCCAGGATTTCTTTCCGGACCAGGGGTTCGCCTCCTGCAAGCACACAGAAGGATATACCCAAACTACCGGCTTCGGAAAAAATATTCCTCAGTTTATCTGCATTCATCTCCCGTTTACCAGTTCGCTGCAGCGCATGGTGATAGCACCCCTTGCAATGCAGGTTACAGCGATTGGTGATACTGAAGATCATGATGGGTGGCACTTTGATCCCCTGCTTTTCAAAATCTGATCGTAAACGGGCTGAATTCCGCTGCCATCTTACTGTTTTAAAAAAGTAAATCGCCTGAAGAGGGTTTCTCAGGGTCACGCGTAAGGCATCTGAAAAGAATATCCTCAATGATTTATCCAGTATATCCTTAAAAGGTATTGCCTCAGTGGCATGCTGCTGATTCATTGCATTGAAATTTTTCTAAAATCATCTGACAAGTGATGTTCGTGCTAAATCATGGGAGTGAGTTATCCGGTTGTAGCGGTAGGAATTATGAATTAAAAACAATTTCGACCCGGTTTTGCCAGTGGATTATCCTTACCGGCAATGAATTAAAAATTACTATTCTGTTTTAGGGTACAAAACATCCTTTGCTTGCTGCCGGCTCCACCACAGAAGACATGCCAGTGCCAGGACCACTATTGTCGGCAAAATGGTAAACCATGCACTAGATTCTTCTGGGAGTGTTATCCAGGCAATCACAAGGCCAATTCCAGCCAACAAACATCCCAAAGCCATTGTTGTCACAAAAATACCCTGTCCTTTGGGATTGGAAAATATAAGGATGGATCCAATACCAAGCGCAACAAGAATTCCTCCTGACCAACGTAGCCATCCATGAAAAATTGGATCACCGCCAGATAATTTTACGACGGAATCAGGTACGATCAAATAACCCAGGCCATATACAAGGCATACAATGGCATAGATTATAAGAACAGTCTTTAAAAGTCCGGTATTGTTTTTTTCTGCCATAATTAATCCTCCATATTATATTTGCCGGGTCGAAATTGTTGCATATAATCAGAAAATGGGACGGAAGATTTCCTGAACTTTCTTGAATTTAATATACTGCGCAAAGTCAGATGTAAATGTAAGTCATTATCTTCAGGATGTCAAATTCGTAAATATGCTTTCCGGGATTTATTGAATGATTTAGTTTAAGTGTAAATTTATTTCTGCAATTTTACAGATCAAATCCTAAATCCAATCTCCATATGGATTCCTGTCAAAAGCTTGCCAAACGCCTGGATCAGATTCCAAACGGATTTCCGAAAACCGGGAGCGGGGTTGAGCTTAGATTGCTGGCGAAGCTGTTTACACCTGAAGAGGCAGCTCTGGCATTAAATTTAAATCCGGACTTACAGTCTGTAAAGGACACTGGATGCCCTACAGAAGCTCTGTCACTCGTATTAAAATCCAAAACTGACTTCGACCCACCACCTTTTTCAGAAGAGGAATGGAGAGATATTAGAAGAAAAGTGATAATTGATAATACCAGACAGGATGATCAGCGAATGTCAAACTAATTTTAAATATATCAATGATGAAATACTTATTGTTCCCAATTATTGCTCTGAGCTTTCTTATTTTTACTGCCTGCAGCTCAGATAAGGATTCGATGATTGTTGAAGGTATCCTATATTCCAATAAAAAACCGGTATCAATCGAGATATCAGACGGGAAAATCATAAGGATCAAACAAACGCAGAAATCCAGTATTGGTCAGCAGTTGATTATTGCACCCGGACTGATAGACATTCAGATCAATGGTTACAACGGGATTGATTTCTCTGATCCTGACCTGACCGCTGAGGATCTTGAAAAGATAGTCAAGGGACTATGGGAAGTCGGAGTAACCACCATTCTTGCCACAGTAACCACAAACGATCATGAGCATTTAATGAGCTCATTTAAGGCATTATCAAATGCCCTTGCTGATCCTAAGATCAGCATGTCGGTCCCGGGATTCCACCTGGAAGGTCCCTATATATCGCCAGTACAAGGGTTCCGCGGAGCACATCCGGAAAAGTATATCCGCCTGCCGGATCTCCAGGAATTCAAGCAATACCAGGAGGCGGCAGATAACATGATCAGGCTGATAACGGTAGCACCGGAATTTGAGGGAGCCATCCCGTTAATACGTTATTGTGCTGATAATGATATAGTTGTTTCACTGGGTCATCACAATGGCACGGCTGAACAGATCACGGCAGCAGTGGATGCAGGTGCCTCTTTATCGACGCACCTGGGTAACGGATGCGCCAATATGATCCACCGGCATAATAATCCTATCTGGCCGCAGCTTGCAGAGGACCGGCTCTCGGCGAGCATAATCACCGATGGGTTCCATCTCAACAGAGAGGAGGTCCGGACTTTTTATAAAGTGAAGGGGGATGAGTTAACCATACTTGTCTCAGATGCCGTGGACCTGGCAGGATTGCCTCCCGGGGAATACACCAGGTGGGGGGGGACCGTGGTATTAACTCCGGATGTAGTGAAATTCCCGGCAGAAAACGTACTGGCCGGGGCAGCCTCACCCATATCCAAATGTATTGGCAATATGATGCAATTTACCGGCTGCAGCCTGGAAAGCGCCATCAACATGGCAAGCCGCAACCCTGCCCGGCTCATTGGCCTGGATCATGTCGGGGAAATCCAGGTAGGGAAAAGGGCCGATTTGATTCTGTTTACCATGCAGGATAAGGAAATGGACATCAGGCAAACGATTCTCAACGGGGATGTTGTATACCAGGCGGAATAAACAGCCGGTCATTTGATACTGTCATTCAATAATTACTTTCTCAATGACATAATTATCCGGCGTGTTGATTTTGATAAAATAAATACCAGGCAGCAATCCCATGGTTTGAATGGTAAATTGCTTCTTCTGAACATGGCGTGACATTATTAAATGGCCTGTCACATCGTATATTTCAAAGGATGCAATGGTTTGATTGGCAGTCGCATATATATTCAGATAACCCTTGCTGGGATTTGGAAACAACTTGAATGTCTTGTCACTATTATCGATCCCGGCGTTTTTATTGCTAACATTTGATACTCCGTCGGATAATAATTCATCTACCACCTCCAAATATTGATAACCATAACCCTCATATATGAAACCCTGCGTATAATAGCTGCCAGATTCACTATTATCGATACTTGTCGGGGGTGTAATGACGGTAGGTTCAATTTGTGTATCCTCATACCATTCGTTCCAGCTGGTGATCATGATCATTCGTTGCTGAGGATCCACAAACGGTCTCAAAACCTTTATATAGGACTCCAGGAATGAGGTGATTTCAGCCCAGGGCGCAATTTGTCTTGGGAATACCATACCTTTTCCGATGGCATTGCTATTAAACCCGGGATTGACATTTGGTATGGCAAATTTGCCCTGTGACTGGGTAATTTCTTCCATCTGGAGGGCCAGCATGGTGAGGTCGGCGAAGAAATCACCATGATTGGCAAAGTCTCCATGGGATCTTTTGGGCAGAACTATATACGGAGATATAGCATCGATGAATTGAGCATGTTCTGCAGAAAATTCACCCCATGAGCCTTCATCGCCAACCAAGAAAAGATCATGGCCTTTGGCCATCATTGCACTGCGAATTCTAGCAAACGCATCCACATAATCCCCTGCATAAATTCCCGACAGGTATATAAACAGAACAGGTCTGTTTCCGACATTTAAATAATTGGGATGATCAAAATAAGTATCGGCAAGGTAGGTGATGTCATCCAGCAGTTCCGCTTCTTTCTCAGCATCAATGATGATATTCCAATTCTCATCAGCCAATTTTGCACTCTCATAATAGACGGAGAATTTCAGCGGTGAATTGGTTATTCGTGGTAATATATAGTCTTTCAGGACTGTATCCTCCATGAATTCTTCACCTCCCCAGCTGCTTACCAGAAAGTCAATGCCATAAATCTCCATCCAGTCCAGATGTTGTTGAACGACTTCAAAATCCTCACTGTCATAATGACCAAGCATGGGTGGCTGCCTGGGAATTGTATAATTTCGAATATAATCCCTCCACCTGGCGGGTTCATCCTTGTACCAGGGATAATAGTATACACCTGTCGTAAATTCAGCATCGGTGGATACGGTGCGGCTGACCGCCATCCGGCTCGGCGTGCTTTGATGTTGCTCAATATCAACCGCGATCAAACGATAATAATACCATGTCCCTTCCGTTACATCTGGGTCTTCGTAAGTGGAATCCGGCTTTGAAACCGTTGCCAGCAGTGTGGAAGCATTTAATTCAAAATCCTTTGTTGATCCACGGTAAATTTCAATCCTGCTTACTCCTTCATCTTCATTTCTCCATGTCAGGTCAATGGATTGATCATTGCCGGAAACTCGTAATCCCACTGGAGGCTTCGGCGGAATATAACCGATCGGTGCTGTGGATGGTACAAAATCTGCTTCCGGTCCGAGTACACCATCATTGCCATTTCCTGTCCGGTCAAAAGCGGTATCCCCGGCAATTTCATCAAATGGCCAATATCCTACCAGTCCGGGTTCATCACCACGCAAAGTGTCATGCATTTTGTCTGTTATTTGTTCTCCCGAACGTGCATAGTTCCAGATCCTCAACTCATCCATGTCTCCTCCGAAGTAAAGGGATGAAGCGGGGTAGCCCAGGAAATCCCCGACAAATAAGGGGGCTTCACTGAGTGATATATCAAGGATTTTTTCAGCGGTGTCAACCAGCTGACCATTCACATATAAACTCAGGAGGCTGCCATTGTAGGTGGCTGCCACATGATTCCAGTAACCCTGATCAAATAAATCAGAAGAACTCACGGCCGCATCAGTACCGCTTCCCTCCAGTATGAAATGTACACTCAGAGGGAACTGTTCTCCGGCCAGGCGAAGGTTATAACCACTTGAGCTGCCTCTTTTATCAAGCAGGTTATACTCGTATCCCAGTGTCGAATCCTTATTTATCCAGCATTCAACCGTTATCTGACCGGGTGATAATTCCGCTGAATGGGGAATTTGTACGATCCCCCCTTCCTTTTTGAACCGGATTGCCATGTTATACCACGGAGTAACCTCATGAGCACCAATATCAATGGTATCATTCAAAATCCTGGAATTCCCGGTAATATCCGCACTGACTCCCAGGCTGTCCAGGGTAAAATCTGGCTTTCCAGCATTGATACAGGGAGAAAGGGATTTGAAAGACCAATTGGCTTGTGATCCATCATAATCACTACCGGCACCTGCTGTGGTCGAAATGAATAGAGGATTGGTGTTTATGTTATTACCCCCGTAAGATTCGTCCTCTATATTGCAGTACTCAATCCTGATTGTTTGGGTATCCTTATATATCTGTGAATCACTCTCAGCAATATTTCCCCAGAAAATATTATTAACCAGATGGTGGGGGTACAGATTCCCGAAAGAATAGAAGCCTCCCCCTCGTCTCCCTTTATTATTAACAACCGTATTGTTAAATAATCGTATGTTCCATCCCTGTAAGGCATACAAAGCTCCTCCCCAGTATTGGGACTCGTTATTTGAGACAACATTATTTACGAAGAGGCCATCGCTTGTACTCAAGCGGAAAGCTCCCCCGTATTCCGCAGTGTTGTTGAATACATAACAGTTTAATATCTTCAGGTCATATGTCTGCGTTGTATAGATGGCCCCTCCGTTGTAACTGCTATTGTATGCGATGATGCAATGCTGGATCAGGGTATTGTAGGCGCCCCCGAGATACATTGCCCCTCCATTCCATCGCGCCTTGCAGTAGCGGATAATACAACTGTCCAGCGTAACTTCTTCATAGGTATCGTGTATATATATCGCTCCGCCATAATCTTCCTCCACCTCAGTTCCCTCATCTCCGTCTGTTGCCTTGCCATACTCGAAAATACAGTGCCTGAATTTTGTATCAATCGATGAAAATGGTGTTTCGTTAAAACGAATCCCGTTCCACCCTCCGGCAGTAGTATCCAGATCATAAAATCCTGTAGTATCATGAATGGTAAATATGATCTTCTCATCTGCAGTTCCGACGGCTTGAATGATGCCTGATACCTTCAATTGATAATGACCCTGAAATTCAATGTAGGTTCCGGGATCAATGGACAGTACGACATCCTCAGCCAGTATTACATCATCAATCACCTTCACGGTGTCAGCACTCCAGGTGGTGTTTGTGGTAATACTGTCAGAGACCTCGATGGTCTGCGCATTCAGGATCAGAGGTTCCAGCACTAATAATAACATGTATAATGACAGCTTGTGATTTTTCATGATACATATTTCAGTTTTGTAATGAATTATGATTTTTGAATAGTTATCGGGGAATGCTAACCTTCTCATGAGATAAATAAACCAATTCACTATTTTCAAATATGAACTCATGCGTTTTTCCTTCGATTTCCAGGCTGAATCCGCCTGCTGTAGCCTTAAAAGAATAAGGAACATCCTTGAAACTGAACAAGACCGGTTGTACCGCATGCACCCGGTCAGACAGGTCCTTGTAAACGAGTTTGGTTATCGGTCCCCTGAAATTCCATGCTACCTCACTGAGCGGTCCAAAATCAAACAGCAGATGGATCCTGCATGTGTCGTTTGCACCATGTATTTCCCAGCCTTCATTAATCCGCTCCACAGGATACCTTGTCTGAAAATGTCCGTTGACCCATAGCCGCCTTCCTTCTGCACCTGCGACATCATCGATCATCAGCAGGTGATTGTCACCGATCATCAGCAGATGCCGGTTGTAATGTGAAACTGCGTGTGGGAATGCTTCCCGGATATCACAGCGCAGGTAAAACCTGTCCTTGTGTTCAAATGACTGGCGTATATAACTTGTGGCGCAGTCCGATTGCTCATGTCCCCGAACGGTGATACAGTTATGTTCACTGGCCTTGTTGGCCCCGTAGCCGGGATCGATCAAAAACCTGTCAGTGCCGTAACCCAGGATCAGGTTCCCCAGGTCATCATTGTCGTGGTTCCCCCCGTTAAATCCACCGCGGAAAGCCAGCCAGCTGTTCTCCCCATGCCAGACAGCCCAGTCGATTCCTTGAAAATGCCAGAAACGGGGTATCTCCATCGGCCTGCTTTCCTGGTGCGGTTGCCTGTACCAGAAGCTTTCCACATCATGGAACAGTCCCCCTCTTCCTATCCCTTTTGAGGCCCTTCTTTGCTGGTCCCACGCCCATTCTGGATGGTTCAGCTGATGGGCCCACCAGAATCCTTGTGATATCCCATACAGGCTCCCCTGCTCATGGCAGTCCGAAAAATTATAAGCCCGCCCATCCGGGGCGAACATGGGGATCCAGAAGGTTAGGGTTTGGTGAAAATCCTCATTCTTCAGGAGGCCGAGATCCTCACCTGTGAGCTTGTAATAAGGCACGATAAAATCGGTAAGGTGGCCGATGGCGGTTCCCTGGTACATGACCCCTTCAATATAGCCGCCACCGGGGTAAAAGGATTCGATCATATAAGGCAGACCCTCAGTGGCCAGTCTGAGCACAAAATCAGAAAGTTCAGGGTTTGCATTCCGGATAACCATGGCAGCAAGGCCTGCATTCCCATGCAAGGCCGAATTCCAGTTAAAATCACAGTTCACCCACCAGTCCCTTTGAATATAGCCTTCCAGATAGGCGCGCAGGCCCTTTTCGATGAGGGCTTTCATGCATTCACGTTTCAGCTGGTCGTCCAGGTAGGTGAACAGCGCATCGTACCCGAATGAAACGTTAAACAGGAGTTCTCCGGTAGTCAGGTCCGCTGAATTTATATGATATTTTCCAGGTGGTTCCACCTTCCAGTTGTTGGATCTGCAGGATGCCAGCAATGCCGCCTTTGCTATTTCAAGATACATTGGCTCCCCGGTAATATACCATGCCACGGTGCCCCGTTCCAGCCATTTTTTCAATACCCGTACATTCGTCCTGTTGTCAATGAGGGATCGTAGATCAGCATCCAGACTATCCGGCTGACCCTGCTTCAGTTCTTCCAATGCCAGCAGATTACGTTCATGAATGTCTTTGAAATAGGGATCATCCAGGTAGGCGGATAAGTTTTCCCATTGATTTTGATCAAGATAAAGCCAGGGAAAAGTTTGCCTGTTCTCACCAAAATCTGTTGAAGCAGGAACAGGATCCGAATCGTGGTAGTGGGTTTTATTTTCAATAAAGTTGAGCAGGAGGGAATCCTCGTTGTTTCCAGATAAAATCTGGGACATTACATTATATTGGAATGCTGAAAGGATTAATACGATCATCCATTTTTGAAACATATAGTGTGTGTTTGTTACCAGTGGTTCAAATTTAATTGGTTTCTTTGATACACAAAGTATAGTGATACTGTAATTTATTTTTATTTCAGACTTGCCGGACAGGATAGTAAAACACCAAAGAATCTCAACACTGGTCTCCCTGATCATCGCCGGGGAAGCCATATTTATTCTTCCATTTGTCATGGCAAGGGTTTTCCGCCCTACGCTTTTAGCGGTGTTTGGGATCACAAATACCGAACTGGGATTCTTTTTCACCATATACGGTATAGTAGCGATTGTTTCATACATTTTCGGAGGTACACTGGCAGACCGGTTTGCCGCCCGGAACCTGATGGCCATTGCCCTCTGGCTGACATCCATAGGGGGAATGATAATGTTCCTGCTTCCATCTTCCGGGATCATGAAAGTGATATATGCTTTCTGGGGATTTACCTCTATCTTTTTGTTTTGGGCAGCATTGATCAGGGCTACCCGGGAATGGGGAGGATCCGATTTCCAGGGCAGGGCATTTGGCTGGCTGGAAGGTGGGAGAGGAGGCACAGCTGCGTTAACGGGGACCGTTGCCTTTGTGTTGTTTTCACGCTTCAGCACGGATACCTCAGCAGGATTTACTGCCTCCAATGGTATTCATCCATTTCAAATGGTTATACTGGTTTTTTCCAGCCTGACATTCATCAGTGGCCTTTTGGTTTGGTACCTGGTACCAAAAACATCTCCGGATCTCGAAAGTAAATACGCACGGGAAAGTTTTCAGCGGGTGGTGAAAATATTAAGATTGCCTTCTGTCTGGATGCTGGCAATCATCATCGTTTGTGCTTATGTGGGTTACAAGAGTACTGATGATTTTTCTTTGTATGCAAGGGAAGTACTGGGATTTTCCGAAGCTGATGCGGCGGGAATTGGCACTGCTGCCTTATGGCTTCGCGCCTTCGTGGCAATCCTGGCTGGTTACCTGGCTGACAGGTTTAACCGGGTAAAGCTGATCATTGTTTGCTTTGGCATCACAGCTGGATGCGGATTGCTGGTTGGTATGGGACTGCTGGATCAGATCCTGGGATTAATACTTCTCAATCTTACCCTGACAGCTCTTGGTATATACGGGGTGCGGGCCATTTATTTTGCCATCATGAGAGAGGCAAAAATTCCCCTGGGATATACTGGCACAGCAGTCGGGATAGTATCATTTGTTGGATTCACGCCCGATATTTTTATGGGTCCATGGATGGGCCATCTACTCGATATGCATCCTGGGGAGCCAGGTCATCAATATGTGTTTTTAGTGCTCTCCCTTTTCGCCATTATCGGACTGGCAACCAGTTTCGTCTTCAGATGGTATGAGAGAGAGGATAGGAGAGTGTTAATTACCTGATAATGGACTTCTTAATATAGGTATCATCAGAATTTATTCTGGAAAAGTAAATGCCACTCGGTAAATTATCTCTATGCATCGTAACAGAATTATTATTGACCTTATCAATGGTTCTTACAATCCTTACATATATGTCAATCAGATCGATAGTATAAACCTGGATAACATCTGATGGTCTGATTGTTTTATAATCTGCAAAGGGATTTGGGATAGACAATACAATTAGGATCGATAATATTTTTGGAGATCGAGGTATTTAATGCAGACCAATAATAAACTTGTCTCGAGTCATTAACCCCCTCAGTGGTATCTGATTCCCAATCATATCTGATATACTCAATTTCATTCCCATTCGCATCATATGCAAAAACCCAACAGATCAACTATTTACCGATACAGAATTTGGAAAGTGAAAAATTGATATGATTTTGATGTTTTATAAGCCATTCACAAAAATATGAGTGTAATAATTACTCTAAAAAGTAGAACGAGGGCGTTTTTTTTGTATTTTTACTCTTGTTCATAATATGTAAGTAAATTTCACACTTGAAAATGTTAGATCCTGAAAAACCATTCAATGATTTGCCGGATTTACCACCAGCAATTGATATTGAAACGACTGCAATATTGAAAAAAGTTATTGCCGCAAGCAGAGCCTTGTCTGAACTTAAGGGCGCATTTAACAGATTGCCCAATCCAATTCTATTTGTAGATACAATAAATCTGCAAGAAGCCCAGGCCAGTACAGCGATAGAAAACATCATTACTACTCAGGATGAATTGTTTCGTGCTTCAGTGGCAGAAAAAAAGATTACAAACCAGGCGACAAAAGAAGCTATGTATTATAAAGATGCTATATGGTATGCCATAGATGCACTAAAAAGGAAACCATTATTAACGACAAATCTTTTTATTGACATAGTTCAGATTATAAAAAAAAATTCAGCAGGAATAAGAAATGCTCCGGGCACACAATTAAAGAATCCGGCAACAGGAAAGATATACTATACTCCACCTGAAGGGGAAAAGGTAATCCGTGACAAGCTTGCTAAACTGGAGCATTTCATTCATGAAGACGAAGGCATTGATCCATTGATTAAACTGGCATTGATCCACTATCAGTTTGAAGCAATTCATCCATTTTTTGACGGCAATGGACGAACGGGGCGAATTATCATGCTACTCTATCTGATTATTCAGGGATTACTTGATTTGCCCGTACTCTATTTCAGTAAATATATCTTGGCCAGAAAGGACAAGTATTATAAATGCTTGCTTGGGGTGTCAGAAAATCAAGACTGGCACTCATGGATAGAATATATTCTTGACATGATTGAAAAAACATCCCATCAAGGTAAAGCGACTATCGAAAAAATAGACAAATTAATGTTAGACATGGGATCGGAAATACAGCAACAAATCCCAAAGGTCTATTCAAAGGATTTGTTGGAAATCTTGTTTCGTTTACCATATACCAAAAGGAATGATCTTGTAAAGGCAGGCATTGGAAACCTGAAAACGTCCGGTAATTATTTGAGGGATTTGGAATTAGTGGGAATCTTACAGAGTGAAAAGGTCGGAAAGGAGAAACTATATATCAATTATAAGCTCATTGCAATACTTAATAGCAGTTAATTGACATTATAAAAAGATTTTTAATTATTTACCGATACAGA
>LJUP01000101.1 GCA_001303955.1 Bacteroides sp. SM23_62 | reverse complement strand
TTTTTTCTTAAATTGATTAAGCCTATTTTTTAAAATTTCGCTGATACATACAACATAAAGATACAAATGTAGAGAGTATGATGCAAGTTTTTTTTATAGAAAAGTTCAGAAAAATTACTTTTTTCTTGATTTTATGTAAGTTTCTATTATATTAGATCTATCCAGATCAAAACTTGTGATTGATGCTAAAAAGATTATAAAATAATTAAAGCCTTTGAAATCATGTAACTTCGCTATAAAAAAAAGGGATTTTGTGATGAATAATAGAGAGCTCATAAAAATTAGAGATGCTATTTTCGATTTTACTGTAATCTGTCAACTGCTTTTTTTTAGTATCGCAATTGTTGTTCCATTAAAATTGATTGCAAAAAGTTCAATCCGAATTGTTGGTACGGTCGTAGATGAAATTTCCCAACATCCGATTTCAAATGTAAATATCTATTTTGAAAGAACTAATGTTGGCACGATTTCAGATCAGGACGGCAACTTTTCAATCGATAAGGGACCGTCAGGTTCGACTATTCTTTTGGTCAAACACATCGGTTATTTTGATAAACGAATTTCTCTCAAATTATCTCCAGGTGAAACAAAACACTTGAATATCATCCTGACTCCAAAGTATCTTAAATTAAACGAGGTCATTTTTACTGCTAGTCGCCATGCTGAGACCGTTTTTAAAAGTCATCATAATGTTACAATTGCAGATAGGGAAGAAATATCTATCAGGACTTCTCCCACTACAGCGGATGCTATCCGAGAAGTTCCCGGGGTTTTGGTTCAAAAAACAACTGCTGGACACGGTTCACCGATCATTCGTGGATTGATTGGCAAAGATGTGCTACTCTTATACAACGGCATACGGTTAAATAAACCTACTTTTCGCTTTGGAGCAAATCAATACATGAATACGATCAATGCAGAAACTCTGGACCGAATTGAGGTAACCAAGGGACCTGGCTCAGTAATGTACGGTTCTGACGCCATTGGAGGCGTAGTGAACATGATTTCAGAATTCCACCAAATGGAAAATAATGAAAGAGCATCTCATACATCCTTATCATTACGATATGGTTCATCAGACCACTCCCAAATTGCCAATGCTTCCTTTCGAAATAGATTTGGAATCATAACTGCATTCGGCGGGGTCGGCTTCAAAAAAATAGATAACCTGATCGCTGGTAAGGATATTGGCTCTCAACAACCTACTGGTTATAATGAATGGAATGGAAATCTCCGCTTCGGTGTTCCGCTAAGTCAGCAAACTGAAATCGTGCTGGACTTTCTCACCGTGCAACAAAACGAAGTTCCCCGCTATGATAAATATGTTACTGACGAATACGAGACCTATCTTTACGATCCACAAAACCGCTATCTTACAGCGATTACGCTAGACTCTCGCCCAATTCATACAAATTGGATTAACTCAATAAAATGGAATCTCTCCTATCAATTTGAACAAGAGGGTACAATTGAACGAAAGACGAACAGCAATTCTCTGATAAAGAATCGAAATGACCTGACCACTGTCGGTTCCTATTTACAAATCAATTCTATCTGGCAAAATCGACACATTTTCACCTACGGTTATGAGATATACCGGGATCGAGTAAAAAGTCATCGGATAAGGGAGACTGCGGAAAATATCGAACAGCAGAGAGGCGATTTTCCAGATGGCTCAACCTTCCAATCTTTTGGTATATTCCTGAATGATAATATCATTTTTAATCTTAAATTTGATCTCACCCTGGGAATTCGTTTGAGTAGGATGAATCTCAAATCTCAACTGGAAGAGCCGTTTGGAAATTTTGAAGATAACTATGGCGATTTAACTGGAATTATTGGTTTAAGCTACAAGCCAAAAATCTGGTTGAATCTAATCGCAAGATATGCTAAGGGCTTTCGAGCACCAAATTTCAATGATACCGTAGTCCTAAAAGTTTCCAATGCAGGGGTGGATGCCCCAAGCCCTGGCTTGTCTCCGGAAAAAAGTCATAACTTTGAAATTGGGATCAAATTAAATCATTCCAGATATTCAGGTTCCATGTTCATTTTTTACAACCGCCTTGTTGACTTAATTGACCGATACCGTGGTAACTACAATGGTCTGGACTATTATGATGAGAACGGAAACGGAATCCGCGATCCTGGTGAAGTCGATATTTTTCAAAAAAGGAATGTTGCAAATGCCTTTATTACTGGCTGGGAAATTTCGGGAAGAATTCAACTTTCTCAAAGGTGGCTTTTCCAGTTTTCATCGTTCTGGACCTACGGACAAAATATCACTTTTGATGAACCGATGAGCCGTATTCCTCCATTCATGACAAGAACTTCAATGGAATTTATTCCAATGAAAAAGCTTTCATTCGAAGCGTTTTTTTGTATAGCAACCAGGCAGGATCGGCTCTCAACTCGAGACAAAGACGACAGTCGTATCCCTGAAGGCGGTACTCCTGGCTGGGAAACATTGAATTTCCGCTGCTCCTGGAATATCGTTCCAGGATTAAAGCTGAATTTTATAGTTGAAAATGCTTGTGACGAAACTTATAAAGAACATGGATCAGGAGTTTATTCGCCAGGGAGAAGCCTTGTTATCGGATTGAAATATGGGGGTAATTTGAAATAATAGCTTTTATTTTGTAACCGTTTAGTGTTTTCCTGTTTATCATCAACTGTTTCATTTTCGCTGGATAATAAAAAGCCCTTCCCAGGTTTACTGGTCAGGGCTTTTCTATAATTAGACCAAAGTGATATTGATTCTTAGTGTCTGTCCGATAATGTAACATAAGCTTCCAGCTTGTTAGTAAGTTTTTATTTTTAAATGCAAGCCGGATGCTTGCGTTACAGATAGCAATCTTTTTCGGAAAGGCACTATTTAATAATCAAAAAACTATCGTAATAAAACCATTCGTTTGGTGAGGGTAATCCCATCAGATTTCAGGCGATAGAAGTAAATTCCACTGGCAACCTTTTGTCCAGTATTGTCAGTACCATCCCAAATTGCTGTATAACTGCCCTGAGATTTTTTATCACTGACCAACGTTTTAATTTCCCTGCCCATCAGATCAAAAATTGATAACGACACATCTGCGGTTCTGGCAATAGCATACTGAATATGTGTAGTTGGATTGAATGGGTTAGGATAATTTTGTCCCAATTCGAATTCATTGGGGACCATATTCGATTCACCCCTATCTTCAACAGCACTAATAATGGGTAGATTATCATTATGCCATTTCTCAATTGTCCAGCCGTAATGGGATTGACTATATAGATTGCCGTTTTCATCCCAATCTACATCATAGGTAGAAGTGTATGCTGAGGCATTGCCTGGTACAGTGCCGCCCGCACGGTTGGTATAGCTGCTATCACATTGGATGAAATTCCACATTGCAACATCGATGGTATCAACACCGCTGCCAGAGAAAGGATTGATGATATGAATCTTGCCATAGTTGTAACCATTAGCTGTTCCAGCCCCTGGTACAAAACGATCCACAGCTAATGCTAATAGGTTATTGGCATCATAAAACGCCAATGCTAAAGCATGGGGCGGATTGCCATTGGGCAATGTATCATTTTCTGCGAGTTGAAAACTAAATTTCGGATCAAGCGTATAACCTGTTGTTGGTGAACCAACAAATTTTTGGACTTTCCGCTCTTCCCGACTGGATACGAAAACCTGGGTCCCATCTTTACTCACAGCAATTCCTCCAAAAAATCCCATTCCAGGAACATCAATGGTCATGATCGGAGCATCATCATGCGACGTATCCCATGTTGTACCTTCAGCACCGATTGGCTTGTAAATTCGGATATCATCGGTTGTTTCTAACGTATCGCCGTTGGATAATACATAAACATATCCAGCGTCATCAAGATCAATATCGAAAAGATATTGATCTCCTGTTCCCATTCGATACGCACTTGGAGTTAATCCAAAAAATTCATCCCAATCAAAGACTAAAATTGAATGATCGATGGTATCATTATTGGCAACATAAAGCCGATTTTCAGGACCAAAAGCTGCGCGCCAGGCACCTCTTAGGCTATACTCGGCATCCCAGATTTCATAAATTCCACTCGTTGCACCGCCACCATACCCATAATCATTCAGACGTCCGACAGCAGAATCAGCATAGGCATAAGATATAAGGAAATTTCTGGGAACGTCCCAAAAACTCGGGATAGTTTGATCAGTACTTCCTTCTGTCATTACAATGGCAACAAATTTGTCCTCCTCCAGCACAGCTACACCTGGAGTGTTATGACCGGTACCATTGGTACCATCATCATAGGTTGCATACAAACAAACCCATTGCGCCTTTGCAGGTACAATCCCGACCAACATAATAATAACAACAAGTAACGAGATTTGATTTTTAAACATGATACCCTCCTCTAATTAGTTAACAGAATTATTATTTAAATAAAGCGTTTATTCACAACCTGTACAAACCAGGATTAAAAAACACCATGAAGTGGAGCGTTGGAGTGAGGGAGAATTGGATTAAACTCCATTAATCCATTAATCCTATGATTCAGTGGTTACTAATTCCCGATAAATTTCTTTGCCAATTATGCAGAAAATTCATCGTTAAGAAACTTACAATTAAAATTCCAAAGCAAAACTCAACCGTTGAATCGATTCTAAAATCCCAAAATCTGCATAAGCATAGTCAAATTTTAACCTGACGTTACCAATTAATTTATAAGCCAAACCAACTCCTGCTGTTAATCCTTCTTCGCTAGCTATCATAAATAGATTTTTATAGCCTGCTCTGAGGAAGATATTATTATTTAGTCCGTATTCAATACCAAGATTGACAAACTCGGAATTATCATTGGGATGCATGGCATCAACTGCCAGAGTCAATCGCTGATGATATGTTTTGATGACATCCATGGCAATGCCAAATCGAAACATTAAAGGCAATGACCACGCATCGGTTCTCATATTTGCCACTATTTTATTATTATTACCATATTTATTAGGATCCACATCCACTGGAACCTGTGTATCGCTGCCCTCCAATTTCATTTTATTTCCAAAATTAGTGATGCTCATTCCGATCTTCATTCCATTGAACTGGGTGATAAACAGAGTACCTATGTCAAGTGCAAAACTGGATGCACTCATGTGCCAGAGTTCCTGGCGAATGTATTTCCCGGAAAGCCCGATTGAAAATCGATCAGTCAAATTTCTTGCATAGGACATACCAATGGCAAAATCACTGGCACCAAATTTTTCACCAGTCCCTTCCGGATAAAATAGCGTTCTAACTTTCATTTCATTCATAGATAAGGCACTGAAACTTAAACCTAATGCACCCAATGATCCCAACGGTAAAGCGATCCCAGCAAAATCAAAATTCACATCAGAAATCCAATCTGTATGGGTGAAAATCGCCTCTCCGTGAGGAAGCCGTGCCAGTCCTGCTGGATTCCAATACAAGCTGGTGATATCATCTGAAATAGCGACAAAAGCGCCTCCCATTCCAATCGCTCTGGCTCCGACCTCAATCGATAAGAACGGTGCCGCAGTCGTTCCAACTTTGGATACATTCTCATTATATTGGGCTTCTACGCTATTGCCCTCTGCCAAACAGAAATAACTTAATATCATCAATGTTAGTATTTTTTTCATCAGGTACAACCTCCTTGATATTTATCTTAAAAATATCCTAAGTTTCACACTATTGCACAAATAGGTTCTTCGAATTTTTTCTCGTTATTTAATTACAGCAAATTTCCCAATCCTTTTATCGCCAGATGGTGTAGAGACATGGTAAAAATAAACGCCATACGCGATTTCCATCCCATCTTTGGATACCAGATCCCAGGATTCTGAACCATCTGTTACATAACTATCATGTTCAATGGTATCCACGAGATAACCACGGAGGGTAAATATCTTGATGGTGCACCTGGGTGGCAGGTGAATAAAATCAATTTTTCTAATTCCGCGTCCTGAGGTGTAGAAATGCTTGGGTTCCCATGATGCTGTTACGACATACGGATTCGGTACGACAGCAACATCATCCAGTTCAGAACGATGCTCGACCTCTTCTTTACTCAAATAGAAATTATAAGAATTTGTATTGAATTCAAAAACATCATTGCTCGAAAATGGTTTATCCACAGCCATGTAGAAAATATCACCCGGTTTCGGAGCAATTTTTTCAACAAAGACAGTATCGACAATAATTCGCAAAGTGTCCCCGTCCTTAGTGACTGGCTCACCGGCAGCATCCAAAGAGTCCCGCGTAATAATAATATCTTCGGGTTGCCAAAATTTCACCTGCCAGGTTGGGGTTTTTCGATTATTAACCAGGGTTGTCGGGGAGATAACATCCTGATCATTTACCAAACTGTCCTTATTCACATCGAAAAACGCAAAATCTGCGGTATCGTCTGTTGTGATATTAAATATTCTAAAATTACAATACTTATTATTGGCTGATTTTGATACGATCGAATCATAAAACACAATGTGGAAATCATACGGCACTTTAATGCCATTACCCGGGTATCTCTGTACCTCAAATCGGAAATTTGGTGTTTTTTGATTTCGATCCGGAATCTGGTCATCCGGTCCAATAAGCCCATATTGTGCCATGTAATGCTGCAAAGAATCTCCCACAAGCCAATGGCTGCGTTGGCGGCTTACTTCAAGTTCATCATTGTGAACAAACAAACGTAATCCATCAAAGAATTCATTGGCGCCCTCACCATTTATATACGGACTATCTACAATTGGATAGAATTGGTAACTGACAGCCATATAATGAATGTTATCGCCATCCTGGTAAGGTAAACCTCCACCTTTGATTGCCCGGATATTCCCCAGCTCAAATCCAACTTCGTAATCCACATCGATTTGAAATATTTTCGACGGATCATCAAGCGATAGAACGGAAAGTGAAGAAGGAACGATATTCTTATGATTCAACAGCACAAAATTCGTATCCACAGCAACCGTATCCGTGTAAACTCGAAGATCCATAACATAAAATGTTGTGTCTGGTGGCTCGATGTGTGACGTATCATTAAAAGTGATTTGATACTTTCCATCAACAGGGATTCGCAGCGGGTCCATCGGTTCAACAACAATTTCACCTGTTGCAGTGCCGCTCAGACGCCTTACCATTTGATTTTCTACTTTTAGATTGGGAGGTTGAATGAAACCCGCGGCCGGGGCATTTGGCGTAACCATGACTGTGTTTACATCAAGAAATGTGACCACGCCGGTCGCATCAAATTGAATTCGTTTCGAACATATCGCTGGTGCATGAGGTAGCAAATTCTCAATCTCTGATAGGCCTCTTTCGTAAAAATCTTTATCATATCCTTTATCATAAGAACAGACTGCATAAAAATATAACTGACCATTTTCAATCGGTCCAGCCCACGTCTGTCCGGAATCGACAAATACATACTGCAATCCTTCATCATTACCCATATTGAATTGAACACCATCTAATCCGATGGGATGAGGTCCTTTTAGACCATCTACCAGATCGAATTGGGCAACAGGTTTATTAAAGGAAGGATTACCATAGGTATCTGTAATTATGTTATTTTCAATAAAACCAGGATCAGTCGCACGATAGATCACATATCCTTCGAAGTCATAGCCATAAATTGGATCGCGAGAGCGTTCGGCAAATTTATCCCAATACAGGGTAACTTTGCCATCACCAGCAACTGCCTTGACATTCGGTTTCAGAGGCGGGCGGGCAAAGTTATAATCTTTATCATAAATCTGCTGCATGGTTTTAGCATTTCGAATCAGGTCATCACGATCCATTCCCATGACCATACTTATAGCAAATTTTCGTCGAGAATTGGGATCCGGTCGTGGAGGAAGTTTGAAATAGGCAGAACCATAATGCATCACGATATCGACCAGTTGCTCGGGTTTCGTAAAAGTACCGGGTACAGTCTGTTGCCAGGTGAGTTCATCATCTGCAAGATAGATGGTTTGCAACTTCCAATCGACACTGGCAAAACTGGTCAAACCGATCTGGTCAGATTCATCATTGTCTGTGTATTCAAAATTGGGCTCACCAGGATCTGGCACACCATTGCCTTCTGTTCCATCATGATCTGGTCCTGGATACTCTGGATGCGACGGACCTTTGCCGTCTGTCCCGACGTCATCAATGGTGGGATCCCAGTCCATATCATTATCAATCCTATCTTCCTGACTTTCGTCCCAGGGATTACCATCTGCTCCTGGTAATCCATCACCATCGTTGTCTTCTCCATCCAATGGATCGCCAGGAGATTCTAAGAATTTCCATCCAAAATAGGCTGGTTTGAAGCCTCCATCGGCATTACTCCACAGATTGCTATCCCATTGATAAACAATATCATCGTCCTTATTAAATTCTGATAGATCATCACTATTATCTTGTTGTTCACCCACATCAGCATCGCCATACATGCCAAAAACGGTCCGCTCGTAGGTATATTTTCCAGTATTATTGACCCAATAGGTAAAAATGATGATATCCTCAGCAGCAGGATCGGCCCATTGATAACCGCGAACTTCAACTTCAATAGCCAAACCTCGTTTAGATGAATCATCCGGATCGGGCCAGAATTGAAACTCATCATTAAAGTAATCGTTCATGCGAAAATAAGACTCCTGATCTGCCCGTGAGTAGGCACCATATTGACCACTCCAGAAAGGTACTCCACTCCGTGGATCGATCCAGTCTGGCCGATCGGGCCAGACCCAGGGCCAACTATCTGGTTTGCCATCATCATCGCCGGAATTGGGAATCTTATCAGGGCCATCGTCATCCCGGGCATCACTCATCGCTATATAGTCCTGGTCTTCATCGGCATAGCCAGGAATCGGTTCAAATCCCCATTGGTAACCCTGTGGCGACATATCGGCTCTACCTACATCTCCTAAACCATCGCTGAAAATATGGCGAGTGATATTGTACCTATCTCTTACTTCAGCCCCAACAAACGGTGTAAATTCTGCAAAATAACTGTGTCCAGAGCCTTTTGGATAGATACCGGTCTGCAATCGATCGGCATCCCCCCACCAGTTACCAATATCACCGTAGTTAAAGAATATTGTTAAAACGTTGTTTCCGTCATGGATTCCTTCTTTTCGATGTTCACGACCGAGCGTTTTTCGTAATTTAATACTGGCATTTTCCTTCTTACTCCCTCCAGACCAGAGTTTATCAATTGGATACATAAATAGAATGAATCCGATCAACAGCAAGCCCATTGATTTCTTAACCCATATCATCTATAAAATTCCTCCACTAAAATATTCATCACTTCATTTGTGCACACTAAAAAGGTGGATTACCGATTCCATCGCTTACCTAAGTTATTGTTTTATAAAATGATTTGAACGTATTCTAATGATGGAATCGGTTATAAGAGTAGACATTCATAATTAGAAATTAACTGCCACACCTAACCGAACACTTCTCGGTGCGGAATAGTAATCGGGTCGAATAAAATAATCAGAAATCGAATTTGGACCCGGTCTGTCGGTTGTATAAGTTGGCGTCAGAGAATACGTTGCCCTCCCGGTATCTGAAAACACATAATCTTCATTTTTAATATCAAATAAGTTATAAACATTCATAAATAATGAAAACAATATATTATTGTAATAAATATCCCGATGCAATTTCAAATCGACATTAAACCTTGCTGGTTTTCTATTGCTGTTCTGGAATGTTGTACCTAATTGCTGAAATCCCTGCAAATTCTGACTCACTGGTGTATATGGAAGTCCACTTCCATATTGGGCAATGACACTTATCCCCCATTTTTTCGGCTTAGAGATAGAAATCCATAAATTTAAAGTATGAGGTTGATCCCAGTTTAGCGGAATCAGTTGTTTCTCAGGTTCACGTCCGGATTGCTGATCATAATATGTTTGATTCGGATCTGACGCATTTCCCTCAGCAACGGAATACGTGTAATCGAATGTTGCTGATACATAATTTGAATATCTTTTCTTTAGTGCAAATGTAATGCCCCTTACATTTCCATAATCTCGATTGACATAACGGGCATACATATCTCCATTATACGTTTTAATAATCTCAGTCCCCAGCCAGTTTCGAATATCTTTATAGAATCCTGTTACATCTATAGCAATATCGTCTGCGAGTTGTTGTTGAAGTCCGATTTCGTAGCTCACAGTTTTTTGTGGTTCTAAATCTCCATTGCCCATCGTTGTATTGGCAGCGCCGCCACCAACTACCTCAAACTCGGGATTGGTAAAGAGATATGAATATTCTGGAACCTGTAAGAAATGACCATAGGAAAAATGGATCACGCCTGTTGCACTTATGGGATAAGCAATTCCAATTCGTGGACTAACTTGATATTTTGGACTTGCATCAGTAAACCAGCCGAGTGAGCCACGAACAATCGGCTCCCCGGTTAATGTATCGACAAGAACTGCATTGTTAATGTAGATCGGTTCGCCGGAGACTGCATCGGTGACTCTTAAATTATCAACTTGAGAACCAAGAGGATCGCCGGAATTGGGATCAATTACGGTTCTATCGCCGGTATTGGGATCGATTCGAATCGGAAGTTTTACACGCTTCGCATCTGTCTCCCTTACAGCATCTAAAATGGTATATTTGTTTGGTAACCATAAATTCGGATCTCTTTCATCAGTTAAAATATGATGATTCGGATCAAAATATTCAAACCTGATCCCAATATTCACGATCATATCCATTAATTCGATTTTATCCTGTAAATAAATTGAATAATCTCGAGGATAATTAGTGTACTTGTCATGCGGTAATTTGGTTACGTCTGGTATCTCTGGTTTCCAGTTCGTTGTATTATCCAGAAGAATCGTATAGCTATCAAGAAAAAGTTTATTCCAGCGATACTGTGCTCCTCCCTTTATCTGGTGTGTTTTGTTCACCTGGCTGGTCATTTCAGCTAAAATACTATTGGAGTCCGTGCTTCGATAATAATGTCCCATGCTGACTCCACCCATGTAATAATTATAGGTACCAGCACGATCGAATCGATCATCGCTTATATATCGTTCATCATAAGGATTTTCATAAGCATAAGATTTACCATAGTTATAAAAATATGAGGCTTTAAACGAGTAAAAAGTTTTTGGACTTAAGGTATGAGTCCAGTTAAGAATATGATTATAGGCTGTTCCATAACTTTTTGCTCGACCGTCTGGATTATACAAATATTTGTGGGAATAAGATTTCGAATTACTTTCCTCCGCAAAAATGTTATAAGTTAATTTCATAGTGGGCGTGAAACTGTAAGCAATTTTTGCCTGAATATTTCTTTTGATATAATCAGTCATTGGCACAAGCGCACCATCACCAGTTTCTTGAATAAGCCACTGTTGAGGATCGTCACCATTATAGCTGTTAGAATCAACCGGACTGTACCTTCGAATCCCTGTTAAGTAGCCCTTGGTATCATAGTATCGCCCGGAAGTAAAGAAAGTGAGTTTGTTATTTGTGAACGGTAGCGGCCCGCTAAAACTTCCCTGTAAGTCTTTTATGTTTAAGGGATTAATTTCATCAATGTTATAAAAAAGATCATTATGGGAACTGAAATAATCTCCAATATAGCCCCTGATTTCTCCAGTATATTTCGATCCACCTTCTTTCGTAACCATATTCACAATACCGGACATCGCCTGACCATATTCGGCATTGAAAGTACCACTAACCATTTCCAATTCCTGAATCGCATTATTTTCTACTGAAATTGCCATACTGGATGAATACGGATCGGTTACAGATATACCATCGACAAGGTAAAGGATTTCACTGGAACGTCCGCCTCGAACATGAATTTCACCGCCACTACCCTGAACAACACCTGCCTGAAGCTCAAGCACCTGGTAAAAATTCTCAACTGGCATTGCCTGGATTTGTTCAGTCGCTACTAAAGCGCGGCTGGAAGTGATATCTTTTAATATCAGAGGACGTTCTGCAACAATAGTAACTTCTTCCCCTACATCCAGCACCTTTGATCGAAGGTCAAAATTAACCGTGGTTGTTAAATCAACCGAAATTTTAACCTCTGTATATCGTTGTGCCGTATATCCCATCATGGATGCTTTGACAGTATAGATACCGGGTGGAATATTTAGTATGATATAATTACCATTCAAATCGGTTGCAGCGCCAATTGTCGTTCCCTCAATTATAATATTTACACCAGGTAACGGCTGACCTGATTCAGCATCCTTAACCGTGCCAGTGATTTTTCCAGTAGTCCCTGCAAATAATTGAACTGGCAAAATAAATAGTATAGCGATTAGAATACAGACAACCTTTTTCATCGACATTCTCCTCTATTTAGAAATTAAAACTAATCCCTCCGCGAACCAACAATCCCCCCAGATCAATTTCTTTTACATTTAGAAAATCCATCATCTGTTTTGCCATACCATAAACATAATATTGCATACGGGTGGAGTCATTCCATTCATCAATTTTGCCGTTCGCATAATGATAACTGACATCAAAATTCAGGGATAAAATTTTCCATCCCATACTGATTCCTGCGAGTGCATGAAATCCTAATGGATTTGTGTTTGCCTGAAAATTATTGGTTAATTGATAGTTATATGTGGTAACATTTGGTTCGGGCTCACCATAATCTCCATGGATTGTATTTTTAAGAGTCGAAAAATAGAATCCTAATCCACCACCGCCATATAATTTAATAAAACCGTCTCCCGAAATAATTGGCAGATCGTACAATACTGATAGAAGTAGAGGACGAATCGTTACGGATTGATCGATTCTCCATGCTGATGTTCGCCAGGTGGATTTATAAGGATAATATCGCTCTTCCCAGAATGTGGAAGATAACCTGGAAACTGCTCTGGTTTCAAACTGGGAAATTGAGAGTGAAAGTTTTAAATTTGGTGAGAAAAAATATGACAAACCGCCACCGAGCACCTGGTCACCTTTTAATTCTTCAAAACTTCCTTCATAGCCATTTTCTGGAAATTCTCCGATGACGACTTTATATGGGTAATTTTCATCTACTTCGCCAGCATAGCCAGTAAATCTCATTGTTTGGTTAAAGCTTTTTACCGCATCGTTCAATTGTTTCAAACTCGGTTGATAATACCCGGCATTAATAAAAAATTGAATTTTTGGATTCTCCAAAGACTGATTTAAACTCTGAGCCTGGTAAACATAATACCCAGCTTTCATACCAGCTATACTTGAAAATGGTAGGATGTATAGCAAAGCAATAGCCAATGCAATAAGGGCTATTTTATCTTTCATGGCACCTCCGATTTAGATTGAAACCAGTATCATTTCTTTTTAAAAATTTAAAATTCCGATAAATTAAAATTGAATAGATAACGAAAATCTTTGTACGTCATTCAATCTGCCGAATTCCGCATACGCATAATCTAACTTTAAAGTAGCGAAACCACCAAATGATAGATTTACGCCTGCTCCTAATGTCAATCCTTCTTCACTATCTGTTACAGGATCCATTATCCCAAATTTGGCACCGCTTGAAGGCATGGTAAATCCCACCGACTTTAAGCCAGCTCGCAAAAAAATCGTATTTCGTAAACAATACTCAGCTCCAATATTTAATCTTTCGGTATTATCATTAGGATGAAGCGCATCCAATGCCAGCGTAAGACGGTTCTTATCATTGTTTATTGGATCGATGGATACTCCAACCCTGAAAATAAGTGGCAAGGGCCAGCTATCCAATTGCAGGTGGGATGGAATTTTATCGTTACTCCCCTCTGCATCGGGATTGATATCGATGAATTGACGTGTATCTCTACCAGACATTTTCATATTCGTTCCAAAATTGCTGATGCTCATTCCAATTTTCATATCTTTAAATTGAGTGGTAAACAATGTTCCTACATCAATCGCAAAACCGCTGGACGACATGTGCCAGATTCGTTGGTGGATATATTTTGCATTAAAACCGATAGAAAATCGATCAGTTAAATTGCGGGAATAAGCAATGCTTCCGGCAATATCTCCAGCAGCGAAAAATTCCCCGGTACCCTCTGGCTGCAACTCAGTTCTAACTTTCATGTCAGCCATGCCTACCGATGTAATACTGGCGCCAATTGTCCCGGCATTGCCCAAATGGATTGCAATGCCAGCATAGTCAAAATTCACATCTGCCAGCCACTCTGTGTGGAGCAAAATTGCTTCGTTCCGATGGAGCCGGGCAATTCCAGCGGGATTCCAATACAATCCAGTCACATCGTTTGCCACTGCTACAAACGCTCCCCCCATTGCGATGGCTCTGGCACCAACTCCAATCTTCAAAAACTGAGCTGCAGTAGTTCCAACTTTAGTAACAGCAAAACCGATTGAACTAAAAGTAATTGAAATAAAAATTATCAGAACTATTCTGAAGATCATTTTCATCTCTATAACTCCTTATTATGCTTTATCATCACTAAATTGTCTCGTTAGCTTGAAAATTACTAAATGTTATCGAACGCGGATGACGCCGATTCATGCGGATTTTTATAATTGTGAAACATCAAACGTGAAATGTGAGTAGTCAAATACAATCATTGTTTTTTTACGTTTCAGGTCTGACGTCTGACGTTTCACGAAAAATTATCTGTGTAAATCTGCGTCATCCGCGTTCCTTTTCTATTATTTGATTACAGCGAACTTCCCGATCTGCTGCCCGACACCAGGGGCATCTACATGAAAAATGTAAATGCCATAAGCAATTTCCATTTGATCCTTGGAAAGAAGATCCCAGGCTTCGGAACCATCCTCCATGATTGAATCATGCTCCAGCGTTTGAACCAATTCGCCACTCAAAGTATAAACTCTAATGGTACACTTCTTTGGCAAATGGATAAAGTATAATAATCGATCGCCGCGTCCTGAGCGTAAATCAGGTTTGCGTTCCCATTCCGAAGCTGCCACATAAGGATTCGGAACGACAGCTACGGTATTGAGTTGTTCCCTGGCTTGCTCGTTGTCTATTATGCCTGCTTTTGAAGTATAAGTAACCACATCCTTACTGCTGAATGGCTTAAAGCTGCGAATCAGGAAAATATCACCCGGCTTTGGTGGTTTTGCAATCGAAATCGTTGCAATCGTATCTTTCACCGTAACAAAACCATTTTCCGTCAGATAAGTACTATCTCGCGTCACCACTGAATCCTGGGGCGCAAAGAACTTAACCTGCCAGGTTCCGCGATCTCGATTATTATATTTTATTAACGGAATCACCGCATCTTGATCAGAGATAGTCGAATCGTTATTAGTATTGAGAAATACAAATGGTGCTTCTACACTATCAGTTACATTTAACACAAAAAATTTGCAGGGTTTTAGACCATTCGACGAGGTTGCTGAAACAGTATCAGTCAATACAATCCAATAGTCGTAAGGAACTGGTATTCCCTGATTCGGGTAACGGCTGACAAGTGGGTAAAAATTACTTTCACCGACGATGAAACGGCTCCCCCCTTGATTATCAACTTTCAATGAATCATTACGAATAATAATTTTCATACCATCAATGTATGGATTATTATCATCTCCCTCAACCCAGGGTGAATTTTTGATATGATAAAATTGATATTTGATATAGTACTGCGTACGAATATCCAGTCTGGTCGTATCTTCAATATAAATCCAACCGGTTTCCGGATTAAGCGTAAACAATGTTGAATCCCTCTCAAACTTCTGAGAGCTATCCGCATTAAACAACGCAAAATTTTCGTCATCGATCACATAAGGATTGCTTAATCGAATAATCGCCCGTAACACCGAGTCCACAGGTGTAGGTGGCGATGTGGTCGTATCAAAGGCTGTGTACTCGTATTTAATTTCCACAGGCTTTAATTCAGATATGAAGAGATCTTTATCTCTCATATTGAATGTCAGATTTTCCTGCAATGTATCATCGAATGTGATCTCATAAGTATGCCCGTCCTTCACTCGAGCTGGATCGAGAAAATCAATTGATACAGTTCCAGTTCCAGGCCCAACATGTTTAATCCCATCCGCTTCATAAAATGTCGGTGGTTTATAGGGGGCAATTTCGATTGTATCGCCCCGATCATAGGAGACCACGGCATAGAAATAGGTTTGTCCATTCACGACCGTCGTATCGACATAAGAATGATGCAAACCGGTGTCATCGCCCATATAAAAATGAATGCCGTTTTCGGATTCAATGGGATGTGGACCAGATAAACCGTCTTTCAAATCAAATTGAGCGATGGGTTTATGTAGCGTTGGATTCCCCTGGGCATCTGTGATGACAAACGCATCACTGAATCCATGATCGGTACCCCTAAAAATAAGATACCCGGCAAAGTCATACCCATGAACTGGATCGCGTGATTGTTCTGCAAAATCATCCCAGTATAGCGTAACCCTTCCATCTCCTGGAACGGCTGTTAGCGACGGTTTTTCAGGCGCTTTGGTAAAACGATAGCCTGCGTTATAAATCCGCTGAACGATCTGAGCGCTGCGGAATAAATCGTTATAATCATACCCAAAAAGCAGCGT
>LJUP01000100.1 GCA_001303955.1 Bacteroides sp. SM23_62 | reverse complement strand
AAAAAAGAAACTAAGAAATATTACTTTCCGATACAGAACTTTGAGAAGATATTCCCTAGTATCTCATCTGTGGTTACCTCCCCTGTAATCTCGCCGAGGTAGTGCAATACCTGCCGGATATCCTGGGCCAGCAGGTCTGAGGAGAGACCGGTTTTCATGCCCTCATGGACCCGGTTGATGGCATCCCCGGCATTTACAAGCGCTTCAAAATGTCGGGCATTGGTGATCACAACATCGTTTTCCTGGGTATTTTCCTTTTTGATGGTATCGACCAGGAGGGAAGCCAGCTGGTCCACATTGTCACCATAAGAAGCAGAAATATACAGGACCTGGTCATTCTCGTCCAGGTTTTTAAAATTATTAAGATCCCGAATAGTTTCGAGGTGTTTATCGGTCAGGAAATCGATCTTATTCAGCAGGATGAACAATTTCCTGTCACTTCCTTCGAGGCGTTTTTTGATTTTTCCGGCCAGCCGGTCAATCTCTTCAATCTTTTGCGCGGCATCGATTACATACAGTACGATATAGGCCTGGTTTATTTTTTCAAATGTTTTCTCGATCCCGATGCTCTCAATGGTGTCAGCCGCTTGCCGCAGTCCCGCTGTATCAATAAACCGAAAACTGATCCCGTCAATGGAAATCAGATCCTCAATTACATCCCTGGTCGTACCGGCAATTTCAGAAACAATGGCCCGGTCATCATGCAGCAGTGCATTCAATAGGGTTGATTTCCCTACATTGGTTTTGCCTGTGATGGCGACAGGTACACCATTCTTGATCACATTGCCCAGCCTGAAAGAATCTGCCATTTCCCATATCATGGCCTGGATTTTCCTGACCAGTGAAAAAAGCTCCTTCCGGTCTGCAAATTCAACATCCTCCTCGCTGAAATCCAGTTCGAGTTCGATCAGAGAAATGAAATTCAGGAGCTGTTCCCGGAGTTTGGACAGCTCGGAGGAGAAGCCACCCCGCATTTGGTTCATGGCCACTTTGTGGGAAGCAGCTGAGGTACTGGCAATTAAGTCTGCAACAGCCTCAGCCTGAGACAGATCCATTTTACCATTTAAAAAGGCCCTTAAAGTAAATTCTCCCGGTTCAGCAAGTCTGGCGCCCGATTTAACCAGCGCTTCCAGGATCTTCTGCTGAATGTAATATGCACCATGACAGGAAATTTCGATCATATCTTCACCGGTATAGGAGCGGGGAGCCCTGTACAGGCTTACCATTACATCATCAATCAGCTCACCCTCATTGGTTATATCAGCCAGGTGTATGGTATTGGGAGGGAGGCTGGTAATATCCTTTTTTTCAGCCTGAAAACGGATCAGTTTACCTGCTATTTTGTAGGTATCCTTGCCGGAAAGCCTCACCATGGCGATGGCGCCGCTCCCGGCAGGTGTTGCAATGGCGCATATGGTTGAATCATCCAGCATATCCAAAGATAAAAGCCTTAACAGAACGAAGTTAGTCAATAAATCATTAACAGGAAAGCAGGGTTAATCATCCTTTTTACTACATTTGAAAATCATTCCAACAATCCTATTATCATGAGTGTTCTTGTAAATAAAGACTCCAAAGTTATCGTCCAGGGTTTTACAGGCAGTGAAGGAACTTTTCATGCCACCCAGATGATCGATTACGGCTCCAATGTGGTGGGAGGTGTTACACCGGGTAAGGGCGGACAAACCCATCTGGATCTTCCTGTATTCAATACGGTGGAACAGGCTGTGAAAGAAACAGGGGCAGATGTATCGGTCATATTTGTGCCCCCAGCATTCGCGGCTGATGCCATTATGGAGGCAGCAGATGCCGGGATCAGGGTGATTGTGACGATCACCGAGGGGATACCCACCCAGGATATGGTGAAAGTAAAAGAATACCTGTCTGACAAGGATTGCCGCATGGTCGGGCCCAATTGTCCGGGTGTGATCACCCCTGAAGAATGCAAGGTGGGAATCATGCCGGGTTTCATTCACCGCAAGGGAGGAGTTGGTATTGTGTCCCGGAGCGGAACGCTTACCTATGAAGCGGTGGATCAGGTTACCAGGCTGGGCATGGGACAATCAACCTGCATAGGGATAGGAGGGGATCCCATCATTGGTACGACCACATTGGATGCCATCAAACTGCTCATGGAGGATGAAGAGACGGAAGGGATCATTATGATCGGTGAGATCGGTGGCAATATGGAGGCTGATGCAGCCCACTGGGTGAAAGATCATGGTACCAAGCCTGTTGTTGGGTTCATCGCGGGACAAACAGCGCCTAAGGGCAGGAGAATGGGTCATGCGGGGGCTATTATCGGGGGGAAGGATGATACTGCAGCGGCAAAAATGAAGATCATGGCTGAATGCGGGATCCATGTTGTCGAATCACCCGCAGATATTGGTCAGGTGATGAAGGATGTACTGAATGGTAAATAACAAGGTTACAGACAAAATTCACATAAAATGAAATTACTCGAAGGAAAAGTGGCCCTTGTAACCGGTGCCAATCGTGGGATCGGCAGAGCCATTGCACTTGGAATGGCAAGGGAGGGAGCCCATGTTGCTTTTACGGATCTGGCTTTTGATGATAATACCAAATCCCTTGAATCTGAACTTGCTTCCCTCGGGGTCAAGGGGAAAGGATATGCCTCCAACGCTGCCAGCTTTACAGAAACGGAGGAAGTTGTAAAGCAGATCACCGATGATTTTGAGACCGTGGATATACTGGTGAACAATGCCGGGATCACAAAGGACACTCTTCTGATGCGAATGACCGAGGATCAATGGGATGCTGTGATCAATGTCAACCTCAAATCCGTTTTTAACTTTACCAAGGCTGTCCAGCCCATCATGTTGAAGAAGAAAGCCGGATCGATTATTAATATCAGCTCGGTGGTGGGTGTGGCAGGGAATGCTGGACAGGCCAATTACGCAGCCTCCAAGGCAGGGATCATTGGCTTTACCAAATCCGTGGCCAAGGAGGTCGGATCAAGAAACATCCGTTGCAATGCCCTTGCTCCGGGATTTATCATCACTGAAATGACCGATAAACTGCCGGAAGAGGTCAAGGAAAACTGGATCAAGAATATCCCATTGAGAAGGGGAGGAACTCCGGAAGACGTAGCAAATGTGTGTGTCTTCCTTGGGTCGGAACTCTCATCCTATGTCAGCGGACAGGTAATCAGCATATGCGGGGCAATGCAAACCTAAGGCAAAACATGATCCTGATCATCTCCCTGCTGTTGGTTGGTTGTACTCCAATGGCGGAGATCAGTATACAGGTAATGGAACCGGCTGAGATAACCCTTCCTTCCTACATCAATCAGGTAGCCTTTATCAATCATTCATATGTCCCCCGCTATGATTCTGAAGATACAGCAGGTTTTACCCAAAAAGAGATTTACATACTCGATACGGTCATTAATAATCAAATATTTCTGGGGCTAAGGATTGGATTGAACGAATCTCCTCTGTTTGATCTGGATTCTATCCATATTATACAATTCAGAAGGAATGACACCATTGATTTTTTAAAGCCTCTCACCAGGAATCAAATACGTGTCATTAAACAAAGTGAGCAGGCTGAAGCGCTCATCAGCCTTGAGTATTACCGGATGAGGGATACCATCAGCATAAACTCCTATCAAATGGATTTGGTCGCCAAAAGGCAGATCATTTCACATACTGTATGGAGGATTTATGACCTTACTTCTGATTCCATATTTGATGAATACATGCTCAAGGATACTACAGAATGGTACGTCATCGGGGATGATAGGTATTATCTCATGAATAGTTTGCCTGAATTCATCAATTCATTAAGGACCGCCAGTTATAATGCAGGATTTAAATACGGTCAGAGGATCAGTCCTTACTGGTTTGATGTCCCACGCTTTTACCACACATCAGGTGGAAAAGACATGAGGATCGCAAAGAAGAAGGCGGCATCGCTGGACTGGAAAGGAGCATCAGATATCTGGAAAAAGCTGGCCTATCAGGTTAATGAAAAAACTGCTGCAAAGGCATGTTTCAATATGGCCCTTGTTTGCGAGATGGAGGACCTGTTGATACCTGCATTGGACTGGGCAATCAAATCCTACCTCGTTAAGCAGGATCCGGTCACAAAAGGATACATCGATCTTCTTAAGGATCGCTATGAAAAACAAAAAATCATAAAAACCCAATTGCCGGTTGAAGAATAAGACAGAAAAGTATTTACCTTGCTGTAATCTGAAAATCAATTCAATAGCAAAATTCATAAAGGTGATACTTTGCTAGATTCAAATAGTTATAGTATTATAGCATCTTAAATGAACTCAATAAACCTTTTAAATACAGAACTACCATGATTTCAAAAAACAAAAGGAGCAAGAACCTGGTAATTACAATAGCAACCATTGCCGCTACCGGGGGACTCTTGTTCGGATTTGACACCGGTGTCATATCCGGTGCACAGAATTTTCTGCAGGATGCAGGCGGATGGGGGATCAGTGATTCCCAACTGGAATGGGTGACCACTGCAGTGCTTATAGGAGCCGTACTGGGGGCTGCCCTAAGTGGCCGGATCACCGATATCCTTGGAAGGAAGATAGTGATCATTATCGCCGCCGTTATATTTGCAGTAGGTGCCATTTTTACCGGAGCAGCACCCAGCGTTTCTTTGCTGGTAATCGGCCGGATCATCATCGGGATTGCCATCGGGATTGCATCATTTTCAGTTCCCCTCTACATTTCTGAAATATCACCTACCAGAAACCGTGGGGCACTTGTAACGATGAATCAGCTCATGATTACCATTGGTATTCTTGTATCATACATTAGTGACTACCTGATCGCCAATGATGCCAACCCATTTTCCTGGCGCTGGATGTTTTATGTGGGTTTTTTCCCTGCCCTAATCCTGCTCGTGGGTATGTTCTTTGTACCCGAGACTCCCCGCTGGCTTATCGGCAAAGGAAGAGAAGAGCAAGGCCGGCGCATACTAAACAAAGTGGAGGAACCTGAACTTGTCGATGAAGCGGTAGAGAAAATTAAGGCCGATATTGCCCGTGAGTCAGAATCGGCCAGCTACGGCGAAATCTTTAAACCCTGGCTTCGGACCGCCCTGGTAATCGCTGTCGGGATCATGTTCTTCCAGCAATTCACGGGTATCAATACCATCATTTATTATTCCCCTAAGATATTCAAGATTGCAGGTATTGAAAGCAATACCCTGACCATATTGCCTTCCATCCTGCTGGGAGCGGTCAATGTGTTGTTCACTGTTGTATCCATCATGCTGCTTGATAAACTGGGCAGGAGGCCTTTATACTTTATAGGAATGGTCGGGATGATCGTAGGATTATGCGGTGTCGGCCTGTCATTCTTCTTTGAGGATTCACTGGGAGCTTCGCTGAAGTACTTTACCGTAGCGAGCATGTTCATATATATCATTTTCTTCGCAGTCAGCCTTGGACCGTTGGGATGGCTGATCATCTCGGAGGTATTCCCGCTAAAGATCAGGGGGGTGGGTATGAGTATCGGCTCCCTTTCCAACTGGTTGTTCAATGGGATCGTAGCCTTTACCTTCCTGAAGCTTGTGAATGCCCTCTCACCGGCAGGGGCTTTCTGGCTCTATGCAGCGATAGGTGTCCTGGGAATTTACTGGGGTAACAAATTCATTCCTGAAACCAAAGGGATCACACTGGAAAAAATTGAAGATCACTGGAGAGAAGGGAAGAAGCCAAGGGAACTAAGTAAATAGTCGATGCGAACATTGATTTTCATATTTGTACTGGCTGTAAGCCAGGTATGGATTTATGCCCAGGAAGCTTACAGGCCCGGCATTTTTTTACGGAAGGACTGGAAAGAAATCCCTGTGGAATACCCTGTTCCACGATAAGTTTTTCGAATCGTTTAATCCAAATCTTTTAACCATGAAAAAGAAACTCACACGTCGGGAATTCGTTCAGACAACGGCCGCAGCGTCTGCTGCTGTAGCAATTGCTCCCCTTGCTGGTTGCAGTTCATCGCCTTATGATCCCAAGGGATTGCCAACCAGCATCCTGGGAAATACCGGTGTGGTCGTGCCACGCCTGGGCTTCGGTTGTGGAAGCCGATGGATGGCTGTTGAAAGTGATGATGAAGCACTTGCCATTCTTGAATATGCCTTTGATAACGGTCTTTACTATTGGGATACAGCGGCAAACTATGGGAACGAGCTGATCTCAAGTGAAGAAAGGGTTGGTATGCTTTTGAAAGACAGGAGAGAAAATGTGTTTATGGTTTCCAAGGTCGGGGAACGTGAAGCAGATGAGGCGAAAAAAACCATCGAAAGGAGCCTGGAACGACTGCAGACAGACCATATTGATCTGATGCATGTTCATTCCATTGCATCAGTTGAGGATGCTGAGCAGCTCGGGGAAAAAGGCAAGGTGCTTGAAGTTTTGCACCAGTACCGGGACCAGGGCATTATTAAGCACATCGGGTTCACCGGACATGCAACAGCAGCAGGCATGAAAAGGGCTGCAGAATTATATGATTTTGAGGTGATGATGGTCGCCCTCAATCATATGGTTCCCAGCGGTGAAGAAAAATTTGAGGAGCTTCCCGTACCATATGCAGCTGACAAGGGGATGGGTGTTGTGGCCATGAAGGTGATCCGTCCGAGGGAGACTGTCGAGGGACTGGCAGCATCTGACCTGGTCCAGTATGCCTTTGCCCTGGATCATTTTGATATTGTCAATATCGGTCATGACAGCCTGGATGTGCTCAAGGCCAATCTGGCCATGCTTAAGGAATTCAAACCACTCGAAGAGCAAAAGATGGAGGAGCTACGGGTGGCGCTCGATCCCTTCTACAGGCATGAAAACCTTCCCTGGATGAATCCAGGGTATATAGATGGGTCGGGGCACAGCATACACCATGCATGACATTTGTGAAATAGTAAATCATTCTCAATGAATCCTGAGACCTTATTTACCATTATTGTCGCCATAGTCATTTTCAATTATATTTTTTCCAGGATACTTGAATACCTGAACTCCACGAGGTACGGCGCACCCATACCTGCCGAACTGGATGATGTCTACGATAAGGAAAAATATAAGAAATCCATGGCATACAAGAAGGTGAATTACAGGTTTGCCATCCTGACCGGGACGTTCAGCCTGGCCGTGATCCTGCTGATGTTGTTCTATAGTGGTTTTGCCTTTGCCGATAACCTGGTCAGGAATATAACCCAGCATCCAATCCTTGTCGCACTGTTGTTTTTCGGCCTGCTGATGCTTGCGTCTGATATGATCAATATCCCTTTTGCAGTATATGATACATTTGTTATCGAAGAGCGTTTTGGTTTTAATAAGACAACGGTAAAGACCTTTATCACGGACAGGATCAAATCCTGGATGCTGGGTGCCATCATCGGGGGTGGGATCCTGGCAGCCATCATATGGTTCTATACCCTTACCGGGAAAAACTTCTGGATCTTTGCCTGGATCCTGATCAGTATCTACACCATTTTCATGTACATGTTCTATTCCATCCTGATCGTTCCTCTTTTCAATAAGCAGACTCCACTTGAAGAAGGAGAACTCAGGGATACCATTACTGAATTCAGTAATAAAGCAGGATTTAAATTGAAGAACATCTTCGTGATTGACGGATCCAGGCGATCAACCAAGGCCAATGCATATTTTACGGGACTGGGAGCCAAGAAGCGCATCGTGCTTTATGACACATTGATCAACGACCTGAAAACGGATGAGATTGTAGGCGTGCTGGCCCATGAGATAGGGCATTATAAGAAAAAACATACCCTGACCGGGGTGATCCTCTCTATCATTCAGACCGGGGTGATCCTGTTTATTTTGTCGCTATTTGTGGGAAGTCCGGTGCTCTCCGCGGCCCTGGATGCTTCTGTGCCCAGTTTCCATATCGGCCTGATCGCCTTCGGGATACTTTACAGTCCACTTTCACTGGTTCTCGGTATAGGCATGAACATCATGTCACGCAAGAATGAATACCAGGCAGACAGGTATGCCAGTGATATGTACAGGCCGCAACCACTGGTTGATGCACTGAAAAAACTCTCACGAAAGAACCTGAGCAACCTTACCCCGCACCCGGTTTACGTTTTCTTTCATTATTCCCATCCACCCCTTTACCAGAGGGTAAAAGCATTGCTGGGCATCAAATCCAATTGAAAAAATTGTATTTTTGTCCCACAATTCAGGCCTCCTTAGCTCAGCGGTAGAGCAGCTCACTCGTAATGAGCAGGTCGTGGGTTCAAATCCCATGGGAGGCTCTAGGGGGTGTTTTTGGAACACCTCTTTTTTATTGCCATTCCGCCTAGAATACAGTCATTATGTTGTTTTATACCTTCCAATATAGTGAACAATCTTGAAGGTGTGTAGAAAAAAATCATGGTTCGTTTACTGCTAATTCATGATAGGACAGGGGAGGGGAAAAAGGATAAAGACTACCTGGTTTAAATTGAAATTTATCAATACAAAAAACTCACCAGAAAGGCCAAAAAGAAGTATGTCAGCACAGAGGTTCACTGTAAACCCGGACAATGGAATGGAGTCAGGGTTGAAAATCACCCCAGGGGCCACAGAGCTAAACGTCAGGTTAAAGCAGAAATTTGACCCAATAGAGGACTTCATTTACCAGGAAGGGGACCGGTTCACAATGGATAAGTTGGAACAGTTCCTGGAAGGTAAATACAGGCATTCATTCAATGGCTTCATTGAGTCAAACCTTTACAGGCTATCCGAAACTAAGGCAAAGCAGCATTTAACTATGCTTGAACACTTGAAAAACTATGCCGGGGAGGTCCAATTCAAAGACGTAAATCAGGACTTTATAGAGGGTTTTAAGGCTTACATGAAGAGCAAGTTAAAATTCATGGAATCTACCGTCTACGGTTATCTAAAGTACCTTAAATACCATACAAACAGGGCATTTAAAAGGAAATATTTAGATAATGATCCCTTTGATGATTATAAACTGAAAATAGTCAGGTATGAGACGGTCAAATACCTTGAACAGTCGGAGCTTGATCTGATAACGAATTACGACCTGTCCCGTAATAAATCTTTAGAACGTGTGCGGGATTTCTTTCTATTCTGCTGCTATACTGGGATGAGTTACCAGGATGCTGCTGCATTTACTAATGATGATATTGTTAAGGTTCAGGGCGAATTTATGATTAAAAACTCCCGAAAGAAAACAGAAGAGCCCTTCCGAATTGTGCTGTTTCCGAAAGCGGTGGAAATTCTGAAAAAATACAATTATTCTTTGCCGGTAATATCCCATGATAAAACCAATAAATACATTAAAGAGGTTGCTATCCTGGCCGGGGTGGAAAAGAATATCACTGCACACATGGCACGGCATACGTGCGCTGTAATGCTGTTAAATAACGGTGTTAGCATGGAAATTGTATCGCAGTGGTTAGGCCATTCCTCAACCCGGATTACAGAACAGGTATACGGGAGATTTACGGATAGTACGATAATACGCGAGGCTAAAGAAGCAATGAAAAAACTAAATAAAGGGGGTGCGGTGAACACCCCCAATGTCTAATTAAATACCCATTGTACTTCTAATCATCATTGTTCTCCTCATCTTCATCTTCCTCTTCACATGGATTTAATATCGTCATTGCATTTAGTGCCATTTTCCAATTATCATCTACTTTTTCCAGGAAAGTCACCCTAACGAATGATCTATCATAAGGTTCTCCTTTATATTCCCAGGCTTCATCAACATAATAAACGGCCCATGCAACCTTATCATATACCTTTATATTAAAGTCTTTAAACTCGTTTCTCGCATTTGAAACGTACTGCCAGTTAGTATCTACTGAAATTCTTTTAATGGAAGCAAAGATACTATCCCACCCATGACCTTGACTGTGAAAATTACCACTATTACTGACAGTAGTAAAGTAATCTTCTTTAACCCAAAAATTAGATTCTGCATCAACATCCCTTTCCCACCATAGGGCTACTTCTTTCTTAAGCATTGCCTTAATAGCTTCTTCTTCCTTGGCAACGTCAATTTCTTCTTTAGGGGGAGTGCAGCCAGTAATTAATAAGACAGCGAAAAATGGAAAAATGATCTTTTTCATGACTGATGAATTTAGGTTTAGTACTTCTGAAAATTGGAAGTGAGAAATGGAATGGAATCAGAGATGAAAGAACGAAAAGTGGGAAATCTAAATTAAAGCTACGACAAAATATTAGAATATCAATTAATTAAGCCCGGTTCACGCCGGGTTTTTTGTAATTTGAAAATTAAAAATCATGGGAACAATTGAAGTAATCACAATAAACGGAAAACCAATTCAAGAATTAATCGATGCCCTTGAAAAGGGAATTAGGCAAATTGTGAAAGATGCCAATAAATACCGGCACCCCATTGATGATGCCATTTTGTATCAAAAGAAGTTAATGGACCTCGAAAGAAAAGAACTGGAAGAAAAATGCATGGGATATTATAAGGCAAATGAATGCACTTTGAGAATTTTCACTTAACTGAATTATTATCACCAAAAAATTAAAGTGCTGATTGGAGAATATGAGGATACCTTAGATGAAGTTGAGGGATTGATAGATGAGGCAAAGAGAAACTTGAACAGGAATATAAAAAATACCGAAAACGGTAAAAAATAATTAAGCTGATCGTGAAACTTCTTTATCCCTACAAATTTCGCTATCCTTACTAATTTTTGGTATAGGATCAATCTGATTACCACGTTTACATATATACCCACCAAAGCCCCCTTTATCTAAATGCTTACATTTTCTGCGACCAGTCTTAAAACCATAACCAAGTGCAGATAACTGCATACATTCTGTAATATTAACTACCATTCTTGTTTAACAAGTTGTATTAACATTGATACAAAGTTAAGCTATATAGATCGTTCAATCAAAGAATTATTATAATGCTTTTTAATAAAGCAGGGGCCCGCCTTGCAAGCCCCCGCAAATTAATGGAACAATTCTTAAATGTGTCAGGAAGCCCCCGCCTGGCAGGAACCTCCTCGACACAAACTTGAATTATTTGCACCACTTGGAGGTATAACACCTTTTACACAGCTAAAAACACCATAATCATAAGGATGAGCTAGGTCCATTCTTACATAAGCGTAGATACGTACCTTGCCGTACTCGGCCAATGTGCTACGGTCGACCAATAGCTTGAGTCCGTTAGGACCTCCATAACGTCAGCCTGCAAAAAAAAATACATCTGCAACGTACGCGTAACAAAGGTCGGATCAGTCTCAGTGAATCCAGCACCTTCAGCAATCGCATCAGCTGTTGGAAGCACTGAAATTTGTGCATAATTGGTTGTATCTGTTTTTACAGAAACATTCGGAACACCTAGCCGCCCTAATTAATTAATAAGCTACGTTTAATTATAAAGAGGTTTTTACAATATCTGAAACATACAGTTTACCACTCCTTCCGATCTTTTCACAAGTAAAATATTTAGATAAACATATAATTATCAGTCATATAATTAATCAGTTAAGGGTATGAAATTTTCACTCGCATGCTCTATGGCAATACTCTTTTGTTCTAAACTGATAAGGTCAGTTTCATTTGCGTTGTCACATAAAGTGCATACAGTAAAAATCCACCTTTTGTTTAATTTTTTAGGCTGCCTCCACGCTATCAATCTTTAAATCCGGATCAAGCCTTTCTATTTATTTTTTATAATATGCAATTAGCTTGTCTCTTCCAAAATTATTCAGATACTCTTCGCCAAGTTCTCTAAATTCAATCTTATCTTTAATGATGGAGTAAACGGCTATAGGGATCTTATGTCCTGATGCTATAATAGCCCTTCTCTTACCCCTTCTTCCAACCTGGCTTTTGTATTTTGAACTGAAGTGAGTGTTCTTTGTTTTTGATACTTCCCGACCAACTTCAGCTAAAAAACCGCGCAAATTTTTATTTCCATGGGAGGCTCTACTTTTATTTATACTCACATCGATAACCCATCTCCTCAGTCAGCCAGACCAGTTCTTCCAGTTCAAAAGCATCTTCTGCGCAGATCTCTATATCCCGGTCATCAAATACCCTTAATATTGGCCTTGTATCATAGCAGTAAGCGCAGAGTGGGGGTTCACAGGAATTGAGACCTAGGCTTGAAAGAAGAAGCAATGGGGCGAGAATTTTAAAATTGATTTTATGATTCATGATGCTGGTGTGTTGGTTCTTTGAAATTGTCCAACAATTATGCCAGCCATGCACATTGAAAGATTCACAATAATTTGCTGATTTCACACCCACACCTTCACCCAAACACATGCCTTCCTGCGGGAGTAGTTCAGGGGTAGAGCATCAGCTTCCCAAGTTTAACAGGTTTTCTTTTGAATCCTTTTTTCTTTGTACCTGCTTATACCATGCATTTTCAAGTAGATACTTATTGAGGATACCACTACGTATACTTGTAGTTGAATTTCTGAGCTCCCCTTCCAGTCTATTGACCAAACACTTATGAAAACCGTATCTTTATGCACATCGAAACTGCATGCTCTACTATAGCAAGGGACAACCTTCAGATTGTCAACAACAGTAGCACCCGTACCTGCAAGCAGATATTAATGGCCCTGGAGATTATTTCATCCCCATCCATAATGGGGAAAACAGTGTTAAGAAAACAGAAGCATTAGCAAATGAAGCATCTGATTATTGCTCTTTCTGTTCTGTACCCTGTTATTCCATACTGCCAGTCTTATACACAGACCATTAAAGGAATCGTTGTGGACGCGGACTCCAGGATCGAACTGGTAGGAGCCAATATACTCATTGTAGGTTCTGATCCGTCATTAACAACCATCAGTGGTTTGAATGGCCATTTCAGATTGGAAAAGGTTCCCCTCGGAAGGCATACGATACAAGTTTCATATGTTGGGTATGAACAGTTTGTCATGTCTGATGTGCCTGTTACCACCGGTAAGGAAGTTATTCTGGATATTGCCATGAAAGAATCGGCGATACAGGTGGACGAAGTTACCATCATGGCTAATAAAAAGACCCAAACGAACCTCAATGCAATGACTTCCGTGAGCGGGCGAATGTTCAGTGTAGAGGAATCCAAAAGATATGCCGGGGGTTTCTATGATCCGGCCCGCATGGCCGAATCCTTTGCAGGGATATCCTCCACTGGAGGAGATGACAATGAGTTAATAATCAGGGGGAATTCTCCAAGGGGCCTTCTCTGGCGCCTTGAAGGCATTGAAATACCCAATCCCAACCATTTCCCCCCTGGTGAAGGGGCTACCGGGGGAGGTATTGCCATAATCACTTCGAACGTTATTTCCAACTCAGATTTCCTGACAGGGGCCTTCCCGGCGGAATACGGCAATGCCCTATCGGGAGTATTTGATATCAACCTTAGAAAGGGTAACACTGAAAAACATGAGTTTGCCCTCCAGGCCAGTGTGGTAGGTTTCGAAGCTGCTGCGGAAGGTCCCTTTCTGGTCGAGAACGGATCCTACCTCGTGAATTACAGGCTGGCATCTTTCCGGCTGTTGGATAAAGTGGGTATATCCGTATCAGACAATAATGTGGTTCCCTTTTTCCAGGATTTTGTCATCAATTTGTATCTGCCAGGAAATAAAGCAGGAAAATTCTCATTGTTTGGCTTCGGTGGAACCAGCTCCGCCGGAAACAGAGCTGTGAGGGATACAAGCAAATGGATCTCCTCATCAGACAGGACGGAAATGACAGAATTACATACCACGGGGGTATTGGGAATAAAACATTATTTGCCCCTTCCCGGGGGGCAATCCTACCTTCGGTCAGTTGTCCTGGCAAGTTATGAAAACAATTCGGTTGACCTGGCATACCTGGAGGATGAACTCATAGTGAAAAACATCCACAACAGTACCTCTGCATACTTAAATTATCGATTCTCGTCCTTGCTACATCATAAGTTCAGTTCATTGCATAGTCTCAGATGCGGAGTCATTGCCGGTTCTTTGGGGAGTGATGTTTTCGGCGTGGCATATGATGATTATCCGGAAGACCGTGAGATATATGTTGATTATAACGGACGTGCAGGAACCATGCAGGCATACGTGCAGCATCAGTTGCGCCTGCCAGGAAACATCGAAATCAACTCCGGATTACACGGCCTGGTATTTTTGTTAAATTCAAATTACTCTGTCGAACCAAGGCTGGGATTCAAATGGAGGTTCAGTTCTAATCAATCTCTGAATGCCGGCGTTGGTTTGCACAGCCGGATTGAACCTTTGTCGATGTATATGGCCTCCTATACTGAATTGGATGGAAGCATTAGTCAGCCCAACAGGGACCTTGATCTTGCAAGGGCATGGCACAATATCCTGGGATACAATGTTTTTCTGGGCAGAGACATTCATCTGATGGCCGAGGTATATTACCAGTACCTTTATAACGTGCACAGGCTGGAATTATGGCCTTGAATTGACCCTGGAAAAGTTCTTTACCAGTAATTATTATTTCCTTATTACTGGCTCCCTGTTTAATTCCAAATATGTTGCAGGGGACGGGAAAACATATAATACCTTATACAACGGAAATTATATAAGTAACTTCCTGGGCGGTAAAGAATTTCATATGGGTAAAAACAAACAGGATATATTTGGCGTAAATGCCAGATTGCTCGTTAAGGGAGGTAATCGCCTGACGCCGATTCTCCTGGAGGAGTCGAGAGAAGAGGGTCATACCGTTTATGATAGGGACAAGTGGTTGGATGAAAAGGCAAGGGATTATTTCAGATTGGATGCCGGTATAAGTTACAGGCATAATAAAACAGCCTATTCCTGGATTGTTTCTATCGATATCCAGAATTTAACAAACAGGAAGAATATCTACCAGAGTTTCTATAACGAGGAAACCGGAAAAATTGAAAATTTATATCTTCAGGGCATCATACCTATTTTTAATTTCAGGATAGAATTCGGATTGTAAGAACGATTATGACACCCAAACCCATGCCCTCCTGAGGGAGTAGCTAAGGGGTAGAGCATCAGCTTCCCAAGCTTACCAAGTGATGCTTTGAATCCCGTTAAATTATACCTTTCCCTTGCTAAAAATTATTGTGGGGATACTAACCGAGGATGCAAAATTTGCCCGGTATCAGATTCCTGTGACCAGAAACAGACCTTATCAAATTGGGTTTATGCCCATGAAGATTTTAACTTTAAAACATCAGATTTCGGCTGAACCTCCTGTTACAGTTTCGGATGTGATGGGTCGTATAATATGCACAGGTTCCTGTCTGCGTTGTGTAATGCCGCCTGATTATTCAGGCTTTTTCGCGTCAATATAATGTATATCCAATCTATCCAGGAACCGTTCGTCTATCATTCCTGTTCGGTTAAACATAATTAAACTTCCAATGCCTAGTTTCCTATATATCCTGATTTCACAATAATATCCACCACCGTCCCCGGCATGGGCAAAGTACTCTTGATGGTTCAGGCGTCCTGGAAACCAGGATAAACACATTCCTGTTGCTTTGTTTGAATTGGTATGATTCTCTTTGAACAACAGTTCTTTGTATTCATCGGATATTAGTCGGCAATTGGGTTTCAGCAATTCCTGAATATATTTCAGGAAACCATCAGGTTTTCCAATCAATCCACCATATGAAGCACCATTTACATTAAAGTTTTTCCATGCTTTCCACTTGCCTTCAGTTTCATCAATATATTTCGATTTATTGATAAATGACCCTAAAATGAAACTTGTAAAACTGGATTTTTTATGATAACCTTTAGCGTGCATTTTATTGTCGGTAATTTTAAAATCCAGCTCGTTTTCATCTATATCCAACGGTTTTAATACGTTTACCCGGATATAATCTTCATAATTCAGTCCTGACACTTTTTCAATAATTTGTCCAAGCAAAACATAACCAAGATTCGAATAAGCATATTTTTCATTCGGTTTTGATTTTGTTTTATTATGCTTGTTAAAGATTGGGCCGAAAAAGTTATTTCTGACAAACGACTTATGCTCTTTTACGAGGTGTATCCAGCTCAGGGGAATGGGGTTTGGAACTCCGGCAGAATGTGTCATTAGCTGCCTGATTGTAATCTCATCCGAATAAGGAAAATCAGGCATGCATTGTATCACACTATGCTCAATGTTTAACATCCCCTTTTCTGCCAGCTGTAAAATGGCTAATGAGGTAAATGTTTTCGTTACTGAAAAAGCATTATACGTTGTATTATCGTCAGCCTTTATTTGATTTTTTATATCGGCAAAGCCATAATGAAATTTATGAATCACACTTGCCTTATTGAATATTTGTATTGAACAGAAGAGCTTTATTCTTTTCAATCTGGCTTACCAGAATATTCCTGATTTCAGTATTATTCATATCCGTTGTACTTTATTTGTATGACGTTGAAATAATTACCATATATACGCGGAATGATTCTTCCCACTGACCTTTTCGCATTGCATAGGTCTGGAATTATCTCTGATGTTATACCGTAATGCTAAAGAATTGTTATTTTTATATCTTCACACACATACTCACACCCAAACCCATGCCAGCATGCGGGAGTAGCTCAGGGGTAGAGCATCAGCTTCCCAAGCTGAGGGTCGCGGGTTCGATCCCCGTTTCCCGCTCAAAAAAAAAGTCCCGGGAAATCAGCCCGGGACTTTTTACGGATGCCTATCTTACACTTATCTTTCCGCTATGAATGACATGCCTGTTTTGAGATAAATTATACAGGTACATGCCACTTGACAGGTGTTCTATGCTGATTGTCTCATTTTTATCAATTGACCTGAAGACAACCCGCTTTCCTCCCAGATCCAGGATCTCCAGGTCTAGACGGGGATATTTGTCTTCCCAGGTGACGGTAAGGTAGTCCCTTGCAGGATTGGGGAATAATTTTATCATGGATCCTTCAATGTCTGCAACAGCGGTTGATTGAAATGGTGAATAATAAGCCGTTGTTTTGTAATATAAATACCAGGTTGCCTCATAATATAGGTATTCAGACATACTTAATGGTTTGTGGTAAAATGTCATATCAACTATATTATAAAGGAACCAGTAAGGCACATAAAGATCCTCATAAGTGTATGCCATATCGTAGGCCCAGACTCCTTTCCAGTCATTGTACCACTGGCCTTCATCCCAGTACAGTTCCACCTCTTCGGTCATATTCCCGTGTTCGTCGTGGGAATATTCATATTTCACATCATTGACCCATTGGCTGAGGTCTTCGTCCCAGTAAATTTCCACTTCCGTTAGCATGTTCCCCGAGGCATCGTAAGTATATTCCCATTTATACATATTAATCCATTCGTTTCCAAGAAAGTCCCATTCCTGAGTTACTTCCAGGGTCAGGTTCCCACTGCCATCGTAGGTGGATTCAGTCTTGTACCATTCCACCCAAACTTCGGCCATATCGTCCCAGGATAATTCAAGGTACGTGGTCAATTTTCCATCAGTATAGCTGTATTCATCCTTCCACCAAAGGACCCACTGGCTGCCGTCCTCGTCCCAGTACGAGCCCACTTCCGTTGTAATATTTCCCTGGCCATCGTAGGTCATTTCATATTTCATCGCATTCACCCATTGAGCTGAGACTTCATCCCAAATAGAATATATTTCCAGGATTAATTTTCCATTTCCATCGAATTGATCTTCCCATTTCAGGGAATTTACCCACTGACCTGAAACTTGATCCCATTCATAGAAAACATACAAAGTAATGTTTCCATTGACATCAAAGGTTAGATCCTCTTTCTTAGTAGGTACCATCATCTGGGTGATAGAATCAAATTCGTACCTTACATACTGCGTCATATTTCCTTTACCATCGTATGTAAAAATCTCCTTTGCGACCAATTCCAATTGCAGGGACATTAGATCCAGTTCTTCGTACAGGAGACTGTCCATCTTTTGTTTGTCGGCATTTTCAGCTTTCAAGGAAGAGATCGGTAATATCCTGGACTGCTTCAATAAATGCCGAGGGGCGGATTCAGGATTCCTTGACAGCCTGTTTTCAAGGGCATTGAAGCTTTTGTGCTGCTTCTTTACATGAGGTTTTTGCAGATCTTTAATCTCGTGCTGGCCCATCAGGCTCAGCGATATTATGAAGGTGAGCAATAAAGTAAATAATGTTTTCATATGCTATTCATTTTTTGGTTTATACTACAAGTTAAGCCATACTGTTAAAATTACCAAATAATATTTTAAGATCTTGAAATATTTTAAAAAATATGTTGATATCTGCATGACAAACATCTTCGATCTTCTGTTATTTTTGCGTTATGAAAGCAGAAATCATAACAATAGGGGATGAGATCCTGATCGGACAGGTGGTGAATTCCAATGCTGCATGGATTGCAGATGCTCTTACGGGACTGGGTATCCAGGTCACCAGGCACATTTCCATCGCAGACGATTTCGATGAGATCGTCCAGATTCTTATGGAAACAGAATCCAGGGCAGACCTGGTTTTTCTGACCGGGGGACTCGGACCGACCAGCGATGATATAACAAAAAAGACGTTGGCTGAGTATTTTAACTGTCAACTGGTTGAAAACGAAGAAGCCCTTGATCGTATCAAGGCATACCTCTCAAGTAGAAACGTTGAGATGAACAAACTGAACAGGGCTCAGGCCATGCTTCCGGATAATTGCATCATCATCCCGAACCGTTATGGAACCGCTGCGGGAATGTGGTTCACCAAGAATGATATACAATACCTTTCTATGCCGGGTGTTCCTTATGAGATGCAGTCGATGATGTCCGGGTACATCCTCCCCCGTTTGAAAAAACAATACAAGTTGCCAGCCATCGTTCACAGGACCCTCTTGGTTCAGGGGATCGCTGAATCACACCTGGCCAGTCTGCTTGAAGAGTATGAAAAAACATTGCCTCCGGAGGTAAAGCTTGCCTATCTTCCTTCTCCGGGAAGGGTCAGGCTGCGGCTTTCCTCGGGAGGGGATGACGAGAAAACTGTCAAAGCCATCGTGCAAGAGCAGGTTGGCAGGCTCGTTCCCTATATACCTGACGGGCATTTCTTTGGCTACGAAGATGAGCAGCTGGAGAGGATCGTAGGGACCTTGCTGCAGCGAAACAAAAAGACCCTGGCAACTGCTGAGAGCTGTACCGGTGGGAACATCGCGCATATGATTACCTCTGTACCCGGAAGTTCAAAGTATTTCCTGGGCTCTGTGGTGGCCTACTCGAACTACGTGAAAAAATCGGTCCTCGGTGTAAAGGAAGCCTCCCTGAGGGATCATGGTGCTGTAAGCAGGCAGGTTGTGGAACAGATGGCCAGGGGTATCATTAAACGTTATGGGGCTGATTATGCCATCGCCACTTCCGGCATTGCCGGTCCGGACGGGGGTACCCCTGAAAAACCCGTCGGAACAACCTGGATTACAGTGGCATCTGCGGAAAAAACAGAATCTGCCCTGTTTAATCTGGGCGAAGACAGGGGGAGAAATATCCAGAAGGCATCCATGACCGGACTCAATATGCTCAGGAAGTTAATAACGGAAGAAAATTGTTAAAATATTATTGGATAATTGAAGAAAATTGGCGTTATTTGCGAACTGTTTTAAAAAGGGTATATAAAACGAAGAAAAATGTCGAGAGTTTGCCAGATAACAGGGAAGAAGGTGATGGTAGGGAATAATGTTTCTCACTCTAAAAGACGTACACGCAGGAAATTTTATCCGAACCTTTTCGATAAGCGGTTCTATCTTGAAGATGAAGACCGCTGGGTCAAGCTTCGGGTATCTGCGTCCGGTATCAGGACCATCAATAAAAAAGGGTTGAAAAATGCCCTTGAGGAAGCCAAGGAAAAAGGTTACCTGAAAAGTTATTAATCATTGAAGCTGAAGAATCATGGCGAAGAAAGGAAACAGACAGCAGGTCATCCTTGAATGCACAGAGCATAAGGATAGCGGTATGCCAGGTACCTCCAGGTATATCACTACCAAGAACAGGAAAAATACCCCTGACAGACTTGAATTAAAAAAGTATAATCCCATCCTGAAGAGATATACGATCCACAGGGAAATAAAATAATGCGTTATGGCAAAGAAAGCAGTTGCAACATTACAGACCGGTGTTGGTAAGAACTTTACCAAATGCATCCGGATGGTGAAATCAAAAGAGACTGGTGCATATTTATTTGAAGAGGAAGTTGTACACAATGATCATATCAACGATTTCTTCGCAAAAGAGAAATAAGATCAGAGACAAACGGAATTAGCATATTCGGAAAAAGCTTTCTTCTTGCAGGGAAGCTTTTTTCATATCATCAAGATAAAAAGCCACTGCAAAACAAAGGAAATGGGAATCTTCTCCCGGGAAAAAAAAGAACTGCTGAACAAGGGATTGGAGAAAACCAAGGAAAGTGTTTTCAAGAAACTCTCCAGGGCAGTTGTAGGTAAATCCAGTGTGGATGACGAGGTGCTTGATAACCTGGAGGAGGTATTGATTACCTCTGATGTAGGCGTAGATACAACGCTGAATATCGTTGAACGTATTGAAAAGCGCGTCTCGAAGGATAAATACCTGGGAACAAATGAATTGAATCTGATCCTGAAAGAGGAGATTGCTGGACTGCTGTCAGAACATGATGATGGAGAGGCGTTCTCTTTCAGCGACACCCTCAGTCAGAAACCCTATGTGATCATGGTAGTTGGTGTAAATGGAGTTGGCAAAACCACAACCATTGGAAAACTGGCATGGCATTTTAAACAGGCCGGGAAAAAAGTATACATGGGGGCCGCGGATACCTTCCGTGCTGCTGCGGTGGACCAGCTTAGCATCTGGGCAGAAAGGGTAGGGGTTGAGATCGTAAAGCAGCAAATGGGATCAGATCCTGCATCGGTTGCCTTCGATGCCCTGTCCTCTGCCAAGGCAAATGACGTGGATGTGGTCATCATCGACACGGCCGGACGCCTGCATAATAAGGTGAACCTGATGAATGAACTCACCAAGATCAAAAGGGTCATGACCAAGGTAATCCCCGATGCTCCGCATGAAATCCTGCTGATTCTTGATGGTTCAACCGGACAGAATGCCTTTGAACAGGCCAAGCAATTTACCGCAGCCACCGAAGTCAATGCACTTGCCCTTACCAAATTGGATGGCACTGCCAAAGGCGGGGTAGTGATAGGCATATCAGACCAGTTCAAGATTCCGGTCAAATATATTGGCATAGGAGAAAAAATGGAAGATCTCCAGGTTTTCAACAAATCCGAATTTGTCGATTCCCTTTTCAGCAATTAGTCCGGCATTCAGACCATTCACATGACTGATTCACTGACACTTCTGATACCATGGCAATAAATTCCCGTAAGATCAACGTAATTACCCTGGGATGCAGTAAGAACCTGGTTGATTCTGAAGTGCTGATGCGGCAGATCGACGCTCATAAAATCGAGGTGGAACATGATTCCTCCGATTCAGATGCGGGAACAGTCATCATAAATACCTGTGGATTCATCCGGGATGCGAAGCAGGAATCCATCGATACCATCCTGGAATATGTCAGGGAAAAAGAGGAGGGAAGGATTGAGAGATTGTTTGTTATGGGATGCCTTTCCGAACGTTATAAGAGTGAACTGGCCAAGGAGATACCGGAGGTTGACCAGTACTTCGGTGTCAATGATATCCGTCAGGTAATCAGCCGGTTGGGAGGAGACCTGAAAATGGAGTTCCTGGGAGAAAGAAAACTGATTACCCCCGCTCACTATGCCTATCTTAAGATATCCGAAGGCTGTGACAGGAAATGTTCCTTCTGTGCCATACCACTGATCAGGGGACGGCAGCAGTCGAAAAGCATTGAAGCACTTGTCAGGGAGACTGAACTGCTGGTTGAAAAAGGAGTGAAGGAATTGATCCTGATCGCACAGGATCTGACTTCATATGGGACTGATCTGTATGGTAAAAGGGAGTTGCCCGGGCTGCTGGAGGCTCTGGCCGGGGTACCCGGACTTCCATGGATCAGACTGCATTATACTTACCCTGCTGCTTTTCCGGAAGAGATCCTGTACCAGATCCGTGATTTTGATAACATCTGTAATTACCTCGATATACCATTCCAGCATATATCTGATAAGGTACTGTCAAAGATGCATCGGGGCATCACCCGAAATGAGACCCTGAGGCTGCTGGAAAAGATCCGGACCATAATTCCCGGGGCCGCTATCAGGACAACACTGCTAACGGGACATCCCGGGGAAGGTGAGAAGGCGTTCTCCGAGCTGGTAGAGTTTGTGCAAACAGCACGTTTTGAGCGACTTGGCGTATTTACCTATTCAGAAGAGGAGGGCACCTGGGGGGCAGCCAACCTGCAAGATGATATCCCCGAAGCAGTGAAACTCCTCCGCCTTGAAGAACTGATGCAGATACAACAATATATCTCGCTATCAATCAACGAAAAAAGGGTGGGGGATACCCGAAAGGTACTGATTGACCGCAGGGAAGGTGATTATTTCATAGGCAGAACCGAATTTGATTCCCCAGAAGTTGACAATGAGGTGCTGATTGAAACGAAAAATGCCCTTGTGGCCGGTGAATTTACTGATGTTACCTTCACAAGGGCAGAACCTTTCGATCTGTATGGCAAGGCCTGAAATCAGCCTTCTTCCTTCTTTTCTTGCTTAAGCTTCTGGATCTTGACAGTAATTTCTTCATTCTTGCTGTCAAATCCTACGTTGATTGCGTCACCTTCGGCAATATCAGCGGAGATCAGTACTTCGGCCATGGGGTCTTCCAGGTATTTCTGAATGGCCCGCTTCAAGGGACGCGCACCGTATTGGATGTCATAGCCTTTTCCAACGATGAAGTCTTTTGCTGCGGGATTGAGTTTTATCTGGTATCCCAATCCGTTAATGCGTTCATACAATCCCTTCAGTTCAATGTCAATGATCTGATGCAGGTCATCACGTGTGAGGGCATTGAACAGGACAACATCATCTATACGGTTCAGGAATTCAGGCGCAAAAGCATTTTTGAGAGCCTTTTGTATTACGGATTTTGCATATTCGTTAGTGCTTTCCTGCTTGGCCTTGGTAGTGAATCCAACACCCTGGCCAAAATCTTTCAATTGCCTGGTTCCGATATTGGATGTCATGATCACAATAGTATTTCGGAAATCCACCCTTCTTCCCAGGCTGTCGGTAAGCTGTCCTTCGTCCAGCACCTGCAGCAGGATGTGGTATACATCTGGATGTGCTTTCTCTATCTCATCGAGCAATACGACTGTATACGGTTTCCTTCTGACTTTCTCGGTCAATTGACCGCCTTCCTCATACCCGATATAACCGGGGGGAGCTCCAACAAGCCTTGAAACAGAAAACTTCTCCATGTATTCGCTCATATCCACCCGGATCAGGTTATCGGCAGAGTCGAACAGGTATCGGGCGAGTACCTTGGCAAGCTGTGTTTTACCAACCCCGGTGGGACCGAGGAAAATAAAGGTGCCAATTGGTTTGTTCGGATCCTTCAGTCCTGCACGGTTACGCTGGATGGACTTTACCACCTTGGCGATGGCTTCATCCTGCCCGATTACCGAATTTTTCAACTCATCACCCATTTTCAACAGCCTCGTACCTTCCGCCTGGGCGATTCGTTGTACCGGGACCCCGGTCATCATGGCCACAACTTCGGCGACCTTCTCTTCATCCACCGTTTCACGGTTCTTGGCCAGTTCCTTCTCCCATTTGCCCTTTTCCTGTTCAAGCAGTTCCAGATATTCCTTCTCCCGGTCACGAAAACTGGCGGCACGCTCGAAATTCTGGTTTTTAACAGCCCTGATCTTTTCCCTCTTTGTTTCCTCGATTTCTTCTTCCAGTTTCAGGATCCTTTCCGGTACTACGATATTGGAAATGTGAACCCTCGAACCAGATTCATCCAGGGCGTCAATGGCCTTGTCCGGCAGGTGCCGGTCACTGATATAGCGCTGTGTTAGGAATACACAGGCACGGATGGCATCATTTGTATAGGTTACGTTATGATGTTCCTCGTAGCGTTCCTTGATATTGTTCAGTATTTCAATGGTTTCCTCGGCATCCGTGGGTTCAACCATGACCTTCTGGAAACGTCTCTCCAAGGCCCCGTCCTTTTCAATGTGCTGCCTGTATTCATCCAGGGTAGTGGCCCCGATACATTGAATATCACCCCTGGCCAGGGCGGGTTTCAGCATATTGGCGGCATCGAGTGAACCGGTGGCGCCTCCCGCGCCTACAATGGTATGGATCTCATCGATGAAAAGTATGATACTACTTGTTTTGCTCAGTTCATTCAGGATGGCTTTCATCCTTTCCTCGAACTGCCCGCGATATTTCGTGCCTGCGACAATGCTGGCAAGATCGAGCGTGACCACCCGCTTACCAAACAGAACCCTTGAAACCTTACGCTGTACGATGCGGTTTGCCAATCCCTCGGCGATGGCAGATTTTCCAACGCCCGGCTCCCCGATCAAGATCGGATTGTTTTTCTTCCTGCGGCTGAGGATCTGTGCCAGGCGTTCAATCTCCCGTTCACGCCCCACGATTGGATCCAAACGGTCTTCTTCGGCAGCCTTGGTGAGATCTATGCCAAAATTATCCAGTACCGGTGTTTCCGAACTGGATTTGCTCGAGGGTTGCCCTCCGGGAGCACCTTTCGAACTTTCGTACGGACCTTTTCCTTCATCCTCATCATCCTCGTCCCCTGGAAATTCCGCCCTTGAAGTCCCTTTCTTCGTGCTTTCCAGCTCCAGCCTTACAGAATCATAATCTATATTGTGTTCCTTCAGCACCTGTGTGGCGATGGAATTTTCATCTTTCATGATGGCCAGGAGCAGGTGCCCAGTATCGATGGTATCATCCTGCAGGGATTTTGCTTCAAGGTACACAAGCTTCAATACCTTTTCGGCGCTTTTTAGCAGCGGGATGTTGTCAGTGTCCCGGACCTTTATGGCACTTTCCGGACGAATCAATTCTTCGATCGACCTTCGCAGGTCATATAATTCAGCTCCCATTAGGATCAGGATATCAATGGCCAATCCTTCTCCATCCCGCAGAATGCCTAGAAAAAGATGTTCAGTACTGATATGGGCATTCCCCAAACGGATAGCCTCTTCCTTGCTGTATGACAAGACATCTTTGATCCGCTGTGAAAATCTGGCATCCATCTTCTCTAAGACATTGATAACACAAAGGTTAAAAATAAATATCTGATTGCAAATATAGCAATAATAATAGTAACAAATATAAACATGAAAATGTTGAAAAAATGGTCTCCAATATGACTATATTATAGGCAATAATTAGGTATTTTCGGAGTTTGAAATCTTGAATCCATATTGGAGATTATAGATTGAAAAATTTATTTACTAAAAGATTTATTTACACATTGTTAATCCCCTTATTTCCCGTTTCCGCGGAGCTTAGTCAAATGATTATATGATTTATCAATTTGTAATCGTTCAATCATCATAATTGTGGTATATGGCAGAAGGTGAAAAGGTAATAAAGATCAATATTGAAGAGGAAATGAAATCCGCCTACATCGATTATTCGATGTCGGTGATCGTGTCAAGAGCATTGCCTGATGTTAGAGATGGTTTAAAGCCAGTCCACAGACGGGTTCTGTTTGGGATGTCTGAACTCGGCCTGGCATCTAACAAACCGTATAAAAAATCTGCGAGAATTGTTGGTGAGGTGCTTGGTAAATACCATCCCCATGGGGATTCTTCGGTTTATGAGGCCATGGTTAGAATGGCCCAGGAATGGTCTCTGCGTTACTGCCTTGTTGACGGTCAGGGAAATTTTGGATCTGTGGACGGGGACAGTCCCGCTGCCATGAGATACACGGAAGCCAGGCTGCGCAGGATCGCTGAAGAGACATTATCTGATATAGATAAAAATACAGTAGATTTTCAGTTGAATTTTGATGATTCCCTTGAAGAACCTACAGTATTGCCTACCAGGATCCCTACCTTACTGGTCAACGGGGCCTCTGGTATTGCTGTCGGGATGGCTACCAACATGCCACCCCATAACCTGAGTGATACCATAGATGCCATCGTGGCATATATTGAGAATAAGAATATTGAGATCGGTGAATTAATCGAGATCATAAAGGCCCCTGATTTCCCGACCGGTGGACTCATCTATGGCTATCAGGGAGTGAGGGAGGCTTATGAGACAGGCAGGGGTCGAATCGTTGTAAGGGCACGTTCGGAGATTGAGCTCACTTCTTCAGGGCGGGAAATGATCATTGTCAGTGAAATTCCATACCTGGTGAACAAGGCAGAAATGATCCGCAAGACTGCCGATCTGATCAATGAGAAGAAAATAGAAGGGATCTCCTTTATCAATGATGAATCTGATCGTAACGGAATGCGCATTGTGATCATTCTAAAGAAAGATGCAAATGCCCATGTCGTTTTGAATAAACTACTTAAATACACCCAGTTACAAACAAGCTTCAATGTCAATAACATTGCACTTGTCAATGGCAGGCCACGGCTTCTCAACCTGAAGCAGGTCATCGGTTATTTTGTCAAGCACCGGCATGAGATTGTCGTGCGCCGGACCCGTTATGAACTGGATCAGGCTGAGAAAAGGGCGCATATCCTGGAGGGATTGCTGGTCGCACTGGATAATCTGGATGAGGTGATTGATCTCATCCGTTCTTCCAGGACACCTGACATAGCCAGGGATGGATTGATGAAACAGTTCGAATTAACGGAAATCCAGGCCAAAGCGATCCTCGATATGAGGCTGCAGCGGCTTACCGGGCTGGAACGCGAGAAGATCAAGGAGGAATATGAAGAATTACAAGGGCAGATTGAATATTTCAACAAGATTCTGTCTGATGAAAGCTTGCGAATGCAAATCATCAAGGACGAACTGATCGAGATCAGAGATAAGTTCGGGGATGAAAGGCGTACGGAGATCGTTCCCAATGCTGAAGAATTCAATCCGGAAGATTTCTATGCCGATGAGGACATGGTCATCACAATCTCTCACCTCGGGTATATTAAACGGACACCGCTTACACAATTCCGTACCCAGGGAAGGGGAGGTGTAGGATCCAAAGGATCAGTTACACGTGATGAAGATTTCGTGGAGCATATGTACACTGCGACCATGCACAATACCATGCTTTTCTTTACCGAAAAGGGTAAATGTTACTGGATGAAGGTTTATGAAATTCCTGAAGGTACCAGGACATCCAAGGGCAGGGCAATCCAGAACCTGATCCAGATAGATCCGGAAGATAAGGTCAGGGCATTTATCAATGTACAAAACCTTACAGACCAGGATTATATAAATAATAATTATATCGTTCTGTGCACATCCAGAGGGATTATCAAGAAAACCGCCCTTGAGGCTTATTCGCGGCCCCGTCAGAATGGCATCATTGCCATCAATGTCAGGGAAGGAGATAATCTTATCGAGGCCAGGCTGACCAATGGCCAGGCTGAAATTCTGCTTGCTACCCGGTCTGGAAAAGCAATCAGGTTTAATGAAAGCACTGTCAGGCCTATGGGTAGAAATGCGGCAGGAGTCAAGGGAATAACCCTGTCAGGATCAACCGATGATGCAGTCGTAGGAATGGTTTGCCTGGAGGACCATGAACGTGATATCCTGGTAGTATCGGAGAAAGGCTTTGGAAAACGCTCTGATGTGGAAAATTATCGTATCACCAACAGGGGAGGAAAAGGAGTGAAGACCATAAATATCACCGAAAAAACAGGGCAACTCATTGCCATAAAACAGGTTACGGATGCAGATGACCTGATGATCATCAACAAGTCAGGGATTGCCATTCGCATGCGGGTAACGGATATGAGGGTAATGGGACGGGCAACGCAGGGAGTCAGGGTTATCAACCTGAAAGAAGGAGATTCCATTGCATCTGTTACCAGGGTTCAGGGTTACGAAAACGGGGATGAAAACGGTTTGGAGAGAGGCCAGGAAACATTTCCAGAAAGCGATGTGACTGAATAGAAAATTCAATATATTTGATATACATGAATAAAATCATTTCAACTTTTGGCAAGGAATTTGAGCTTTGTTGCCTGAAATGCCATATTTTTGCGCCAGAATAATAATATAAACCAAAGACTAGTAACATGAAACGTTTTATCATTGCAACCATTCTATTGGCGGGTGTTTTCTCCGTGCATGCCCAGGACCTGGCAACACCAACCCTGAATTATTCAGCGCTGGAGAAAAAGCTTAAGAAAAGCGATGAAGAAATTAATGATGCAAAGGATAAAGTTAAGCCGAACACCTGGTTCAATAGAGGGGAGTTATTTCTTGATATACATGAAGTCAATATTGAATTTATCAGGTTGGGAATGCCTTCATCAGAAGCCAAGCTATACCTGAAGGAACCCAATGAGGTAAAGACGGTCGAAGAAGGAGGCAGAACAACTGAACATCATGTGTATGACAGGATAACACTCATTTATGAGAATGATGTCCTTCAGGATTATGTGGAGACCCAGGTGATCCATCCGGATCCGCTGCCAGCCGCTCTTGATGCCTTCAAAGAAGCCTTAAGGCTTGAAGAAAAGGGGAAATTGGACAAGAAGATCCAGGAACAGCTTGAAAACCTGAAACGCATGGCTGAATCTGATGCCATCCGCCATTTCACCAGAAATGAGTATGACAAGGCACTTGGGAAATTTGAATTGATCCTCGAAGCCAGTAAAACAGAAGTCTATGAGAACTATGTTGATTCAGTGATCATTTATAATGCCGCTCTGGCGGCCAAGAATGCCGGGAATCACGAATTGTCTGCCAAATATTTCGAACAGGCGGCAGAAATTGGTTATGGTGGCAGTGATACCTATTACCTGCTTAAAAATGAATATATGGCCCTGGAGGATTCAGCCAAGGCACTGGATGCCCTTCAAAGAGGCCATCAACTGTTTCCGGACACAACATTGATCCTGTTCGAACTGGTTAATTACTACCTGGCTGTCGGGAATGCTGATGCTGGCATGAAATTCTTAACACTGGCACAGGAAAAGGAAAGTAGCAATCCCTCCATATATTTTGCCAAAGGAACCCTTTATGAGAGAATGGGGGAGAAAGAGAAGGCCATGGAAGCATACAAAGAATCTCTTGAAGTGGATCCTGAGTTTTTCAATTCCTGGTTCAATATTGGCGCCCTGCATTTCAATAATGCAGTTGAAATGTATGATGAAGCAAATACCAAGGAGGACCTGGATGAATACAATGCAGCCAAAGCAAAGGCTGACGAAGAACTGAAGCGTGCCATTGAACCGATGGAGAAAGCCCACCAGCTCAATCCGGAAGAAAAATCTGCACTTGAAACATTACAGACCATTTACTACCGCTTGCAGATGACCGATAAATACGATGAAGTCAAGCAGAAGCTGGAGAATATGTAGGGATCTGTGACAGGCAGCAGCATATGATAATACAGGAGAGGGACAATTATGGTCCCTCTTTTTTTATCTTCCTGAATATCAGGTATTTATCCCTCGATCCCAACAAGGACAATGCCAGTAAACCACTGATTATCAGTCCGATATCTTCAATTATTCCGATCATAAAAGCGGGAATAAATCCACTCAGGGCATTAATAATAGGAAATATCAGGATATAGCCTGGAAATTTCTTTTTGGTCCATAGCAAAATACCGAGCGAGAAGATCACGGTCGGACAGGGGAACATCCCGAATGATAGTATCTCAGGGTATCCACGACCCAATATGTATTCCAGGGCCTGGTAACCAAAAATTGCATAAAATATGAGCAAGGCACCTGTCAGTCCATATATATTGGCTTTAACATCAAAGCTGATTCTGTTTCTGACTGATCCTTCAAAAATGAATATGAGGGCCTGGGCAATAAAAAGGCTTCCGAAAACCATGGGCACTGGCATAAATTCCTTGATAAAGACCAGGTAAAACTGTATGCCGACCCAGCCGTAAAAGAAAGCGAGAATGGCGGAAATGGATCTGCTTGAGCGATTGGTTCGAAAAAAGGCAAGCAAAATGGCTATGATTCCTAAGCCAAGCGCATCAGATATTGAGCAGGATATAAATCCTGGTTATACCTGCTCGCATAATGTAGAAAATTTTCAAGTGTCAGTGAATTGAACATATTTATTTTTTATTTAAAAGACAAGTTGGTTTGAAATGGGAGATGGGACAGATAAATATTAATATTTTCTACTTAACATAATATTAATTATAGGACAAATCTTCGAAACAAAAGTATTTACAAATTCACTCCGTTCAGTATGCAATACATTTGTTTTATTAATCTCCTTCATTTATAATATTTTGTTATTGGTGACCCTGCTAAATTATAGGTTAAGTGTACATAAGCTTTATTCCATTACAGATATCCGCACATAATGACATATTCCGGGAATCCGATCAAGTGGAAATCTCAACCAACTTAAGATCCGAACGATCGTCCGCTTCGCCCAGCATAGCATGTACGGAACCTATCTTCATCTTCTCATGTATAACGGTCTGCGGTATGCGAAGTTTGCAGTTTTTGGTCCCCGGCCAAAATAGCGGGTCTTTTTGCTACTTTTTCGATTATATATCTATCTCTATTGAACTACCCCGGGGTAGAACCCCGAGGTATCAAAACAATTTCAGTTGTCCTTCAAATATTTTCTCATAGGTCTTCCCTTGGTCTTCAACATACTGCCTGATGA
>LJUP01000099.1 GCA_001303955.1 Bacteroides sp. SM23_62 | reverse complement strand
TGGAAAACGGGAAGCTTCGTTACGTTCACACGATAACCGTATGCCCTAATGGCTGCCCGAAAATTCCTCTGCCAAAAGACATGCCCAAACAGTAACTCTTCAGCTGGAAAAGAGAATATTTAAAACTGTATCCGATACAGGATACAAACCAAAAGGAGGTTTCCGATGATACGCACTTTACTATCCATATGTCTTATTGCAGGCCTGTCGCTGCTCATGGCCTGTGTCACAGTAATCGATGCGTCAAATAAAGGTACTGCCCCGACGACAATTCAAGGAATTTGGACAATCGAAGAAATGGAGGTTGGCATCGGTGAAAATAAAAGAGCCACCGTGCCCCAGGCTTTTATGCTTTTTATAGGCGAGCAGTACTATAGCGCAATTCGCGACTTTTCGCAGGAACCTCGCCCGGACTGGGGGGTCGGGTCTCCGGAAGAAGGATCTGCTGCTTCCGTCATGGGATTCATGGCTGATGCCGGAAAGTATGAATATGACGGATCCACATTTGTGGTCCATCATCAAGTTGCCATGATTCCAAACCTGATGCACGGAGGATCAATGACCTTCGGGTGTCAAACGGAAGGTCCCAACACACTTATACTGACTCCGCAATACGACAAAATGATAATACCTGGAATGCAGATGGCACCTTCACCAGATGGGAAGATGGCCTATGGAGACATGGCGGTTCGCTACAAATTCAAGCGCTTGGAGTAGTGGGGATAAGAGGCGTCGGTCAGGCCCTAAATTATTACAGGTTCACTCTCTCGGAACAACAGGATCCCATTCCACTTTCGCGGCACCAAGGAGTGTTCCGGTTGCATATGCCAGGTCAACAAGTGCTATCTGATACTCTGTAAGCGCAAGGATTTCCACTCTCTGTGCTTCTGCAAGATCTGTCTGAGCATCCAGAACATCCGTGGATGTAACAAGCCCAAGCTCAAACTGTCTTTTCTCCGCCTTATACTGCTCGTTCTGGAGGATTGTTGTCTGCCTGCTGGCCAGAATACGCTGCCAGGTCGCATCCAGCTTGTCAATCTGTTTGAGTACCTCGTATTTTATCTGCGCCTCTTTACTATCCCGGCTGGCTAATCTCTGTTTGCGCTCGTAAATAGCCTGACGAAGCCTGCTCTTTGCTGCCTCATTTCCCAGAGGTATCGATATCTGCAAGCCAATGCGATGGTCATCGAAATCATCATCGAAAAGTAGATCATAGGAATCAGTCCTTGTTGGCCCGAGGCCATTAATATTGTATCTGTATTCCATGGTCAGCAATGGCAGTGTCTGGTTTTTCAAATAATCAATTTTACTAGCATCCTGAGCAACTTGCAGCTCTAACTCCAGCATCTCCATGCGGTTTTCTATGGCATTTGCTACCATCTTCTGACTCTGGAGTTCATATCGGACAGGATCAGGTTCTGTAGAGGGAACAAGCACCGTTACAGTTTCCATTCCCAAACCTGCTTTGTTGAGCATTCGTTTAAGATCCCGCTCCACGTCTCTAAGATCGTTCTCCGCGTTTATAATCGCCTCAAGTTTCTCCGCAACGCTTGCCCGCGTTCGAATCAGTTCAATCTGAGGTTTTGTCCCGACCTCCACAAAAATCTCTGTCTGCTCATACAGGGTATTGGCCAATTCATACTGCTGCTTGCGTACATCCAACAGCCTCTTTGCCGCATATAGCCTCCAGTAACCACGATCCACATCAGCGATAACGCGTATCGCTTGAAGTTTTGTTCGTGCATCAGTGATATGCCTGTCGTATTCCGCGATCCGAATGGCGTACTCATTAACCCTTTTTCCTGCGTTACGAAGGAGCGGCTGACTAATTGAAGCTGTAAAGTCAGACTCATAGGTAGGGTCATATATAGACCATAAAGAGTCTGTCTTGGATCGGCTGTCAATCAAGTCGACCTTTATTTCCCCTCCTGTTCGAAGTGGAACGCTGACACCGAGATCAGTGTAAATATACTCCCTGCTTGATCCTTGGATATCAAGTGTTGTCGCGACAGGCGTATCGGTCTTGGAATAAATTACATCAGTAAAAAATGTGGCCTCAAACTGCGCTTCTTCCTGACTTACACGCTCGGCTGCAATTGCCGGTTCGATAAGCTGAACCTTAAGATCAAGATTATTTTCAAGGGCAAGCGCGCGGCATTCTGCAAGGGAAAGCTCAAGCTGGGATATTTCCGGTTCAACCACATCCACTGTATCCGGTTTCTCCTCTGCTGCTTCTTCTAAATCAATGACATCAATCTGTCTCACCGCTTCCTGCGGAATATAAAATTCCGGAGAAGGTTCATGCAAATTTTTTACGTATGAACATCCACCTATAAAAAATAATCCGCATAATGCAAAAACTGGAAACGGTGAAACAAGCTTTTTAAATGAAAACTTTTTTTTCATTTGAAATGCCTCCTTAATCTCCAAGCATCTTCTCCCGTCTTTCCACACGGGAAAAGGTGAGAAGAGTAATTGCTGAAATAACTATAATAAATAGGATACGGTTCTGAACAGTATAGGCTGTTACGTCTGTCATATTGGAGTCGATTGCCAGTGGATTAAAAAAAGGAGATAAACGCATCTTACTGCCGAATCCGATTATGATATTGATAGTCAAAAGAAGTGCTGTTGCCATGGCACCTGATATCTCACTCCTGAAAAACGCGGCAAAGGCCATGCCAACGACCATGTAGAAGACTGCTGCCTGAAGGGCGCCATACAATGAAACAAATGGGAATGATGTGAACAGGACAAGAGTAACTATGGCCAGCAGCAATTCACTGAACAGCAGCAGACAAAAGGATGCAGTCATCTTGGCAAGCCAGATTCTGTGGCTGCCACCAGGCACAGTATATGCAACTTCCAGGGTCCTTCGATCCACCTCACTGGCTACTATCCGAATACCAAGACCAATGGCATAAATCACCAGAGGCAGTCCAATAAGTGTCTGGACGTTTATTGCTTCAATTTCAGACTGCCGCCAGCCCACAAGAAGGAGAAACGCCTGAAAGGCCGGCCAAAGTAGAGGGAGCAGCACTGTGATATAAAAACGGCGTCCTGCTATCAACTGGATGGACAGGTGTGTAAGTCTTAGATAGTCCTTAATTCGTCCTCTAAGTCTCTTTTTCAATGCTTCATCACTCACTTTCCATTTGATTCGGTCCTGATACTTTTCGCTCCATTCCCGTATCCCACAAGCTGAAGGTATCCGTCCTGCAGGCTGGGTGAGATCTTGCGTGCCTGCGGAAGAGGGGGTTCTGAACATAAGGCCCGTGCGAGATAGAAGCCATCTTCTTCCGGAATTTGGTCCACGATCATGGCATCTTTTCTAATGTTTCTCTCTTCTCCTGCTTGGATTCTAAATTCCCATACCATGCCTTCCGCTTCTCTGGCGAGCATGGAAGGCTTGCCATCAAAGACCATTTTTCCTGCAGCCAGGACAATCACCCTTTCACAGGCTACTGCCACATCTTCGACAACATGAGTTGAAAACAGAACTACTCTGTTTTCAGCCAGTTTAGCCAGAAGGTTCCTGAATCGGATACGTTCCCTCGGATCAAGACCCACTGTGGGTTCATCTACTATTATTATGGGAGGAAGACGCAACAGGGTCCGCGCAACTGCCACACGCTGCCTCATCCCGCCCGAATAATCCTTGATCATCTTATCCGCCTGGTCAGACAGCCCTACCTCCTCGAGAAGCTTTTCAACCCTCTCCTTTGTCACAATGCTGTCGCCGATATCGTATAGGAGGGCATAATATTCCAGGTATTCTCTTCCTGTCAGGTTTCCTGGCAGCCCAAAGTCTTGAGGCAGGTATCCAATCCACCTTGCCAGATGTCTCCTTATTTTTTTAATGGATATTCCACCAATATCTATAGCGCCTGTTGTAGGCACCAGTATTCCCGCCAGGGCCCTGAGAAGTGTTGTTTTACCTGCGCCATTTGGACCAAGTATGCCTATCATCCCTTTCTCTGCGCGGAAATGGACATTCTTAAGTGCCTCCACCTCCTCCCTGGGAAGATCCAGACTGAATAAGCGTCTATTTACCCTCCGCCAGACAGTTCGCACTCTTTGTAAAAATCCTCTGTCCACACGTTCCGTTATTTTCCCCGCAGCCAGGTCTTTTGCTGTTTTTCTCCCCCACTGTATAAATACTATTAAAGCCGCTATAAGCACCAAGGCCAGAGGTGCGAGTCGGGGATTGCCACCTGCCATTACCGGTATGAGATAATAATGAAGACCTAATAATATGAACACAACCCAAGGGACCAGAAATGCCAGAAAATGTTCCAAGCCACCGGGATCAGGCCTGCCCAAAGGATCACACTTGCCCCTCAATCGTCGCAATTGAATCAGGATCTGGCTGAGTATTATGGCGCCGATAAAAGAGAACACAAGACGCCACCATGTGGTGCTTAAGGAAAAGGCGAGATATCCTGCACCTGAAAGGAGCACTATCCTTGTAATAATTGGCTGAATAGTATCTCCGGGTAAAAATGGTTTACCTCCACTGGCAAGGACCCTTTCCGCGAAGTTTTCTCCTGATCGCCAGGCACGACCTACAGGGCCCGGACGACCATATATCTTATGGAGGAATTTTACCTCTATGTCTACGTCTGCTTCCTGTTCAGGGATATCCGGTCTCCTGAACAGAAATACTATAATACCAAGAAGAATGGCGGCTACAAGCACCGTGGTGGTGATCTGCCATGTCAGGGAAGTAATATGATCAAATATAATGAGAGGAGACATCACTGCCGCGGTCATTCCAAACCACAGCACTGTTATCCATGGACCAAGTCTTCCAAACAGCCTGTCCAGGCGGCTCAGGAACACAAAACCCATAGGGACCACAAGCAGGATAAGCAGGCTTGAAGTGGCCAGACCTCCCATAACAACTACGGCAAAGGACGGCCATATTTCATTCTCCCTGCCTGTGGGGATGGCCAGAGGCCATAACCCGGCGATTGTGGTGCATGCTGTCATTAAAACCGGCCTGACCCTTTCCCTGACCGCTGCTATTGCGGCGGCTCCTGCCGACCATGAACTTGCAAGTACCCTCTGTTGCATACGGTCTACAAGGAGAATGGCCGGGTTTACAGTAAGTCCGAGAAGAACAACAGCCCCTGCCATGGCCATCATATCCGCAGGCATGCCTGTCAGTACCAGTGCCCACGCTGATCCCAGTATTGTTAGAGGGACAGCAAACAGCACAAGCACAGGCATCGTAAGAGATTCGAACGTAACAGCCAGCACGGCAAAGAGCAGGAGCAGCATTGGTATAAAAACACGTTTGAACCAGCTTGTAGACTCCTCCTTATCCGGCGGATCAACGATATACCCCGCGGGCAGATGAATGCTCCTTATCATTGACAGAATTTCTTCATCCAGAGCATCCCTTGCCGGTCCGGTTTTGGGCACACTTTCACTGAACCTGTAAAATACACTTAACTCCCGCCTTCCGTTATGATGCTGGATCATGGGGGGAGGAGGCATCTTATGGGCATCAGACACGAGCCCAAGGGGCAGGACACCTGCGGTCGTCGGCAGCTTAAGTTTTTCCATCTTATAACTTATCCGACTGGAAGCAGTTTCATAGCTTCTGACAGTAAGTGGGATCTCTCTTCCATCATTCAGGATCATACCGGCCCGCATCTCCGTCCCTTCCCTGCTCAGCATACTCAGCATCGGCATTATCTGATCCGAAGTAAGTCCCAAACCGGTCAACATAAAATTATCAGGAACGACCTGTATTTCATCCTGTCCCGGCTTGGCTGAAAGCCAGACACCATGTCTGCCTATTTCCGGGATAGATTCCAGTCTTTCCTTTATGGATTCGGCAAGAGTCTTTAACTGATCTGTATCAGGCCCGGAAAGAACAATTTCAGAAGGCCCCTGACCAAACAATTGCGCGTTTCCACCGCCTTCCCTAGATTCCCCTTCTCCCGATGTATCCTCAGACCGGATTTCTATACCCTTGAGGGTTTTCGCCGCCTCTCTTACCTTTGATCTTACCCGGTAGGCTGTCAGGCCTTCAGGACGTTCATCACGGTCAACAAATTTGATATTAAGTGAACTGTTGTCCTCCTGCACAATGCTTTCAACATATTTTACGCCTTCAAGCTCAAGTGCCGCCTGTTCAAGTGCTGATATATCCCGGCCTATTGCCTCCAGGGAATCTCCGGATGGAACATCAATGGATAGTCTGATTTCATCGGCCTCCCTTGCCTCTTCTGATGTTGAACTCACCAGTACCCATGGAACAGCTACAATAACAGTAATTAAAACTGCACCTGTTATAACGGCGAGCCACCCGGCAGGGTAACGAAGAGAAATCTTTAACAAGCCTGAAAACAGTTCCCTCCACTTGTCAGGAGATACCATTCCTGCATACAGTTCTCTCCTTTTTCGAACTGCATTGAGTCTAGCCATCGCAGCGGGAGCTGCAAGCTTTCTGCTTAAAAGCGGTACCATCCCTACAGCTACGAGCAGGGAAGATACTAGCGGCAGCAGAATAGCGGCGGCAAGTACCTTAAGAAGTCCCCTGATCATTGCGTCTTCAGTTAAAAATGCAATAGGGAGAAATACAATACCTGTGGTCACTGTCGCGGCTATGATAGCCCTGATAGTAATTTTTACACCTTCTCCTGCTGCCGTGTCCGGTTCTACTCCCCTTTCAAGCCTGCGCTGAATCGCTTCATACACAACTATGCTGTTATCCACTAGCATGCCAATTCCCACAGCAAGACCGATAAGGGTGACTATATTGAGGGTATAACCACCGGTGTATAACATTGCCATGGCAGCCAGAAGACTAACAGGTACAGACACTGCGACTACACTTACCGCTCTTGGTCGGCGTATGAACAGAAAAAGCACTACAAGGGCAATGATAAATCCACTGAAAGCCAGTTTCTTGAGTCGATCAAGCTGTTTTTCCACTGCTTCAGCACCGTCAAAGCCTATTACAAAATCAATCCCATATGGATTAAATTCATCCCGCAAATCATCGATTCGGGAGCGGAGATCCTTACCCAGCTCAACAAGATTGGCTTCTTCTTCCTTCAGCACAACAAGACCCACGGAAGGCTTGCTATTGATCCGAAACAGCATGTTTGTTCTTCCGGTTCCTATTGACACATCTGCGACATGGCGTATCAGTACCGGCTTATCCTGGCTTATCCTTATTTCTCCCAGGACATGGGTCCCTTTTGGACGACCATCAAGCATTATTGGTGTTCTTTTTGATTCATCTTCCAGCCCCCCCAGGAATCTGAGACGATGAACCGATCGGGTAAGTGCTGCTGTTACATCCCTGGGAGATATTCCAAGCGCGGCGCATTTGTCAGGATTGATCCGAACAGTAACTTCCTCTGGCGCGCCTCCCATTACAAAAACAGTACCAACACCTGTAACGGCGGCTATCCTGGATTGTATTCTGCCCTCGACAAGACTTCTAAGGGCATTGTTGTCCGCACCGCCGAGTACCTGAATGACCATAACAAAACGGCTTATAATAGAAAAATCCTGGGCTTCAACACTGATTGTTGTTTCCTTTGGCTGGTTTCTTTTCAGTTCAATTGCCATACGCTGCATTTCCAGTTGACGAACTTTAATGTCTGTTCCCGGCTCAAAGCTGACAGTAAAAGAACCCCTAGATCCCCTGACCTCACCCCATGACTCCTTCATTCCGGGGAGTTCGGATGCCTTTGCCTCAAGGGGGATCAAAATTTCCCTTTCCACGACTTCAGGTTCACTGTTCGGCCTGTTAAAATTTATGTATAACTTGTCACCCTCCAGGTTCGGAACAAGCTCAATGGGTATTTTCTGCCACCCCACGATTCCCAGCAAAAGAATGGCGGCAAAAAGCATAGATGTGGCAACGGGACGCTGGACAGGGAGGTTGTACCACTTCATGATTCTGCCCGATTAATACGCAGATGGTCCAAAAGAAGATACAGGCAGGGGATAACAAAAAGAGAAAACAGTGTTGATGTGATGATCCCTCCGATAATAGTGAGGGCAAGAGGGGCCCTTAACTGCGCTGCCTCACCTACGCCTATGGCGAGGGGCAGCAGGGCCAGTACTGTTGTTGCTGTAGTCATGAGGATGGGACGAAGCCTTATGGCCGCAGCCTCGGCCAGCGCTTTCGTCCGTTCCAGGCCCTCCGCCATAAGCTGACGTGCGGTCTGGACCATGAGGATTGCGTCGTTCACGGCAATACCGGACAAAACAATAAGACCCAGGAACTGCATAACTCCAATGGGACGACCGCCAGGAACAAGCACCGCTGCTACACCCACAAGGGCAAATGGTATGGAAGCAAGGACAGTGACAGGATGGACAAGAGACTCAAATGTGCCTGCCAGAACCATGAACACGAGGAGTATAGCGATTATACCTGCCCATTCCAGTTCACCAAAGGCCTTCTGGCGTTCCTCCTCTTCTCCGGCGAGTTTTATCCTCAGCCCCGGACTCAGATTAATATTTTTTATGATCCTTTCAGTAACTGCCCTGGCGACCGGGTACTCAACACCTGATGCAACTCTTGCGGTAATCCTGGCTACTCTTCGCTGATCCCTTCGAAATATCTCAAGCGCTCCCTCTACTGGTACAAAGTCTGCTACATCTCCCACTGTAAGTCGCTCTCCACCGGCAGTAGTAAAGGGGATGGATTTCAGGTCGGGAACATATTTTTTATCCATAAGGAGGACTACATCCCGTTCCTCATCACCGGTAGACATTTTTGTGACAGCACGGCCATCAAGAGCAGCTTCAAGTATCCTGGTAAGACTATCCAGATCAATACCAAGACCGTCACAGAGTGTTCGATTTAGTATGACATGCACTTCAGGGGCACCACCTTCAAAGGAAGAGCGCACATTCCAGAGTTCAGGAAGTGTCTTTAATCGACCAAGAACCTCTTCAGCGCTTTTTCTTAGGTCTGCAACTGACTGCCCGGAGATCTCAACCTGAACAGGAGGGCCTGTAGTACCAATGGCCCGCGAAAGAACGGAAGTCCCCAGTTCCCAGGTAACTTCAACATTCGGCAGGGAAGACACTGCTGATGAAGCGGCAGAAACCACCTGGCTCGCTGTTTTACCCTTTGCTGACAGGTTCACACGGATTCTTGCCGTATTTTCCCCTGTCCTTTCTTCACGTATAAAATGGTAATCCTCCGGCAGCCTTCCCACCTCAGACAATATTGCACGAAGGTCATCGCCTGCCACCTCCCTGATTATCTCTTCAACAACTGCGGACATATTTTTCGTTGATTCAACACGCTGCCCTGGCGGACCCACAATCCTGAGGGTAAACTGCCTGGGATCAGCAGGGGCAAGGAGTTCGGAGCCCAAACCCAGCAAACTCTTGATTGATATTGCAACCAGCAGAAGGCTGATTAATGTTACGATAGCGGGATGTTTTAACAGACTCAATACAACAGCTTCTATTCTTGCCTTTCCCGGATCAATCTCTCTGATCTTTCGTCTGGGAAGAAACCATCCAGCAAGAGCGGGAATCAAAAAAACAGCCACCGCAAGAGAAGCGACAAGAGAGACTACTACGGCAAAGGAGATGCCAGATACAAGCCTGGCTGCCAGGCCCCTAATAAAAAGAACAGGTAAAAACACAACGCATGTGGTAAGTGTGCTTGCCGTGATTGCCCCTGCGACCAATGCAGTACCCTTTGCAGCCCCCTCTCCCGGGGAATCGCCCGCTAACCTTCTGCGAAATATACTTTCTATTACAACAATGGCATTATCAACCAGCATGCCGGCACCAAGAGCCATTCCCCCGAGAGTCATCAGGTTAAGGCTGTAGCCGGCAAAATGCATGGCAAACAGTGTAGCCATAAGGGATACAGGAACTGCCGAGGCAACCACGATTGTTGATCCCAGTGACCGCAGGAAAAAGGTCAGTACAATGACTGCGAGAATAATACCTATAACAGCGGCGCTTTCAACATCATTAATCGCATCCTCAACAAGAGCCGCCTCATCGCTGACTATTCTGAATTCAATATTTTTGAGATCAGTGTTCAGGTTTTCAATTGATTCCCTTACGTTTCGGGAGACCTTTACAGTATTGGCTCCTGCCTCTTTATAAATGGAAAGACTGACTCCTTCCTGACCGTCTACGAGGACCAGATCACTTATCTCCTTTTCAGCGAGAACAATCCTGCCGAGGTCACCGACCCTCACAGGGACCCTCTTGTTTTCCGAATCCCGTTCATACTTGACCAGCACCTGTGCTATATCCTGGACATCCACGAATCTGGATAAACCCCTTACAAGGTAAACTCTGTCTCCCTCCTCCAGGGTTCCCGCGTTAATATCCAGATTTGATGCTTTAATGCGCTGTTCGAGCACTTCCATGGTCACACCATGCGCTTCCATCAAATATCTATCCAGAATGATCCTGACTTCCTCTTCACGACCTCCTGTAACACGTACTTCCGCCACCCCTTCAAGCTGTTCAAGGGCAGGAGCAACCTGGCGTTTTGCTATGCGGCGCAGTTCAGTAAGGTTGGGAATTCCATCCGGGGCGACAAGTCCCAAAGAAAGGACGGGCAATTGGCGGGGGTCCTGACGCCGGACAAGAACTTCATCAACATCAGGATCTGTGGCAATGGGATTTACCGCCTTCTGTACATCCACAAGGGCAAGGTCCATATCCGAGTGCCAGTCGAATGTAACCCTGACAATAAGGTTTCCGGATCTGGCCACCTGGTTGATTGCCCTGATTCCCCTAACTGTAAACAGGCGTTGTTCGACCTGTTCACCGTAAAGGCGCTCCATTTCAGTCGGGGGGCGGTCACCGGAACGGATCGCGACCAGTACTGTAGGGCTCTGTATGTCAGGAAGGAGATCCAGGGGCAGCTCTTTCCAGGATATCCATCCCAGCATTACAATCGCCGCAGCAAGCACGGTTACCGCCACGGGTCGTCTTGTCGCGTAGCGTGCTAGAATATACATGGGATCAGGTAGTCCCTGTTACGCGAACCCGGGTCTGGTCAGTAATTGTTTCAAGCCCCCGGGTAACAACTCGTTCACCGACTGACAGACCTTCCCGGATTTCAACTATGGAATCATCACCAAGTCCCAGCACCACTTCCTTCATAGCAACTCTCTGGCCTTTAAGGACAAAAACCACCCATTTGCCACCGCGGTCCGTAACTGCCTCCCGGGGCACATATGGGACACCTTTTCTCTGTTCCTTGATTATAATCACCTCAACAAACATCCCGGGCCTGAGTTTTTCCTGACTATTATCCACCTCTACTTCGACCCTTAGTGCCCGGGTTACAGGATCAATCACAGGATCAAGGTGGACGACCTCACCTGTAAATATCTCATTTTCCCAGGCGTAATGCAGAATTCTTGCCTGAAGTCCTTCCTTTACCTTTGCCACATCCTGACCAACGAGATCCACATCTGCTATTAGAACGCTGGTGGGCGCGATTCTGGCTACTTCAAAACCTGGATTAACAAACTGTCCCACAGCTATGGGCTGGTTCTGGTTGTCCCTGTCCCTTGCCAGCCTGAGGATGACACCGTCTATGGGAGTAGTTAGCAGGCTGCGTTTTTCTGAATTCAGACTTCGTTCATACTCCAGTCTTGCATCTTCAAGACCGGACTGCTTGGTGAGTAATTCCGATTTACTTTTAAATCCCTCTTCGTACAGTTTTTTCGCTGCTTCGTATTCATCTTTTGCTGTCAGAAATTTCTGATAATTTGCCTTTGTTCTTGCGGCCAGGCGTACATCCTCTCCCGTAATCCTGGCAATGACGTCACCGGCCTTTACCCTGTCTCCTTCCTGATAGGGTCTTCCACTCTCATTAGTGAGAAATTCCAGGATACCTTCGGTTTCAACTTCCAGACGTGCTATTTTAGTTGCGCGCAGTGTTCCGGTTGCAGTAATCCTGTCTTCAACATCGGCAGTTCCTACATCCGTTACGGTTACGGGGACAAGAAAATCAATTTCATCAACGGGATTTTCACCTGAACAGCCTGAAAGGCAGACCAATACATACGAAAGAATCAAAACAAGCAACCTGAAAAAGACATCTCTTTTATTCATTTGCTCTCCTTCTGTTAATTACCATCTGAGGGTGACCAGCGTATTGAATCTGCAACAACAAGCTGTCCATTTGTTCTGTCAGAAAGTACAACACTCACTTTTCCTTCAGGAAGGTCCAGTTTTTCTGCCAGGTTCCACCCTTGAATTGCCGCCTCTGAATCAAACTCTATTTTATGCTGATCTCCATTACTGTCATTTACCGTAATATACCATGTACCATATTGTCTGTTCATAAAACCGGTTTTCACAGGCAGATGCAGTTCAAGATCCCATGCGCCGTCATTTGGCAGGGAGGTCGAAAATAAGGCGTTCTTATTGCCGTTACCCGGTTTTATTATCGCATAAGTATGGCGATAGTATCCCCAGGCTGTGGTTTCTGCTATGCGGGACCATTCACCGGGAACAGGCAGTGCCAAAATGTTTGAAGCTATGTATGGCAACCCTTGATCTGTTTCCACATCACTGGCGTTTCGCGCTTTTAGGCGCAATCCCTTCTTTTCTTCCTCTTCCGTGATTTCAAAGCCTTTATCCAGATCATCAACAACTATTGAATCTTCAACTGGCAGGGTCCAAGGGATTTCCTCAATCCCCTCGATGGGATCCTTTTTAACAATCTTATCATGATCAAAAGAACCCATGTTCATTAGGAAAACCATTCTGTTAAGCGACAGATAGGGGTCCAGAAAATAGCTACCTGGAAGTCTGGATAGAATCGTACCGTATTGAAGCGAGTGCTTTCCTGCAAGTCTGATGGACTCACTTGTGCTAAGTTCATAATTATTCGATTCTCCTGGATACAGATAGACAAAACGAAAAACTCCGGGTACGGGCTCATCATTTCTCACTGTAAACAACAGCTGATATCGCGGACTTCCATTCTCATCATCAGGAATTCGATAACCCTTTGCCTCGGACACAACAAAGCCCGGCAGCTCGGCGCTGCCGATCCAGTCACCAAATAACTCGTTAAAGTCATATCCCAGATCTTTTCCGACATTTATCATATCATCAACAGAAAAACACTGGCCTTGGTGATTATTGCGAATCGTTGAAAGGAGTGTGGCCGTTTTTTCCCGCCCAAGTATATCCACTATAGCCTGGGATATGGCATAACCCCTTAATGTCAGGACATCTACCGTGTCTGCAGGGTCCTCCCATGGATCCATGTCTTTCAGGGAAACATCGAGGGCCTTCTCCCATACTGAAGGTCGTGATGTCATTGCCCTGATAGCTGCATCAGAGAAAGATACGCCTATAGACCTGGTCTGAAAGTAGTTCAGTAATACTGAGGTAATGATAGAATTGATTTGGGTTCCAGCGTAAATATGTGCGGAAAAATAACCCTTTGTGTCTGCGATTAGAAGTCCTGAAAGTGTTTCCATTACAAAATTGAGGGCAAGACTTTCGGGCCCCATGGCAGATGTCTGGTATAGAAAGAAATTTCGTGGTGCCCCTGTCAAGACATTTCCCCCGGAGAAATCGTTCTTAAAAAAGGTCTGAAGCCTTTCCCATTTTGCCTGGGCTATGCCTCCTTCTCTGTCCTTATACCTTTCAGGGTTTCTGAAGGCCGAATCAAAACGCGCTGTTGGCAGGGATAACTCCCTCAGCAGTAATAATCCCGGAGGAAACTGGACCGTATCAAGCCGCCACCCGCCTCCATATAGCCGTAACCAGGTCGGGACCTCTACCACTGTAAATCCGTCGTATGGATAGTCCAACCCCATATCCTTTGCCTCTTTTAATGTATCACCTAACCATTCGCGTATTTTATCGCCAGTCTCTGCAAGCACCTCAATATTCTTCATATGTTTTTTAGAAATCAGCAGTTCCATTAAAACATTATCCACTTCAAAGGAGCGGCTTTCAAACTGTGATGCAATCAGTGCAACCTCCGGTACATAAGATGGAGGTGAAAAACGGAACACATTAAATCCATCTTTTTCTTCTACCTTTTGTCGCCTGCCAGGTCCTGCCACCAGCCATTTTTTAGGAAGCTCAACCAAAAGGTCCACATTAAAAAAATCCGCAGCCCGCTCTCGCGGATCATCACGTCCCTTTTCAGGCCCTGATGCAGGCAGCCATCGAGCAGCAGGCATTAATGCCACAAAACCTGAATTGAAAACAATATTTTCAGTTCCAAGCAGGACGATATTGTTACTAGCCAGAAGACTCATCTCCCAAAGATTTATCGCGCTCTTGAGGTATGCAAAGTTTTGATCAGGCAGACCTTCAACATGCAGACGTACACCTGTTTCTTCGCCAGGGGAAAGAATTTCGGGCAGTGAAATCTCCAGCAATCCGTTATTATGGATGAAATCAATCGGTTTACCTGTTATATCAAGGACCTTTGTTACTTCTTGGCCCGGGTTTAGGGTAAACAGGGCATTTTTTAACGAGCTATCTTCAGGCGCACAGAATGCTATATCCAGATCAAGTTCCAGTTTTTCCCCGGGAATGATCTCTACTTTTCCGGACACAGTTTTAATATCAGGTACAGGCTCCTGGCTATATTTGCCATGTGCTTCATACCACAATTCCTGGTTTTCAATAACTTTTACATCATTGGAATAGACAAATCCTGTAAGGCAAGCTGCTATAATCACAATTGCTGTTCCCGCGACAGTAAGTTTTCCACGAGAACCGTCATCAAGCCGAGGATGAACAGCAGCGCTGAAGACCAGTATACCAAGGGAGGCGATGACCATAGCTATTCGCTGCAGCAGACCGTCTACATCGGAAATGATGGGGACTAGTTCCGAGGGAAAAAACGACTGGAACACCCCGTAAATATCAAACATCTGGGCTTTATAGAAAGGAAGCTTTAATATTGCCCAGATGTCGAGTCCCATAAGTACTAAAAGAATAACAGCCGAGACCAACCTGTTGCGTACAAGTAAGGTGACCAGGAACACAATTGACAGCACAAATGCCAGACATGGAAGGCTCATAAAAAAGACAAAGGCCAAAAGTGAATACAGCTCCACAGGTTCACCGATCGGGGAACCTACCCCTTTAAGAAGCAGTCCTAAAATCTCAAGGAGGACTACCAGTATCAGGATAGGCACCCAGGCAGGGATAAAGATGCCCAGGAAACGGCCTGCCACAAGCTCCAGGTTTGTATAGGGACGGGAGTCAAGAACTTCCATCATCCGCTCCCTCCTGTCCCTTGACCTGACATCAAATGCAAGGAACACCACACCCACTGAATAGATCAGCAGGTAGTACATTCCTATATAACTAACCATAAACTTGGGGCAGACAAGACCGGCACTTGCAGAATATGTTGAATAACTACCGTGAAGAAATGAGTAATATAAAAATGCAACAAATACAATCAGATAAGAAAAGGACAGGAATATCCAGTAACGTACAAGGCGTCTTGTGATACGGGTTTCAGCGCAGGCAATAGACCAGACCTGTTTCATATTCAGCATTATGCCACCTCCCCTTCAGAAGTCTCTATCCTTTTTCCCCGTACTGCCATAAAGGCCAGATACGCCTCTTCCAGGGTCGGATTTTCCAGGGATTTTGCCCCTGGAGGAAGATTCCGGTCACTTGATACTGCCCGGATCGTAACTTCATTTTCCCTGTCCTCTCTTGACACTATTTCCAGGTTAGCGGTAACCTGTGCCTCATCCTGACTTGGTATGGTTATTTCAAATACCGAACCCACGGCCATTTTAATAAGCTCTGATGGACTGCCCCTGAATTTCACCTTTCCGTGATCGATCAGGGCCATATCAGAACATCCTGAACCCAGGTCCGCAACTATGTGGGTGGAAAGGAGGATAACCCGGTTCTGACCAAGCCTGGTCATTAACTGTCTGAAATTTAGACGCTCCTCAGGATCAAGCCCGACTGTAGGTTCATCAACAATGAGTATTTTAGGCTCGTGGACAAGGGCCTGTGCTACACCCAGTCTTCTCACCATACCACCTGATAGTTTCTTGACTTTCCTGTCAGCCACATCGCTAAGGCCGACAGATTCAATAATTTCATCGACCCGTTTATGACGAAAAGATTTTTCCTCAAGACCTGAAAGGGCTGCAAGCGTATCCAGCACCTCTGTTACACGGTGCAGACGCCATGCACTGAACTCCTGGGGCAGGTAGCCTATCAGACTTCGCACTTCCCTGCGATTATCCACTACATCATAACCACCCACAGAAACCTTCCCTTCTGTGGGGGGCAGCAGGGTACAGATGATACGCATAAGGGTGCTTTT
>LJUP01000098.1 GCA_001303955.1 Bacteroides sp. SM23_62 | reverse complement strand
ATTATGGATATCAATATTTTTCTCATCTTCTTAAAGGATTGTTATCAACTGGACATTGAAATCCGGTTGGGAACCGGGAATCAGGTATCATGCTAAAGTTGTTCCCATTCGATCCCGAGGCGCTTCAGGGCATATCCTGTTTCCCGCAAATAATCACCGTACCCTGTCATCCAGTGAAATCCCGGCATACGCTGGGCCAGCAGATGACTGTCAGCATCAAAGCTGATGTCAATCTGTGAACGGCAGATATCCATGAAAGGATGGTCCACAATGGTGCCTTTCAATCCAATGTAGTGGCTGACCTGGAAATCAGGAATGATATTGGTTACCACCTGTCCCTTATGCATTTCCACCTTTGGGGCTGCCCCATAATCTGATTCAAAGTGGGTGAGGATCCTTGCCGGCTCCTTATGCTTACCATCCATGCGCCTGGGAGCGGTGCAATGAGCCAGGGTGATGATCCCGTCATGGGGATAGGTTGGATCATTCAGGAATACCGGTCTCCCGGATATGTTTGCCAGCAATATACCAGCCGGGATAACCACGAAATCCGATTCACAGAAGGAGAGGTATCCGGCATCATTCAGCAGGCTCAAAGTCAGACAGGCAGATGTTTCAGCCAGTGGCATGATGGTCCCCATACAACCATTGATGGTAATGGCCCGGCAGTTGGCATTATCCATAATCTTCCGGAAGACCTCTTCCAGGAGGAAACAGTTTTCCACAAACTTGCGATCGGTTTCCAGGGTGATGCCACTTTCCCGGAGGTACCCGGCAGCCCGTTCTTCTGCCCGGTTGATGGCAGAGGTATCCCCGTGGGCTTCCCTGATCAGGTTCCCCAATTCATCATAGCTTAGTGTTTGTATCCCGAACTTGAATTTCTCTTCAACCAGTCCGGGTACTATTCCCTCGGGCTGTGCCCATGCACCGGGACCACCCACTGCGATGATTCCGGTGTGCATGGTATTTTTCAAACCGCATAATGCCCGCAGTCGCCAAAGTATTTCATCCTGGCTGTCGATCACCACATCCATTTCGTCAACGCCCGCTACGGCAAGCTTGTCAGTATGCTGCCTGAGAAAGCGCGGGCTGATGATTTCATACCATAAGTAGACCGGTCCGGATTTATGCCGGCAGAAGAAGATCATGTCCTTGTTCATATCATGCAGGGCATTAAAAGTATCCATCCAGCCGCCTGCTGCATAGACCAGGAAAACATCCGCAGATCCCAGGTCGCTGATCTCCTGGATATCACCTGCACTGCGTATGCCTGCAACCGGTAAAAAATCCAGCGGAAAATCTGCCTCTTTTTTCATTTTGCCCAGTTCACCTCTTATTCTTGAGATTTCCTCATCGGCATCCTTTTCGGTCTGGATTCCACCCCATGATCTCCAGCTTGACTGGTGTTTGTATTCCGGTGTACTGTAGACCAGGATGGGTTTAACCACCAGTGCCTGCCGGATAATTCCTGCAGCTTCTTCCAGGTTTAAGCCTGCCAGTGCCTTCCATGACAGGCCTGACAGGGCAACTACTGAGAGGGTCGAACCCCCGGTTACCTTGATGAATTCCCTTCGGCTTATATCGTTTGGGCAACAGGAATGTGTTTTCATGGGTATTGATTTTAATATAGGTGTATTTAAAATTAGGTAAAATTCAGTAATGAGTTCTTACTTCAGCAGATTTTTGCTGTAAAGCATGAATTTATAGTTTAACCTTGATTTTATCCTATTTGGATAGCGCAAAGTTGTTGAAAAGGTCGAATTTTTTATCCCGGTGGACAATAACTTCGGATTTTTCGGGGCGTATCAGCAGCTCATCAAGGGTTATAAACTTTCCTTTCACAATAAGCTGATAACGTAGATCGGGATCCGGTGTAACAATGTGACGGATCCTGACCCAATGATTGTAGACATTATGGACCTCGCGCGTTTCCAGCTTGATGCGTTTCAGATGCCTTTCCTGCCCATCCCACAGATGCAGTTCCGCTTCAGGCATGCTTGCGGTACGGTGATCGACATAGAGCCAGAAGGACAGCTCGACAGGTCCTTCCGTTTGCAGGTCATACAGTTCTCCGTTATAGATTTCCACCTGCCCTTCTTTTTTGTAGAGAGCCCCGCCACCAGAAAAAGCCCTGCTGGATGGATTCATGTCAAAACCGTCATAATACACGCCTTCATGGTTCGTATAAACTTGCCCTTCACCCGGCAAGCTGTCGGCTATAGACCGGCCATAATCAACCCAGCTTGAATAAGCCTTGTTGAAGGCCTTCACCGGAAGACTGGCCAGGCAGAGTTTATCATCTTCATAAAAGATTTTTGCCAATTCTTTCAGCCTGGGTTCCTGTCCTATCAGCTCCTCCTTTGTCACCAGGAGCAGGACGGGTTGATCGTTCATATCATCAATCCGCAGTTTATAAATACTTGTATCTGCAATAAGCTGAATGCCGCTCAAAGCATGTTTAAGTGACAATCTGGGAGAAAAACTCTGGATAAGGGGCAGACCGGTATGATAGCTGCATTTCATGGCCTCGATAAATGCATTGTGGCCCCTGGGATGGAGAAGCTTATCTCCACTTGTATTGGAAAACGGAAGGAAAAATATAGCCTGGAACTGCTCTGGATTCACCCCGGCCTGCCGGAATTTTTCAAGGTATTCATCATCACCGCGAATCAATACATCATTGTTATTGAAAATACTGCCTGTACTGATTTTTACGTTTGTCCAGGCATCGATGGTCCAGAAACCAATTACCAGGAAAATCAAAAGTGAGCCCAGTAAATTCATGCCATTCTTCTTAAAGCGCCGAAAAACGATATAGAAAAACGATGCCGAATACACGGTAAATACGTAATAGAAAATCCAGGAAAATCGCCCCAGGCATCGAAATTGTTTCAGCGAAGGGATTATATCGGCAAGGAAATGGAGGCCCCATTTAAAGGGAATACACATAGAAAACAGCAGCACCAGGATAGCTGAGATCAACCAGGCATTTAATCTCCGGTTGGGAAAAAAGATCCGGTAATCAGGTTTCTTCCATATGAACAATGATCTGATCAGGAAGAAACCTACGGATAACACCAGTAAGGTTGCGGGCAAGCCTACAAAAGCTTTTCCCTCCCACTCGAAATCCATATTTATGGTGCCACCGATGAGTTCCTTCAGGGAGGAATAGAACGGCAGGAATATGCTCCAGATATTGGCATGAAAGATAAAGAAACCCCAGGGATTGTCCGGCCTGTCATCCACCCAGTCGGTTAGGATGACAAATCCTTTAACCATCAATATAGGTAATACTGCGATTACCAAAAGGTACAATCCTTTCCTGTAATAGGAATGGATGTTCTTTCTGTTCAACCAAAACTGCACAAGCAGATAAGCCAGGGAAAAGACAAAGAAAAATGCTACATAATAAGCGCTTGTGAACCCCCCGACCAGGGCAGTGACGATAAGGAGAGTCCCCCATAGCCAGGACCTGCCCTCCTCATCCCACCTGAGCAGCAAATACCAGTATAGCGGAATGAAAAAGGCATAGACCATTTCAAAGTGACCCCCTATCCGGTTCAGCTGGGGAGACAGAAACAGGATTGCCAGCGACATGATAACTGCATACCATGGGGGTAATGAAAACTTTCTCATAATGAGGAAAAGGAAAGGTGCAGCCAGCAGAAGGGAGAAAATCATGGTAAGGTTAAGGACACCTGCTCCAAGTTCGGCAACCGGGATTATATGTCTGTCAATGAATTTTACAAATTGTATGTAGAGCGGATGGGAATTCATGTATTGTATATGATCTCCATATGGGTAATTAATCCCATCATGACGGATACCGGAATCATAGCGGAGGTACCATGAGAAGTTATAATAACTCTTGATGGCATCTCCCTCCCTGGAAAAGAGGTAACTGTTAGGATTCCGGAGAATATCGCCAAACATCAGGCGGAGTAAAAGGAGAGTCAGTGAAACAAGAATGAGAAGGGCAATTATATTTTTTTTCATGCGGAAATATAGTAAAAAATAAAATTCATGTTTTTAGGTTGAAAATAATTAATTTAGCCGTCTGCCTAGCCTGTCACCAGATGGAAAAAGTATCCTTCGTCATTCCGATTTTCAATGAACAGGACAATATCCTCACACTTTGCTCGAAGATTACCTCGGTCATGGAAAAGACCCCATATCTTTTCGAGATCCTCCTGGTAAATGACGGCAGTACAGATGAAAGCTGGATCCGTATCAAGGAAGCTACTGAATCCTCCAATCATATCACCGGTCTTGACCTGGCCACCAATTACGGACAGAGCTCTGCCCTTTCGGCCGGTATTGACAGGGCATCTGGAGAATTCATTGTAACCCTTGACGGGGACCTGCAAAATGATCCGGAAGATGTTCCCATTATGCTTGAAACCCTTCGGGAAAAGGATTGCGATGTGGTATCTGGTGAACGAATTAACCGGAAGGATGCGGCCATCTCCCGGAGATTTCCCAGCCGCCTGGCAAACTTTTGGATCCGCCTGATCACGGGGGTAAAACTCAGGGATTATGGCTGTGCACTCCGGGTGTTCAGGCAGGACGTAGCCAAGAACCTGGAACTGTACGGTGAACTGCATCGTTTCATTCCTGTACTGGCCGTAATGCAGGGTGCCTCCAACATACAGGTTCCGGTCCGGCACCACGCCAGGATCCATGGCAGGTCCAAATACGGCATGAGCCGAACCTTCAAGGTAATCAGTGACCTGCTTTTACTTGTCTTTTTCAAGCGCTATAAGGACCGTCCCATTCATCTGTTCGGTACACTCGGGATCCTTACCTTCGGAGCCGGGGCGATTATCGATCTGTATTTTCTTGTGCTGAAGATCCTCGGCCACGATATCTGGGGTAAGCCTCTACTGCTGTTGGGATTCATGCTGACCATCGGGGGCATACAGATCATCACCATTGGGATCATATCGGAAATGATCATGAGAACCTACTATGAATCCCAGAACAAGAAGCCTTACCGAATCAAAAGAATCGCCAAAAGTGAACATTAAGATCCCGAAGTCGATTCAACTTATCCTTAAACTTCTTATTACCGTAGCGGCTATCTATTTTGTGCTTCGCAGGATTGACCTGCAACAGGTGGTGGAAACTTTTCGGCAATCCCGGTTAGCGCTGATCCTGCTTGCCCTGGTTTTCTTCATACTATCCAAACTGGTCTCTGCCATCCGCTGTAACCGCTATTTCAGAAGCACGGGTATAAAACTCTCCCAAATATTCAATATGAAACTGTATCTGCTCGGGATGTTCTATAATCTGTTTTTACCGGGAGGCATAGGCGGTGACGGATACAAAATATATTTCCTGAGAAAACGGTTTGAGATCAAAACCCGGAATATCTTTTGGGCCGTATTGCTTGACCGTGTGATCGGGGTCCTTGTTATATTCTGCCTGGCTGTCCTGCTTATTTATTTCACAGAGATCCAGGGAATATGGAAAAATCTTCTCTGGACCCTTATCCCTCTCTCTGTAGTTTCCGCATGGTTCATCTATCGCCGCTTTTTCCCGATTTTTTCAGGTATTTTTTTGCGTACCGGTTTACAGTCCCTTTTTGTCCAGTTCCTGCAAATCCTTTCCGCATTATTCATCCTCCTCTCGTTCGGATTATCCCAGGATTTTACAGCCTACCTGTTTGTCTTTTTAATTTCTTCAATCGTAGCCGTACTCCCCCTGACCATCGGTGGAGTGGGATCCAGGGAATTCACCTTTCTGTTGGGAGCACAGTGGCTTGGACTGGATATCAATCTCTCCGTGGCATTAAGTTTCCTGTTCTATCTCTTGACCGCATTCACCTCATTCTGGGGCATTATTTACAGCCTGAATCCACGATTCCTCGGGAAGTCATATCTGATATGATTGGGGTTTATTTCAAGATTTTCTAACTTGTTTGGATACACAGATCAGCATGTTCAGCAATAGAACAGGATCCTGCCATGTCTGTCTGTCCACAACACCCATTGTGCCGGCAGCACTGAATGTTTGTGCAAGGTGTATCAGTAAGGAATTTACAAAACTTCAATCTGGAATAAGTACTGTACATGCCGCAACAAGAGCGGTATTTGATCTTCCCGCAAGACCTCCTGAACACCTGAAAGGAGTAATTTGTAATTACTGTGCCAATCAATGCAGGATCGGTGAAAATGAAACAGGATTTTGCGGACTGAGGAAAGTCCAAAATGGCAGGCTGGTAAATCTTGCTGGAACGCCCGGTCATGGATTATTGAGATACTATCACGATCCACTGCCCACAAACTGCGTTGCTGATTGGGTATGTGAAGGGTACAAACACCCCACCTGCCACAACCTGGCGGTATTTTATGAAAGCTGCACCATGAATTGCCTTTTCTGCCAGAACTGGCATTTCCGCCGGGTGTCTCCCGGTGACCATGCCGGCGTAAGTGCAGAAGACCTTACAGCGGCCGCAACTCACTCAACCTTTTGTGTTTGCTTTTTTGGAGGTGATCCATCTTCCCAGATGCCACATGCGCTGGCTGCCTCCAAATTACTTGCCGAGAAAGAGGTGCGTATTTGCTGGGAGACCAATGGAATGATGAACCCGAAATACCTGGATAAGGCCATTGATTATGCTGTCCTTACGGGGGGGTGTATAAAATTTGACCTGAAGGCTTATGATGATGAATTGCACAGAGCACTTACCGGTATCTCAAACAAGCCAGTAAAGAGGAATTTCATAAGCGCTGCCGAACGGTCATATGAGCGGTCTTTACCTCCCCTTGTTGTGGCAAGCACCCTGCTTGTACCCGGCTATGTAGATGCAGAACAGGTTCACAGGATCGCGCAATTTATTGCTGGTCTCAATCCTGAAATACCCTATTCATTGCTGGGTTTTGCACCACAGTTTTACATGACTGATCTTCCATTCACTTCTGCACGGCATGCCAGGGAAGCAGAAGCCGCTGCCCTTGATGCCGGATTGGTAAATGTTCGAATCGGGAATAAACACCTGCTCGGCAGGGATTATGCTGAATAAAAGACCACCGGTATCTTTCACAGAGCCACTCTTTCGGGCCAGGGATTCCGGCTGGAGGTTCCCCAGAGTTTGCTGATATAGTCTATGGAGAAAAAGTCCTCAAATGCATGTAGCCAGTAGGTCCCTTTATCGGTAAGCACCACCTCTTTCCCTTTGTCTTTCAAATATCCCAGGAAGGCAAATGTTTTAAGGTATCTTCCATAGATCCTGTCTATATCCTTATGAAATCTTTCCTTGAAATCACTTTTCTTAAATCTTGTTTCATAGATCCTCCAGTACAGCCAGCCTCCCATTTGCATTTTTTCCGTAAGGTCGATGGAGAGCGCGGTCGCCCTTCCTGATTTTTCCATGGCCCTGATATACTCGGCCACATTGAAAGTGTTGAGGTAGAAAACATCTTTCAGATATGATCCCCCGCTTGCGCCCAGTCCTATGTAAAGAGGCACTGTTACGGAACAATACTTCGAGACACCTTGTCTGGTAAAGGCCCAAACCGAAGTCCTCTCAAAACCGGAACGATAGAAGATTTTTTCAAGGATTCGAAGCATTCGCCTTCTTCTAAACATGGTTTGGACCGCCCTTCCATTTGATCTTGCTTCTTTTCCAAGCTGGGTATAAGGAAACCTGAAAAGCGGATAGGCGGCAACCTGGTTTATACCCAGGTTAACCAGGTTTTGTCCGGCTTCCTCTATTTCAGCATATGTTTGCCCTGGCAGGTCAAAAATAAAATCAACATTTACACAGTCAAATCCCTGGCCGGAAACCCTTTTGACTGTCTTCACCACCTCTTCCGTCGTATATGGCCTTTTTAGGGTATTAAGATGCCTGTCCTGTAGTGATTCAACGCCAATGCTCAGGTATTTCACACCCAGGGACCTGATAGAATCAAGATTTTTTTGATCCAGATGATTGGGATGGCTTTCCATATGGATGGAGCACCTCATGTTAAAGCTTTTATACATATGCTCCACTATATCTTTCATCCCGGTATGCAGCATGGTGGTTGGAGTACCACCTCCGATGTAGAATGAGGTTACGGGTCTTTTACCGATAATATTTACATAAAAATCGATTTCTTTTTTCAGGGCAAGGGTGTACTTCCTTGCCAGCTCCGGGTGATAGAGTTCCTTATTATAGGGACAGTATGGACAAAATTGCTCACAAAAGGGAATGTGGAGATAAATTCCCAATTCAGGAATATCCTGGAATTTGGCAATTAACTCCCCTGCGGAAGGTGTCCTGGCCTCTAAAACCATTTGTTCCACACCAGTGAATCTCCGGCTGATTTTTTTTCTTATGTAGTTATTTACCATCAGGACTAATCCTGTAATAGCCATTGGAAGATAACATTTCTGGTAATATTTTCAGGTTGTTTTCGCTTGATATCATTTCAAAAACAAGTTCTTGGCTATCCCTGTTGAGCGTCCTTCGCCAGGTGGATCTGTTCTCAAAGAATATGACTTTCATCAGGTTAAAAATATTTCAGGGCATTGTATATGGCTGATGGCCTGAACCGCAATGTCTGGTGTATTTCGGCGTAACTCAGGTAACCGCATTCCTGGCAAAGTTCCGGGTCACTGTTATACCTGCAGCAATGATATATAACCCCATTTTCATAAACGTGGCAGATATCCAGGGGCCGTTTCCAGTTGTTTTTCATGGCGGATTTCAGTCCGGCCCTGGAATTCAGTATTTTATAATTACGGGTATATTTTAATAATTCTAGTAAGATTTTATTTTTCATGCCCGGATCAATATAAAGATCATCAAATCCATAATAGGGTGTGTGAAAATAAAAGAACACTCCCCTGATTTGCTTAATTCCATCGACGTATTGACAAAATTCCCCGATCTCATCCTTATTGTATCGGTTAATCGTATAATTGATATAAAGGGAAGGATGATCAGATTCCCGGATATTGTTCATTATCCTGTCAAACGATTTCCCGCGCAGGAAATCATTACTTTCCTTCAGTCCATCTACACTGATAAAAACGGTATCGGCAGATGTTTTAAGAGGAAGGGTCCCATTTGTATAAATAATACTCGCATAATATCCCTTATCATCTGCATATTGAATAATATCTTCAAGGTCATGATGATTATCCTTCCAGAGAAATGGTTCCCCTCCTTCCAGATATAATGTACGGCCACCTTCCTCGTAAAATGAATCAATGACTGAAGTTGCTTCCATATAGCTCATGGCTGGCGTATCCCGGCCGGTCACACTGCAGTGCCGGCATCGCAGATTGCACTTATTATGCAGGACGAGTCCGCAAATCAACGGTTTATCCTGCTTAAGAATCTGTCTGCCAACTATATATTTGATGCCATATACGAAAGGTTTCATAGATTGATTAACCAGATTTATTTATGTTTTAACATCATCATACCTGTAAATCTGACCACAACAATCCTTGGCAGAAGGCGGATGGCAAAAACCTGTATCTTATTCAGCAGGCCGGGGATCACTACACGCTTACCTTTGATTAATGACCGGTAAGCAATCCTGGCAACTTTTTCGGCATCCATGCCTCTGGATTCAGCCTTGGTTTCTCTCTTCCTCTTTGCTTTTTGTGCAAACTCTGTTTTTGTACCACCCGGACACAAGGTGGTAATGGTAACAGCTGTTCCCCTGATTTCTTCTGCGATTGCTTCAGAAATGCTGAGCAGGAATGATTTTGTGGCACAATAGACGGCAGCGTAGGGACCAGGGACAAAAGATCCGGTGGAACCAATATTCAGGATCCTTCCACGATTATTTTCTAACATTTCAGGAAGGAAGCGTTTAATCAAGTGTGTTGAAGTATGCATATGGAGTTGCATCATTTTCTGCTCCTCATCCCATGGGGTATCGGAAATATTACCGTAAACAACAAAACCTGCATTGTTAACCAGAAATTCAACCCTGATATCGTTCTTCTCTATCCATTCATAAATTTCCGTTACAGATTGGGGTTGGCTTAAATCCCGGTACAGTACATGGGCCCTTACCCCATAAATCTCTTCAAGTTCCCTGGCCAGATCATTCAATCTTTCTTCCCGTCTTGCTATCAGAATGACATTATGCTTATTCTCCGCAAATACCTTGGCAAGCTCGTAACCGATCCCGCTGGAAGCACCCGTTATTAAAGCATAACTCATTCTTTACCGAATTATGAGTAAGTTAAAAATAAACTTTCATTCCAGATAGTTTTTCTCAAGGTAATGGTGTGGAAGGGATGCATATCATACAGGCTCCTTCAGAGGTGGTAAACCATTACGAGGTCATGTACAAAGATGAAATGTTACTGCAGGTTTCCCATTTTACCTGTACCAGCCTCACCAGTAAATGTTCATTCTTATTTCGACAGAATTATTTTCCTGAACTCAACGGTATTCCCTGCTTTAAACCTGATCACATAGGCTCCAGCCTGATGGCCGGTTGTCCTCCATACACGCTGGTATGTGCCGGAGAGATAATCCTTAGCAATCAATGTTTCAACAAGCCTCCCCTGAACATCATAAATGGATAATGAAACATGTGAAGGCCGGGGCAGATTGAAAGCAATGGTCGCTTCATCCCGGAAAGGATTGGGATATACGCTTCGCAACTTAGGCTGATCAACTATCGAGACTGGTTCAATCCCAGTACCGGCCTCATCTTCAACCAAAAACCTGATGCCCCAGCTGTCCAGTATCTTTTCACCGGCTTTCAGCCCCTTTTTCTGCGAATGGTCAATGACCCCCAGGATCCAATCCCCATTGGGATCCGTTCCATTAAAAACAGCCAGTGAATCTTCCGGTCTGAATTTACCGGTATAAGGTGCCTCTCCTTCATCAATATGGGTTTCTGCCATATCCAGAAAGAGCGTGTTGATGAAATTCTCCCCTGAATTCGGAGGCCTGTCCACCAGGCTGATGGTTTTACCGCCATGTTCCAGTACCAGCGGAATATCGCCCACAGAAGGATGCAACAGGGTATCTATGTAACAGTTTATCCCGTAAATTTTTTCCTCAAGAACGTTGACCTGGATGACATCCTCGGTTTTTGGTCCCGATTACCATCAGGTTCCCATCTTCTGTCATACAGGCTGCATTCGCATAATGGGTATAAATGCCGCCATAGGTTCTTTCCCAAACAATATTCCCGTCCAGGTCCGTGCGAACAACATACACCTGGGACCGCTCATAGAAGTTGCCGCCATAGGGGACGTCCACCTCTGCATAACCCACCAGGAAATAACCGTCATTTACAGTCACTACATCTGAAAGCTGGTCGTTTTCAGAATGACCGTATGTATGGATCCAAAAAGGATCTTTGTAAAAATGTGTCTTCATCAGGAACATATCCCATTTATTCTTAAAGACAGTCCTAATAACATACCATCATAGTCAACACTTCCTTAAAAGATGCTGTCCTTCCCGGAATAGCTGTTGAGTCCAGTTACGATGTATTTTTGGTTATGTGCTTTTGTGATACTGCGTGCCTCACTCTGTGCATAGGTACGCCCCACCAGTCCATAACGCTCCTTATTCCCGTCTGCATCCAGTTCCATGAGCAGGACCCTTGCACGCGGGCCTTCTGTACTGGGCTCGACGATGCGGTAACCCGTCAGGCAGAAACCTCCGGTTGGCACCTGGATAATCGCCAGGGCTTCTTCATTGAATTCAAACTCATTGATACCAATTGCAGGATATGATCTGGGCCATATTGTATCTCCTTCACTATTCATTCTTGTTACATAAACGATGCTTCGTTCAGGCGCTGTCATACTACCGGCGATCACCAGGTCCCCGTTCGAAGTTTCAATGATATCATTGGCTGTGTAATCCCAGGTGACGGCATCAGAAGGGAAATGCTTTGACCACAACCATTGGGGGAATTGAGCCTGGACTGTCACGTTCAAGGCTAATAAAATGAGCATAGCTGCGAAATAGAAGTCTGATTTTTTTATGGTTCTTGAAATTGGTGGTTATGTAATGGCAGGTAAATTTTCCAGATCTGTATGCTATTCCCGCATTGTTATCTGATAACAGACAATAGGTTACTAAATCTAAGGAGAATCGAAGATTGACAAAAACTGTTATATAACAGTATATTCCTGAAGTACTATCCTGGATCAGGGCTGTTTAATTATGACCTTATCAGGCAATGGCCGGTTTGGAAGAAAGGCGGAATCCTGACCAGATACCTCCCATGATCAGGCCGGCAATCAGGTGCCAGAGTCCCCACCATGCCGCAATGAATGCCATCCCGCCGACTGCCATGCCGGGTGGGAAAATATTCGGATTAAACAATAACAGCAGGGCCAGTCCCGAGTTCTGGATGCCAGTCTCGATGGATATGGTTTTGCGGTCTCTTCTGGGCAATTTGAACAGGGAGGCGAATGTCCAGCCAAGGCTCAAAGCAAGGGCATTGTGAATCAGCACTATCAGAAAAATATATTTGATATACTCCAGGAAAAATTCCCAGTTCTTCATGAACATCACCAAGATGATCCCACCAAAAGCTATCAGGGATAATCTTTTTACATGGATCAGGATCTTCACTGTAAATCCGGGAAGATACAGGTTGATAAGCATACCGAGGGTAAGAGGAATCCCGAGCAGGATAACCATGGTTTGCAAAACATGCAGGAATGGTATCTCGAGGGGCCTGACCAGTTCAGAGGCATTCAGCAGGGAATAAACTTTTGTGAAGAGGGTCCCCCAGAATGCAAAATTAAATGGGGTGATCAGTATGGCTCCCAGGTCAGAGACAGCTGTCAGGCTGACAGAAAGCGCCACATTACCTCGGGCAAGGGAACTGAAAAAATTAGAAACATTTCCCCCCGGACAGGAGGCCACCAGGATCATTCCCAATCCGATTGTCGGCGTAATAAAGTTCCTGAAAGCAATGGCAAGCAGGAAAGTCATGAAAGGCATGAGTACAAACTGAGAAACAGCTCCCACTATGGCAGCTTTCGGATTTAATGCCAGGTTCCTGAAATGCAGGGGTTTCAGCTCAAGCGCCACGCCGAACATGATAAACGCTATGGTGAGGTTCAGGATGAAAAGACTGTCGGGACTGAAATTCAGCCTCAGGCCGTCAAGGGCCTTGAAAGTTTCAAGCATGGGATTGAAATTCGTTTCAGTGAGCCACTAAAAGTATTAAAATATTTATATAATGCAGAATTTGGTATTTTCGGGGATAGAAATCAACCATTAACAGCTGATGAGTTTAATGAGATATACATGGGCCGTTTCCCTGATGGTCATTCCGCTATTGTTTGGATCCTGCGGGCGACAGGCTGAAAAGCCAAATATTTTGCTGATCCTTGCTGATGATGTTGGCCGTGAAATGTTCAGCAGTTACGGGGGAACCTCCTATCATACTCCCAACATGGATGACCTGGCCTCCAAAAGTATGCGCTTCGAACATGTTTATGCGGCTCCTGTCTGCCACCCTGCCCGCATCACCCTTATGACCGGACGCTACCCTTTCAGATTCGGGGATCCGGCATGGGGCAGTTTCCCGAAACAGGCAGAAGGCCAAACTTTTGCCCATGCATTTAAAAAAGCCGGGTACACGACAGCAGTTGCCGGCAAATGGCAATTATGCATGATGAAGGATGAACCGGACCATCCTCACCGGCTCGGTTTTGACGAATATTGCCTGTTCGGCTGGCATGAGGGTCCGCGGTACCACGATCCCCTGATCTGGCAAAATGGTGAGATCAGGCAGGATGTTGCCGGCAGGTACGGTCCGGATGTGTACAGTGATTTTCTGATCGATTTCATGGACAGTAACAGAGATCGCCCTTTTCTGGCATATTACCCCATGGCACTGATCCACGATGTATCCGATGACTTCGAACCCCCTCCACCCTACGGTCCGGCAGGCCGGTATGAAAATGTGAAGGAAATGTTGTTGGAAATGGACAGGATCATTGGGAAAATGGTGCAGGCTGTCGAGGACCTGGGACTTACCTCCAATACACTGGTTATTTTCACCACAGATAATGGTACAAACCATAGAAGTATCATTCGTCATGAAGATGGTGAATTCATCAGGGAGTTGGTCTGTTCAACGATAGATGGCGTGGAAGTCCCCGGAGGCAAAACACAGATCACTGACTGGGGAATACGTGTTCCAACCTTCATCCGCTGGCCCGGGAAAACAGATGGCGGAGCCGTCTGTGAGGAACTCATTGATTTCAGTGACTTCCTGCCCACCTTTCATGATCTCCTGGATCTCCCCCTGCCATCGTATGAAATTGATGGACAAAGTTTTGCCGGGATCCTTACCGGGGAAGAACATGATCCCCGGGACTGGGTCTACTCCGAGAAGGCGGGAATGGAGTACATGGTCCGGTCAAAGGATTGGAAACTCCTTCCTGATGGTAAGCTATTTGACATGAGATCAGATATTCATGAAAAAAATCCCATCATGCCTGCAGAGGATACACCAGTGTCAGCGGCGGCCAGGACCACCCTTGATTCAATCATGACAGTGCTGAGAGGCATCCGGTGAACCCCGGCTGTTCACAACAATGTAACAGTCCCCTTACTCACCGAGCTGCTCGAGCAATGCTTCACAGGCCTTTTGCAGCTGTTCATCAACGCCTTTTGCCTTATGGTCGGGCGAATTGAAAACTTCAATATCCGGCCTGGCCGGTTCCCAGTCCATATTCATATCGTTCGCCTTTACGAACCAGCCCCTGAATGGCATCCTGACGTAGGAACCATCAATCAGGCCTATACCTCCCGTAGAGATTACGGCACCAAATGTGGGCCTGCCCACCAGGGTGCCAATGCCAAGGTTTTTGTAAGCATGTGAGAAGATTTCAGCGTTTGAATAGCTGTTTTCATTACAGAGCGCTATGGAAGGTTTGTTCCAAGCAAAGAATGGGAGTCTCTCGGAGAATGGATAATAATCACGGTAGTTTTTATTGCTAGAAAGGGTTGTATCTGCTCCCCTCGGTATGGTATAAGCATGTTGTTTCACATTAAGAACAGCCATCAGATAATCGGTGGTCCAGCCCCCCCCGTTATACCTGACATCAATCACGATACCTTCTTTGTCATGGCCTGCAGCGGTCAGCTCCCTTTCGAACCGCTCAAAACTCTGTATATCCATGCCACGGATATGAAGGTATCCAAGTCTCCCACCTGAATATTCATCCGTCAGTTTCCGCCTTTCCTTGACCCATTCGTTATATAATTCCGTCCTTAAACTGCCTGTAGGACGGATAACGACCTCCCGCTGGCCGCCATTTGTATCCTCAACAGCCAGCAGTATTTTTTCATCCGTTGTATTGGCCAGCAATGACCAGAAGCTGATATCCCCGCTTACATTTTCTCCGTTAACCGAAAGAATAACGTCCCCGGCATTCAGTTTACTTGCCATTTTATCAGCCGGCGAATCAGGAACAACATGCTCGATCAGTACACCTTTGTCCCGTGGGGCAATGTTAATCCCCAGCAGACCGGTCCGTTCAGACTGTGTTTGCTCACGATCCTGTCCATAAAGACCCATATGACTGGCATTCAGCTGTCCCAGCATGATATTGTACATGTACATGAAATCCGTTTTGGTGGATGCTTCCATACAGTATGGTTTAAACTTTGATTTCAAACCCTCCCAGTCCTTTCCGTGAAACTCAGGATCGTAGAATCCATCTCTCAGGGCACGCCATGCCTCCTCAAATATCTGGTTCAGCTCTGCCTGGTAATCAATTTTCATTTTAGCCGCCACCGGCAGGTTCTCCTCCTCCTTACCATTGGTGCTGATCCTGGACAGCTTGCCCTGGATATTCATGTAAATAAATTTTCCCGTTGGGTCGAGTTTTACATTATATGGATTTTTGCCTCCCCTGGTCACCTCTTTCATATCTTTCCCGTCCCATTTAATCTGGAAAAGATCCCTGCCTTCATTACCCGGATTCCTGGTCGTAAAATAAAAGGTCTTGCCGTCTTTTGATATCGCCAGGTTACCTTCGTTACCGGATAATGAAGTCAGCTGAACCAGCCTCTCATGGATGTCTTCAAAGTCTATCAGTACAGGCTCAATTTTATCTTTCTTCTCCTTCTCTTCATCTTTCCCCTTATCCTTGCCATTGGATTTTTGGGGATCATCTTCTTCCTCTTCCTCCCAGTCCTGCTTGGTTTTCTGGCTGTCTTCCTTCCTTAGCCATACAAACCATATATCATCATCAAGATTGTTCCGGGCCGAAATAAAGCCAAGTTTGGATCCGTCACGGCTCCATACAGGCGAATGATCCTGCCTGGGATGCATGCTGATATTATATGGTCCCTTGCTTCCGTCAGCAGCATGAATATATATCTCACCATTGAAGGTCAGATCCCTCAGCGCATAGGCCAGCCACTTGCTATCCGGGCTCCATCTTACACCTGAAGGTGCGTTCCAGTGGTTAACCAGGATCTTTTCATC
>LJUP01000097.1 GCA_001303955.1 Bacteroides sp. SM23_62 | reverse complement strand
CTCAACGGGATGCTTAAGGGCCATTATCTGGATAGTAAAGCTGGCTTTAACCGTGATGCCTTCTTGCGAAAGCTGCGCGATCAGCTGTTCAAGGTCTCTTCGTTCAAGCATGCCGGCATCCGGATAACCTTTGTCGATTACCTCATTGAGATACATCAACGCATCCGTCTTCTGCTTAAAATTACCCGCTGTATACAGAAAGGCTGAATCCGTGATGATCAAAGCCACCTGTTCTCCTTCCACTTCGTCAGGGATGGTATCAATCATTTGGTCGCTGTTGATAAGCAACATGCTGAATGACTGGTCTTTTTTGGACTGCAGGTGCCTGGGAACAAAAATTTCTTCTACCCGGACCTTTTCATCCGTCAGGTTTTCCAGTTTCAGGGATACGTGGCGGTTGAGGCGACGTCCTTCCGGACTGTCGGTTCCGTCTTCATATCGGTTGAGGGCAATGGGTTCGGTCTCACCTGCCGCCCGGACCCGTATCCTTTCCCGGCTGATCCCGGAAAGGGACAGGTAATCAGCCACGGATTGTGCACGGCGTTCCGATAATTGGAGATTGTATTCAGTCGCGCCCATGGCATCGGCATGGCCGGTTAACTCCAGTCTGATCTCTGGATTGTCCCTCATGGCCTCAATGATCCGGTCAGCTTCCTGCGCTGCAGCTTCAGTCAAAGTGTAACTGTCGAATTCGAACATGATACTGTTCAATACATAGTATATGTCCGGATCAACGGTACCGGACACTTCAACAGGCAGGGTCACAACTGTATCTTTCTCTGTTTCCTGGGGGGTTCCCCTTATTTCATCAGGCAGCGGCTCAACCTTTATCTCGGTTCCCCGTTGTATGGCCGCGATCTGCACTTCTTCCACCCTTCTGGGCAACATGGAATAAATACTTCTGATACTGCTGATGGAATCAATGATGATGGCATAATATCCCCGCATGCCATTTTTCCTTGGGACATAAAACAGGTCATCATCAGCTGTACTGATGGGATAACCTGCATTCTTGGGAAGGGACCACTGGGTAAGAGGCATTTCATCGCCGGCAGCATCTTCCGTCAGTATCCCATCTGGTCCCACCTGTACGGTTGGAAGTTGCTCTGCAATGAAGACATCATATCCCCCCATGCTGGCATGTCCCTGTGAACTGAAATAAATTTTCTTACCGTTTTCAGTCAGGAATGGGGTCTCCTCATTATAGTGGGAATTTATTTTTGGACCGAGATTCACCGGAGGACCCCAGTCACCCTGCGTTGTTGTCTCCGATACCCAGATATCCATGGCTCCCTGGCCACCAGGCCTGTCGCTTGTGAAAAACAGGGATTTGCCGTTGTTGGAGATGAAAGCATGTGTTTCAAAATAATCAGTATTGATATGATCATTGAGCCGTACCATCCGGGTCCACCTGTCCTCCTTCCGAAATGAGACATAAATATCGGCACCCATATAATCTCTTTTCACGAGAAACAATTCCTTGCCATCAAAGGAAAGGCAGGTTGGATAACAATCTCCTTCAGAACCTATCTCACCATTGAGTGATCTGGGGTCTGTCCATCCGTCAATGGTCCGGCGCATCGTCATGATGGTCCGCTTTTGCGGCTGGTCGGTCATATAAAACAACGTTGAATCATCCAGGGATACCACCGGATTATATTGGCTTGGAAACTGGTTTACCTGTTCGCTCATACGAAGGAATTCAATATCCAATGGCTGCTGTATCATTCCCATAGCCAGTTCACAGGACTTAATCTGGGCATTGACATATTCAACCTCTGCAAAATTCCTTTTGAACATGATGTTCCGGTATTTCTGGTAGTGTTCGATGGCCAGGTTAAATTCATGCTGAATGTGGTAAGCCCTTGCCAGTGCGAACAGAGATTCCCTCGGCGCATTTCTCTCCTTGTAGGAACCTTCCCGGTATCCGGTCGTCATGCTCTCAATGGCCTTTTCCAGGTGCGGGATGGCTTTATGTTTTTCCCCGTAAATACTCAAATAGCAGGCCCCTGTCAGAAAATGCAGGTTGGCATTTCCCGGATCCATTTCCAGCAGGTTGAGATAGTGCTGCAGTGCCTCTTCATATTCTTCAGTAATGAAAGCATACTCCGCATCAAGGAAGGTTTGCTTGAAAATTTTTTTTTCCTGACCAGAGATATCCAGGGTAATCCACATCAGGGCAAGAGAGATCCAAGCTATCTGACGCATAGCTAAATAGTGGTTGTCATTCGCCCAAATATATAAAAAAAAGGCCGGTACCCTTATGGAAAGTTATTCACCGGGGAAATATGGAACTCATTGAGTCTGTCCTGCCAAGATATCTATAAAATTTGTTATATTGCAGTTACAGAGTGATGAACAAATCAAATATTGCTGACCTGGATGAAAAAGAAATTCGAACTGGAGTATACAATCAATTCTTCACCGAGGGTATTGTTTAACCGGCTTAGCACACCAGGAGGCCTTGCCGAGTGGTTTGCCGATGATGTGAATTTACACAGAGGCATCTATACCTTCATCTGGGAGAAATCGGAACAGCAGGCAGAGGTTGTTCAGCGAAAGGACAATAAATATATCAGGTTCCGATGGATCGAAGAAGAAGACAAGGATTCCTACTTCGAATTCCGCCTGAACCAGGATGAACTTACCGGAGATGTTTCGTTGATGATCACAGATTTTGCCGAAGACGATGAAACGACGGATGCTGTGGACCTCTGGGACACACAAATAGCCGAGTTAAAACATGTGATCGGTCTTTGACCTGCCTGCACAATCCTCTAAAATATCTTACCTTTATACCCGTTTTACAGGTATAATACAGAACAGATGCGGATCAGGGCCAAGCGTTTACATATCCTCCTTTTACGATCATTTGCAGGGCCATTTGCATTGACATTTTTGATCGTGATTTTCATCATGGTCATGCAATTCCTTTTCAAATATATCAATGACCTAATTGGCAAAGGCCTGGAGTTTCCGGTCGTATCAGAGTTTGTACTCTACCTGACAGCTTCTATGGTACCCATGGCTTTGCCCCTGGCCATCCTTATGGCAGCCTTGATGACCTTTGGAAACCTGGGTGAATACTATGAACTGACAGCCATGAAATCTTCCGGTGTCTCGCTAGTCAGGATCATGCTTCCTCTTATCATTGTGGCTGTATTCCTCAGCATCGGGGCTTTCCTTTTTTCCAACTATATGCTGCCGGTGGCCAATCTGAAAATGAGGTCTTTGCTATATGATATACAGCGAAAACGGCCGGCCTTTAACATTGTGGAGGGGATATTCTACAATGGTATCGAAGGATACAGCATGAGAATCGATTCCAAGGATCCGAATACCAATATGTTATACGGAATAAGGATTTACGACCATACGGAACGCAAGGGGAATACCCTGGTAACCGTGGCTGATTCCGGATACATGCAAGTTTCTGCTGATGACCAGTACCTGATCTTCACCCTGTACAGTGGCCGTTCCTATAATGAAATAGAAACCGACAGGAAAAACAAGCAAAACTTTACCTACCCGCACAGAAGGGATCTCTTCCAGGAACAGACCATCCTGATCGAGATGACGGGATTCGGACTCGACCGCACCGATGAATCCCTGTTCAAGAGTAATTATTCCATGATGAGTCTCAACATGCTTGGGCATTATGAAGATTCATTCCGGACCGAGCTCAATAAAATCTATAGGAACGTCAACGATGCACTCAGCGAACGCACCTATTACAATTACAGGAGGGCTGGTCCCAGGCCAATCCGAGATACGCTTCACAAAGAAAAAGAAGGTTGTGTTTTGTACAGGCTGAACCTGGACAGTCTTTACAATGAACTTGAGGACAGATACAAGGTCCAGACCATTGACCAGGCACTGGTACAGGCACGTGCCTCCCTGAACCATATTTCCACATCACGTACGAATTCGGAGGCAAAAGTCACCCGCCTGAGGAGATACCAGATCGAAATCCAGCGAAAATTCACCCTCTCATTCGCCTGCCTGATCTTTTTCTTTATCGGTGCCCCGCTGGGGGCCATCATCAGGAAAGGCGGATTGGGTATGCCTACGGTCATATCCGTTCTGTTCTTCCTGGCCTGGTACGTGCTGTCCATGTCCGGAGAACAGCTTGCACGGGACAGCTCCCTCAGTCCCGTCTTTGGGATGTGGCTCTCCTCGGCCATCCTCCTGCCAATCGGGATCTGGCTCACATACAAATCCATGACCGACTCGCCCCTTATGAACATGGAAACATACCTCCTTTTATTCAGAAGGATCAGGAGGAGGATTCGCTATATCCGGATAAAGTTTGGCATCAGAACATGAAGATCCTGATCCTGAGTACAAAAATACCCTGGCCAGCAAGGGATGGAGGTGCCATAGCCACCCTTAACATGGCCCTTGGCCTTGCCCGGAAAAATTGCCAGGTCACATTGCTCACCATGAATACCGGGAAGCACTACTTCCCTGAAACTCAATTGCCGGCAAACTTGAGGGACCAGATCTCCATCCGGTCAGTAAATGTGGATACAAAGATCCGTCCCGTCAGGCTGCTGCTTAATTTTCTTTTTTCCAGTTACCCCTACAATGCCCAAAGGTTCATTTCAAAACCCTTTAAGACGGCCCTGGAGAATTGCCTGGCAGAACATGATTTTGATATTGTCCAATTGGAAGGCCCCTACCTCCTGTATTATATCCCCAGCATTAAAGGTAAGGCCAAAATAGCACTGCGTGCGCATAACCTGGAACACTGTATCTGGAAGCGCCTGGCAGAACGGGAAAGTAATCCGCTGAGGCGGTTCTACCTGAAAAAGCTTGCCAGAAGGATAAGGGAACTGGAGATAAAGATACTGTCCGAAATAGACCTGCTTGTTCCAATATCAGATGCAGACAGTATGGGATTTGATCAACTGGGCCATGCCTTACCGGTCATGGTCATACCGACCGGGAAAGATATTACCAATTACCCGGTGAATGAAAATGAAGGCAGGATCCTGCTGTTTTTCATCGGGGCCCTGGACTGGGGGCCCAACCAGGAAGGTCTTGACTGGTTCTTCAGGGAAATTTGGCCTGAGATCCGGTACAGGTGGCCTGGGCTAGCCCTTCACCTGGCGGGCAGAAATCCAGCATACTATTTCAATGGCAGAAACCTGCCTGACAATGTCAGGCTGGAAGGTGAAGTTGAAGATGCGATTGAATTCTTTCATCATCATACTGTTATGATTGTGCCCCTGCTTACAGGCAGTGGTATCCGGATTAAAATACTCGAAGCCATGGCCATGGGAAAGACAGTAATCAGTACCACGATTGGAGCGGGTGGACTCGGGGCCATGCACGGAGAACACCTTTTCCTTGCTGATACTCCGGCCGAATACATCAGGATCCTGGAAAACCTGCAGACCCGGAAGGATCCCATTCAGAAAACGGGCATGAAGGCCCGCCAGTTCGTTAAGGAAAATTTTGATATCTTAGTGCTCTCCGAAAAACTGATCTCCTTTTATAAAGAGCAACTCGTATGATCTGGGAAATTATATTGTGGGTTTCCATTGTTGCCATTATACAGTCATATATACTTTACCCTCTGATAATCAGTATTTTATCGCGTTTTAAAAAAGATAACGACAAAGTTTTGACTGCCACTGATGACCTTCCTTTTGTATCCATTATCATGGCTGTCCATAATGAAGAAAAGGTGATATCTGAAAAATCTCAGAGTTTATACAATACCCGGTACCCGGGGAACAGATTTGAACTATTGGTTGGCTCGGATGGTTCTTCTGACAGCACCAATGACATCCTGGAGGAATTCTCGAAGGATCATGATTCTTTCCATTTTTTTTCCTTCCGCCAGAGACGAGGCAAACCGGCGGTGATCAATGAACTAAGGGAGAAAGCCAGGGGTGATATATTGATCATGACCGATGCCCAGGTACTTTTTACGCCCGATACCATCTTTGAACTGGTCAAGCATTACAGGAATGAGCAAATCGGCCTGGTTGGCGCCAACATCCTGAACACAAGAATTGACAAAAGTGGGATCTCATACCAGGAATGGTCCTTTATGTCCAGGGAGATCAGGCTAAAATACCATGAGGGAAAAGTCTGGGGAACCATGATAGGGGCATATGGTGCCTGCTATTCCGTCAGGAATGAATACTTTACAAGGGTGCCTGAAGGATATTCTGTAGACGATTTTTACATCACCATGAAGGTGCTGGAGAGAAAGAAGAGATGTATCCTTGAAATGAAAGCCATTGGGTACGAAAATGTTCCCAATCGCCTGTCTGAAGAATTCCGCCGGAAGATCAGGATAGCGGCAGGAAATTTTCAGAATCTTAAAACCTTCTATAAACTGTTATGGCCTCCTTACACGGGATTGGCATACAGTTTTTTTTCCCATAAGGTATTGAGATGGATGGGGCCGTTCTTCCTGCTATTGCTGATCGTATCAAATATCATCCTTGCCTTATCCGATCCTTTTTACAGGATCCTGCTCATGATACAGGGAGGGCTCATCATCAGTCCATTTATTGACTTTTTATTAAGGAAAATAGGATTACATATTGTAATTTTGCGCTTCATTACTCATTTCTATAGTATGAACCTTGCCCTTTTGGCAGGTTTTCTGAAATTTATTAAAGGAACAGAAACAAATGTCTGGCAGCCCACAAGAAGGTCATAAAACGGATGACCCTGTTTTTAATACCATAGATGAAGCCATTGAAGAGATCAGGAAGGGAAATACCATTATCGTGGTTGATGATGAGGACAGGGAGAACGAAGGGGATTTCATTACCGCTGCAGAAAAGATAACCAAACAAACAGTCAACTTCATGGCTACTCATGGCAGGGGACTGATATGTGCGGCGCTTTCAGAAGAAAGATGCCGGGAACTCGAACTGGACCTGATGGTCGGCAAAAATACCAGTCTGCATGGTACGGCCTTTACCGTTTCAGTCGACCTGATCGGCCATGGAACGACCACCGGTATCTCAGCCAGTGACAGGGCAAAAACCATCCGGTCACTCGTCAATCCGGCAACCAGGCCCGCTGATCTGGCCAGGCCCGGACATATATTCCCTTTAAAAGCCAAATCCAAGGGCGTTTTAAGAAGGACGGGGCACACGGAGGCCACGGTCGATCTGACCAGGCTGGCAGGACTGCAACCCGGTGGTGCCCTTGTAGAAATCATGAATGAGGATGGTTCCATGGCCAGATTACCTCATTTGTTGGAGATCGCCAGGAAGTTCAACCTGAAACTCATTACCATCAAGGACCTGATCGCTTACCGGCTGCAGACAGAGAGCATAGTCATCAAAGGGGTGGAGGTAAACCTGCCAACCCAGTATGGTAATTTCAAACTGATCCCCTTTATCCAGGACTCCAATGGACTTGAACATATTGCCCTGGTAAAAGGGGACATAAGCAGGGAGGAATCCATTTTAACCAGGGTTCATTCATCCTGTATGACCGGTGATATCTTCGGATCCTATCGCTGTGATTGTGGAGCACAACTCCATAAGGCCATGGAAATGATCGAGAAGGAAGGCAAAGGGGTACTTATCTATATGAACCAGGAAGGCAGGGGAATAGGACTCTTCAATAAAATCAGGGCCTATAAGCTACAGGAGCAGGGACTGGATACGGTGGAGGCCAACATTGACCTGGGTTTTAAGGAAGATGAAAGGGACTATGGGGTGGGTGCCAATATTCTCCGGGAACTGGGTCTGGGTAAACTTAAACTCATCACGAATAATCCCATCAAACGAGCCGGACTCGAAGGCTATGGTCTGACCATTGTAGAAAATGTTCCCCTGGTGATTGAACCCAATGAGCACAATGCCTTTTACCTTAAAACCAAGCGGGATAAAATGGGACATTTCCTGGACCTCGCCCAGTATAATCTTGATCATGAAGAATGATCCGCAAATCGTGGACCTACCAGTGACCCGCAAATTAAGGATACTTTTCATGGGTACGCCGGAATTTGCAGTGGCCAGTCTGGATGCCCTGATCCGTGATGAACAGCATGTAGTTGCCGTCGTTACCGGCATGGATAAGCCCGCCGGAAGAGGACGGAAAAGAAGGACATCACCGGTAAAGGATTACGCCCTCTCACAACAGATACCTGTATTGCAACCTGAGAAACTCAAGTCCCATGATTTCTTGGCCGAACTCCAGGACCTGCAACCAGATCTCATCGTGGTGGTGGCTTTCCGCATGCTCCCCGAGCAGGTCTGGAAATTCCCGCCAATGGGTACCATAAACCTGCACGCTTCCCTCCTGCCCCAGTACAGGGGTGCAGCCCCGATCAATCGGGTCTTGATGAACGGGGAAACAGAAACAGGTCTTACCACATTTTTCATTGAGAAGGAAATAGATACCGGGAAGATCATACTCCAGGAAACGATACCTGTTGACCCGGATGAAGATGCCGGCAGCCTGCATGATAAAATGATGCATACCGGGGCGGACTTGCTGGTCAGAACAGTCCGGGCCATCGCAGCGGGGAATCCCCCCCTGATCGACCAGGCTGCCCTGGTCAGAGAGCAGGCAGAATTAAAAACGGCCCCTAAGATATTCACGGAGGATTGCAGGGTAAACTGGGATCAGGAGACCGGGGTGGTTTATAATCATATCAGGGGACTCGCACCATACCCGGCCGCCTGGACCATTCTCCGAAACCAGGCCGGGGAAGAAAAGATACTGAAAATCTTTGCGGCTGAAAAGGAGATCCTGCCAGTGAATGAGAAACCAGGAACCCTCCTCGCCGATGATAAAAATGCCCTCGAGGTAGCATGCCGTAACGGCATTATCAGACTTACCCGGGTCCAGCTCGAAGGAAAAAAGAAAATGGATACTGCAGAGTTTTTAAGGGGATTGAAGGATGTTTCCGGTCTCCGGGTCGTCTAATTTGCTCCATGTCAGCACTTTAAATTGCCTTCATCCACTACTGTCCTTCACCTATCCGATTGAATCGGTCACGGTCACAGGGACTGACAATTTTTTCTTCTTGCGGAGATGAATTTCATCACCAACGGCTGGCTCCTCTCCGGGATTCATTAGATTCAGCTGGTAGAGTTTCTTCAGTTTGATGCCATACATCTGGGAAATATCGTACATGGTCTCCCCGGCCTCAACCGTATGAAAACTGAATTCTACAGATGCCTTACCCCGTTTTGGCTGCAGGTATAACACCTGACCCTTCTTCAGTTTTGAGTCCTTCGGTATTTCATTGTATTTTGCCAGCTCATACGGCATCAGTTCGAGTTCCCTGGTCAGGCTCTGATAGGTATCTTCCTCTTTTACAATAATATAATCGATCCGGTTTCTCATCAGGATCTTTCTGTGCTCGATCTCGATCTCAAACCCGTCAATATCGGTAAGCTCAGGGATGGTTTCTGTGTCATCTGGCCTCCTGCGAGGTCCCATACCCAAATCAAAATGGTGCAGTTCATTTTCCTCAATGATCCTTATCAGCGCACTGGCATAGCTGGGACTGGTGGCATAGCCAGCTTTCTTCAAACCCCTTGCCCAGCCTTTATAGTCTGACTGATCGAGCTCGAACAGGGAAGAATACCTTGGACCGTTCATCAGGAAATTGGTATGGTCAATATATGAATCCCTGGCTGACTTGTATTTACGGAAACATTCATTCTTCTTATCATCATCATGCCGGATATGCTTTCCTTTCCAATCGTGGCATTTAATCCCGAAATGATTATTCCCTTTAATGGCCAGTGTACTGTTCCCGTTATTCGACTCCAGCATCCCCTGGGCCAGTTTAATACTGGCGGGGATTCCGCTGCGCTCCATTTCATCAATTGCCCAATCCTTGTACAGATCAATATATTCTTGACGGGTGGTATGCTGTGACTTAACGTGTACAGGATGTACGAAGTAAGATACGATGAATAAACCTGCCAGAAACTGCGATTTCATGTCTCGGATTAATTTGCCTAAATGTATCAATAATGAGTTTTTACGCTTCATATGGATACTTGGACTTATCAACAAGATTTGTAAATTTGATTCAGGGTGATCCTATAAACGTGGAAATTCATATAAATATTGAGGAGTACAAATCTCCAGATGAGCTTTCGGCAGAAGAACAGCAGTTGATCCAAAGAGCCATCGAGTCTGCCCGGGATGCCTACGCACCATATTCGGAATTCTGTGTTGGAGCCTGTCTGCTGCTTGAGAATGGCACCTATATCAGTGGCAATAACCAGGAAAATGCAGCATACCCGGATGGACTATGTGCTGAACGGGTTGCCATTTTTGCAGCAAATGCCAATCATCCGGGATCACCTGTTAAAATGATGGCAGTAACTGCCGTGTTCCAGGATAAATTGCTTGACCAGCCTGTCTATCCATGCGGGTCATGCCGGCAGGCACTCCTGGAAAGCGAACTCAGGTTTAACCGGCCGGTCCGGATACTGATGTATGGAAAAGAAGGCATCCTGGCAGTTAACAGCATCAAAGAACTGCTGCCATTAAGTTTTGACAGCTCCTTCCTGAAATCAAAGTAATCGAGCAGATACTCAATCAAATTGGTCAGTCAGTGCATTCCAGAGCGGATCGGATGGCACCGGAGCCAGAATTTTAACCTGATCATTTCTTACAGGGTGTATAAATTCGAGGGACCGCGCATGCAGGCTGATGCTGGCATCCTTATTGGTGCGGGGGTAACCATATTTCAGGTCACCGCGGACCGGTGACCCGATTTTAGCCAACTGGCAGCGGATCTGGTGATGCCGCCCAGTATGCAACATCACCTCCAGGAGAGAATAGCGGTCAGAACTTGAGATCAGCCTGTAATCAAGGCTGGCAGGCTTGGTATTTGGCCTTGGTTTGTTGTAGGCATAGGACTTGTTCTGTGCCTCATTTTTTATAAGGTGATGATTCAGTGTCCCTTCTTCAGGTTGTGGCCTGTCCTTTACAATACACCAATAGTTCTTCTGTATTTTCTGTTCTTTGAACAATTGATTCATCCTTAGCAGGGACTTGCTCGTACGGGCGTATAGAATGACGCCGCTGACCGGTCTGTCAAGCCTGTGAATCACTCCCAGGAATACATCCCCGGGTTTGGAGTATTTTGTCTTGATATATTGTTTTACCAGTTGATCGAGTGAAATATCCCCTGTCCGGTCACCCTGGGCAAGTTGTCCCGCCCTCTTATTAACGGCAATCAGGTGATTATCCTCAAATAATATCTCCAGATCACTATTCACCCTTAATGATTTCTCCAATAAGGAGGGAATGGATATTAAAAGCTATACCTACAAATATTGCCTGCAAGATTTTCAGTATCGCTTTTAATATCCTTCCCGACTAATACTGTTCTTTTTCGTCAGGAAACTGAAGTGTTCTGACGTCCTGTATATAGTTTTGAACAGCACCCTTGATCTCGGCATGCAGATTATGATAACGCCGCAGGAAACGAGGGGAGAACTCCTGTGTGATCCCCAGCATATCATGTAATACAAGCACCTGGCCATCAACATCCGGTCCGGCTCCAATCCCGATGACCGGGATCTTTAATTCCTTGGCAACTTTTTGCCCGAGGCTGGCCGGAATTTTTTCGAGGACGAGGCCAAAACAACCGGTTTCTTCCAGGATATGTGCATCTTCCACCAACTTTTGGGCCTCCTTTTCGTCCCGGGCCCGCACTACATAAGTTCCGAATTTATGAATCGATTGCGGAGTTAATCCCAGGTGTCCCATGACAGGAATACCCGCCGACAGGATTCGCATGACTGATTCCTGGATCTCCTGCCCACCTTCCATTTTTACAGCATGGGCACCCGTTTCCTTCATGATCCGTATGGCTGATGTCAGGGCTTCCTTTGAATTCCCCTGGTAGGTACCGAATGGCAGGTCCACAACAATCAGGGCACGTTTTACCGCCCTGACAACAGATCCGGCATGATTGATCATCTGCTCGAGGGTGATCGGCAATGTGGTATCATGGCCTGCCATGACATTGGAGGCTGAATCCCCTACCAGGATTATATCAATGCCTGCTTCATCCAGTATCCTCGCCATTGAATAATCATAAGCTGTTAACATGGCAATCTTCTCACCCTTCAGCTTCATCTCATGAAGCACGTGGGTGGTAACGCGTCTAACAATTTCATGGAGGGCCATAATATCATATTTGAGGCTTACAAAGTTGATAATTAATACTGAAAAGACCGTCAAATATGCTATTTCTTTTTATACTCCCCCTTAAACTGACTTTTTGTCACATCTTTCCCAATCCGGAAAGCTGGCATCCCTATCAGATGCCATAATTTCACTATTTGCATTGTGGCACAATCATTGAAAAAAAGAATGCAACATTGATATTACATTAACAAAACATATATGACATGAGTAAAATTATTGGAATAGACTTAGGGACCACCAATTCATGCGTTTCTGTGATGGAGGGGAACGAGCCTGTTGTGATTCCCAACAGTGAAGGGAAACGTACAACGCCTTCCATGGTTGCATTCGTGGAAAACGGTGAGCGGAAAGTGGGTGATCCTGCCAAGCGTCAGGCCATCACCAATCCGGTCAAAACCGTTTTTTCCATCAAACGATTCATGGGGGAGACATATGACAAGGTCCAGAAAGAAATAAACCGGGTGCCTTATAAGGTGGTGAAAGGGGAAAACAATACGCCCCGCGTTCAGATTGAAGACCGTAAGTATACCCCACAGGAGATCTCGGCCATGATCCTGCAAAAAATGAAAAAGACGGCAGAGGATTATCTCGGCCACGAAGTTATCGAAGCCGTTATTACTGTTCCTGCATATTTCAGTGATTCACAGCGGCAGGCAACCAAGGAGGCTGGAGAGATCGCGGGACTGAAGGTAAAAAGGATCATCAACGAACCCACCGCTGCTTCCCTGGCATACGGACTCGACAAGAAGAATAAGGATATTAAAGTAGCAGTATTTGACCTTGGAGGAGGTACTTTCGATATTTCCATCCTAGAACTGGGAGACGGGGTATTCGAGGTAAAATCAACCAATGGAGATACCCACCTTGGAGGGGATGACTTTGATGAGGTCATCATCAACTGGCTGGCCGAAGCCTTTAAGAAAGACGAAAACATTGATCTGCGGAAAGATCCCATGGCACTCCAGCGTTTGAAAGAAGCGGCAGAAAAAGCAAAAATTGAGTTGTCTAGCTCATCCAGCACTGAGATCAATCTGCCTTATATCATGCCGGTTGACGGGATTCCCAAGCACCTGGTAAAAACCCTGTCTCGTGCCAAGTTTGAGAGCCTGGCTGACAGCCTGATCCAACAAACGGTTGAACCATGCAAGAAAGCTTTGAAAGACGCTGGATTGAAAGCATCTGATATTGATGAGGTGATCCTGGTAGGTGGATCCACCAGGATCCCGGCCATTCAGGCTACTGTTGAGAAGATTTTCGGGAAATCCCCATCCAAAGGAGTAAACCCGGACGAAGTTGTGGCGGTTGGTGCGGCCATTCAGGGTGGTGTGCTTACAGGAGAGGTAAAAGATGTGCTCCTCCTGGATGTTACCCCACTATCACTCGGCATTGAAACACTGGGTGGTGTAATGACCAGGCTTATAGAAGCCAATACCACCATTCCTACGAAAAAGACAGAGACCTTTACCACGGCTGCAGACAATCAGCCCTCCGTGGAGATACATGTATTGCAGGGAGAACGGCCCATGGCCCAGGGTAACAAGACCATTGGCAAGTTCCACCTGGATGGCATCCCACCAGCACCAAGGGGACTCCCGCAGATTGAAGTGGTTTTCGATATCGATGCCAACGGCATATTAAACGTATCTGCCAGGGATAAGGGAACTGGCAAAGAACAGAGCATACGCATAGAAGCATCTACCGGATTGACGGATGATGAAATCGAAAGAATGAAGAAAGAGGCCAAAGACAATGAAGAAGCTGACAGGCAGGCAAGGGAGAAGATTGATAAACTGAACGCGGCAGACAGTCTTATCTTCCAGTCTGAGAAGCAACTGAAGGAGTTCGGGGATAAATTGCCGGCCGATAAGAAGGGACCCATTGAAAAGGCCCTTGAAGCACTGAAGGAGGCTCACAAGAGCCAGGATCTGGATGCCATAGATAAGGCTACTGCCGAGTTGAATACAGTATGGCAGGCAGCTTCTGAAGAGCTTTACAAGGCAGGCCAGCAGCAGCAGGCAGGAGGTCCGCCCCCTGGAGATGATGCATCGCAACAGGATTCAAAGGATGACCAGGAGGTTACAGACGTTGATTTTGAAGAAGTTAAATAACAGTCTTCATCAGTCATATAAGTGATCAGAAGACCTGTCAGTAAAATTTAGTCTGGCAGGTCTTTTTTGTGTTATACAATTATTAACTTTTTACCTGGAAAAATTATCCGCTGCGTTTTTCGTTTTAACAGAAACAAGCAAGTTTTAACGCTACTAGATAATGTTACCATGACCAGATCCACCCAGAATATAATCCTGGTTTTCACCAGTTTGATGTTGAGTGCCGGCATATCGGCACAGTCCTCCGATACACTCTGGAACCAAACAGATGCCCTTGGTCAGAAACAGGGGTACTGGAAAAAACACTATCCGGACGGGAACATAATCTATAAAGGCTTTTTTAAAGATGGAAAACCGGTCGGTAAAATGGAGCGATTCTATGAAAATGGAACCAGAAGGGCTGAACTGGTCTACCTCGAAGGAACTGATGTTAGCCATGCAAGGATCTTTTACAGAACAGGTAATCTGGCTGCTGCCGGAAAGTATGTGAAAATGGTAAAAGACAGTGTATGGCACTATTATTCTTATTATTCAGATGACCTCATGTACTCGGAGACCTATAAAACCGGACTGAAAGACGGAGAGTCAAGGAAATATTATCCCGGGGGACAAATAGCCGAGACCATGTCATGGCAACTGGATATGAAGCATGGTCCCTGGAAACAATTCTTTGAAGATTCCACCATCAGGCTTGTTTCCTGGCATGATTCAGATCAGCTGCATGGAAGATACCAGGTATATAACCGGAACCATGTCCTTATCATGGATGGTGAGTATGACCATGGGAAGATGGATAAAACCTGGCATTTCTATGATGATAACGGCAAGGAGGAACATATACTCCACTATGTGAAAGGCGAGCTGCAGAACAGTAAGAAGCTGGAAGAATGGGCAAAAAAACACATGGAGGAGATAGAGAAAAACCTCGGAACCATCCCGGAAGTGGATATCAACAATTTCTTTGATAAAAGGGATTAGACATCAAAATCTGATGCGACGAACGGGTATGGTCATATTACTGCTTTATGCATTGCTCATCGATGGGATAAGCCAGGAAAGTATTTACAAATTCTGGATTCAGCTAAAGGACAAGGAGGGCAGTCTCTATTCGCTGGATAACCCGGCTGAATTCCTTTCACAGCGTGCCATTGACAGAAGGCTTCGCTATCAGATCCCAATCGGGGAGAACGACCTGCCCGTCAGCCAGGTTTACCTTGATAGCCTCCAGCACCACGATATTAGGGTACTGTATTCCAGCAAATGGATGAATGCTGTTGTCGCTGAAACCACTGACTCAAACATGGCAGATGTATTATCCTCATATTCATTTGTTACAGACATTGAATTACTCTACTGGACACCCCGGTATAAGTCAGATGCGGATAAATTCAAAGAATTTCTGTCCGATCAACCTCTTCCTTCTGACCACCAGGTTGAAATGCTCAATGGTCATAAACTCCATGAACAGGGATATCAGGGTGAAGATATGATCATCGCAGTAATTGACGCCGGGTTTAATAATGCTGACAGCCTGGCCGGGTTTTATTCCCTTTGGCAGCATGGACAGCTCCTGGGATTCCGGAATTTTGTAAATCCTTCCGCCAATTTCTTCTGGAGCATCAACGGCAGTCATGGCATGCATGTATTGTCAACCATGGGTGGATATATGCCCGGGGAATTCAAAGGAGCAGCCATGAAGGCAGGCTATTGGCTGATCCAAACGGAAGATGCCTTGAGTGAATACCGGATAGAGGAGGCTAATTGGCTGGCTGGTGCAGAACTGGCAGATAGTGCCGGGGTAGATGTCATCAATTCATCGCTGGGTTATTCCGACAGATTTACGGACAGCACCCAGAATTATAACTATTCCGACATGGACGGAAAGACCACCCTGGTAACCCGGGCCGCCAGCCTGGCCGCATCAAAAGGGATGCTGGTGGTAACCAGTGCAGGTAACTCGGGCAATCCAGGGAATCCCTGGCAATACATCATAGCCCCTTCAGATGGTGATAGCGTACTCGGGGTTGCTGCGGTTGATCCCGATGGAGAGCGAGCCTACTTCAGTTCAATGGGTCCAAGCAGTGATGGCAGGGTGAAACCGGATGTTGCTGCCCAGGGTCAGGCCACAGTCTTAATCAGGTCGAATGGTTTGGTTGGTACCGGTAATGGGACTTCTTTTTCATCCCCGGTCATGGCTGGCCTGGCAACATGCCTATGG
>LJUP01000096.1 GCA_001303955.1 Bacteroides sp. SM23_62 | reverse complement strand
ACGGTGGCAGATTTGCGCTGCATGACCTGCAGCGCAGCTTCGGTACGCTGGCGTTGCCTGGCCACCACCTGTACTTCTTCGATATCAAGCAATGCCTGTCCAAGATTTACATCCAGGACAGCCACATCCCCGTCCACAATTTCAATATTTGGAAAGACCTGGGATTCATAGGAGACATACTGGATGGTTATGCTGGTTATCCCCGGAACCAGTTCAGTCAGGGTATAATTTCCGTCAAAATCGGTAATGGTGCCTTTTGTTGTGCCCGTCACCACTACTGTGGCGCCGATTAATGCCTCCCCGGTCTCAGCATCAATGATCTTTCCCCGGAGGGTACCGGTCTGACCGGAAAGGGTAAAACTTTGAGTGAATAATAAGACGATAATCAGATACAAATTCCCTTTCATCCGCAGTGTATATCCTTATAATAAGCCGCTTCAAAGTAAGCGGCAAATGAACTCATTTATATCACCTCTGTGTTATGATTAGTTTAACTTTATTTGTCTGGCAGATTAATTATATATTAATACATTAACAGATTGTTAATGATAACTGCGGAATACCATCCTTTGTGTTAATTCAATCTTAAATCCGGATTATCAGCGACGTAAATACCGGCATGGATTTAACACTGAAAATCAGACAAAGCAGAACTCAATAAACATTGTCTTATCAAACTTGTTCATACCTTTGTATTCATGGACCCGAACGACAGAAAATATTCAAACAAGGAAATCACCGTTCACTGGAAACCTGCCAAATGCATCCATGCCACAACATGCTACCGGGAACTCATCGAGGTATTCAATCCACGGAACAGGCCCTGGGTAAACATGGATGGAGCATCAACTGAGAGGATCATCGACATTGTCAGGAGGTGTCCGACAGATGCCCTGACTTACGAATGGAACGAGGAAGGAAAAGCATCCGATAAAGCCCCCGAATCAGGGCTTGATGAGGGATCCAGGCGGAAAGAAGCCGAGAACCAACCAGCCGAAATCAGGATCATGAAAAACGGGCCATATGTCGTGGAGGGGGACTTCACCATCATCGGAAGCAATGGAAAGGAACTGAAGCAAATGCTTATGACGTCCTTTTGCCGGTGCGGAGCTTCCGAAGAGATGCCTTTTTGTGACGGCTCCCACAGGATAGAAAATTTTACAGACAGCTGTGACTGACAGGGAAAATAACAGCAGGAAAAAAGCAGCATTCCGGGTCCTGAAAAACGGTCCCCTTCAGGTCAGTGGGAAATTTACACTGAAGTGCTCCGATGGCAAGGTGATGGAAACAAGGGATATGATATTTCTCTGCCGTTGCGGCGGTTCGGCCAATAAACCATTCTGTGACGGTTCACATCGAAGAGTAGGATTGAAGGACTGACGAGCTAGCTGCGGGCGGGGCAGGCTATACAACCTCCCTGACCAGGTCGGCCGCCTCCTGAAGGCTGATGGCTGAATACACTTTGAGCCCGGATTTGTCAATCAGGTCCTTGGCTTCCTGGGCATTGGTCCCCTGGAGCCTGACAATGACCGGCACCCGGACATCCCCGATGGAATGATAGGCATCCACCACACCCTGGGCCACCCTGTCGCACCTGACGATCCCGCCAAATATATTGATCAGGATGGCTTTCACATTGGGATCTTTGAGGATGATCCTGAATCCGGCTTCCACGGTTTCTGCGTTGGCTGTACCCCCCACGTCAAGGAAATTCGCCGGATCCCCCCCGGATAGCTTGATAATATCCATGGTGGCCATGGCCAGTCCCGCACCGTTGACCATGCAACCGACATTCCCGTCAAGTTTGACGAAATTCAGGTTGTATTTGCCCGCTTCCACTTCGGCGGGATCTTCCTCCGTGATATCCCTCATCTCCATACAGCCAGGATGCCTGTATAGGGCATTGTCGTCCAAATTGATCTTGGCATCTGCTGCCAATATTTTATTGTCAGATGTTTTCATGACCGGATTGATCTCGATAAGCGATGCATCAGAACCGATATAAGCCTGGTACAGGGATTGTACAAACAGGGTCATTTCCTTGAATGCATTTCCGGACAATCCGAGGTTGAAGGCCACCCTCCTGGCCTGGAATGCCTGGATGCCAATGGCCGGGTCTATGGTTTCCGTGAAGATCAGTTCAGGTGTTTTTTCGGCAACAGCTTCAATATCCATCCCCCCTTCCGTTGAATACATGATGATATTCTTCCCGGTTGCCCGGTTGAGCAATACGCTCACGTAAAATTCCCTAATATCACTTTCCCCGGGATAGTAAATCCCCTGTTCAACAAGTACTTTATGGACTTCCTTCCCCTCCGGGCCAGTCTGGTGGGTAACCAGGTTCATCCCGATAATGCTCTTGGCATGTTCTCTTACCTCATCAAGGGATCTGGCAATCTTGACACCGCCGCCCTTCCCCCTTCCCCCGGCATGGATTTGTGCCTTGACTGCCCAGGTGTCGGCATTGGCATTTTTTCGGATCTTTTTTGCAACATCTACAGCTGCATCTGGAGAATCAACAACGGCTCCCTCAGGAATGGCAACATTGTATTTTTTCAGGATGGATTTTGCCTGGTATTCATGGATATTCATGCGATCGGTAATTTGAAGATGGACCAAAGACGAATTTATCTATTTTTTTTTAACTTCAGCACGCCTGCCAGGTTGTTTTCCGGCAAATAATGATCAGCAGCATGCGCAAATTAGACAATAATGAATTAAACCGCTTATCGATCCCTGAATTTAAAAAAGCGGAAAAAATACCCGTCGTTGTGGTTCTCGATAACGTAAGGAGCCTGAACAATATCGGATCTGTATTCAGAACGGCGGATGCTTTTCTCGTTGACCGGATCCTGCTGTGCGGCATTACAGCAACCCCTCCCCACAAGGATATCCATAAAACTGCACTGGGGGCAACGGAATCAGTGGACTGGAAATATTACCCCGAGACAGGTTCGGCCATTGAGGAGCTCAAGGAGGATGATTTTTATATCATGGCGGTGGAACAAACAGAGCATAGCGTGTCCCTTGACAGGTTCAGGGTAAAAAGAGATGTGAAATATGCATTTATATTCGGACATGAGATCCGGGGGGTTAGCCAGGAGATTGTGGACATGTCCGATGCCAGCCTTGATATTCCCCAGTTCGGCACCAAACATTCCCTGAACATCTCCGTATGTGCCGGCATGGTGATCTGGGAGGTATTCAGACAGTTAAGGCTCTAGCAATCAATATAAACAAAAAACGGTCCGGGTGACCCGGACCGTTTTTCAATATAATAATCCCAAGTAATTACTGTACTATTCCCTTAAAGGCCTCGTCCTCGAAGTATGCGGCGAATTCAATATCCTTGACGGCATGTTCCTTCAGCTTGGGCTTCTTGGCTACAGCTGCACGCAATGCATCCAGCATGGTATCCTTATCATCTCCGCGGGCAGCAGCGACTGCCATCAGGTAATCAACCATGGCATGTTCTCCTTTCATCCCATTCAACATCTCATATGCTTTGTCAGGCTGACCCTGCAACAAGATGACCAGGGCATTGTTGTAACTCTGGCTGGCACCAAGAAGACTCTTTGCTGCATCATAATCCCCCTGAATGATCTTGACGATAGCCAGGTTCTGATTAACTTCTTCCCCTGCACCGGAAGCTGCAGAGAAAAGTTGCTCAGCTGTCTCAACGTCACCTTGCTTGAGTGCAATCACGCCAAGGTTATTCTTAACGATATTGTGATCCCTGATGGCTTTGGCGGCTTCGAAAGCTTTCTTGGCTCCATCCACATCGTTCATGGCGAGCTTGGTGACACCAACATTGTTGGCTGCGCGTATGCACTGGGGATGCTTTTCCCATGCCATTCCATAAAGGGCAAGTTTTGTCTCGTTGTCTTCAAATAGGGAAGCAGTGTAGAGAAGTTCTTCCAGGTTCAGTGTGTCCATGTTATCGACCACCCACTGCTTGAGCTCTTCATCTGACCATCCGATCTTCTCGACCTTGACGGTAAAAACTGACCTTCTCAGTACGGGAAGGATCTTCACCTTGATCTCTTCGAAAGCCTCGGCAATGTTCTTGATCTCCTTCTCACGTACGACCGGATCGGAATACATGGAGAGTACGCGCAGGATCAGGTCCTTGTCCTGGATATCTGATTCTTCCATAAGCGTTTTGAAACCATCCCAGTCTTCCGGTGTGGTCATCATGCTGAAGAATTCCTCGTCCTCAGGAACTTCTATTTTGGCTTTTTCCAGATCACGCTTGAGGTATCTTGAGGCTGAACCTTCCCTGTTACCGGAAAGTTTGGTATTAAGATCTTCAGGCCCGTCCGGTGACGCATAGGCAGAAACTTCGATACCTTTCATATCGATGCGCTCATTTTCATTGGCCTTCTTGATAAAATCACTCATGCCAACAATATCGTCCTGCTTCAGCTCAGAATTCCGGACATCATACCTGTTGATAATATAATGTATGTCGGCTACATATTCTTCCGGCACAATCCTTTTGAAATTATCACCAAAGGAAATGGTCTGGCCCTCCTTATTAACCAGCAGGGGTGTGGTAATGATACCGTCTGCTATCTTAATGGGAGGCAGGTCAGCTTCTTTGTTTTTTACCGTAGCCTTGCCTTTTACATACAGCTCGGAACGCATCATTTCAGGCATATAGTCAACTTCATCTGAATAACTGAAGCTGCCGCCTGAGGTATAAGATATCACTTTAAAATTATCTTCTACCTGCTCTCCCTGTAGTGTTTCAGACTTTAATTCGGTTACTCCTCCTTCATATTGCAGGTATGGAGTAGCAGTCACAACAGCTTTTTTGTGAAAATACTTTTCGGGATAACTTACATCCACGGATAAGGCCACCTTGCCTCCATGTGTTTCGAGAGGATCAGGGGTTACCTTGTAATTCACAAGGGAAGCATTATCTGCCATCTTTTGTGGTCCACCACAACTGACGGCAACAAGGGCTGCAGCAATAAATGATGCAAAAATGTTAATTCTTCTCATAATTACTTGGTTATTAGTTTAATACTTAATGCTCTTCTGAATTGCACCTACAAACTTAATAATGTTTTTCAATTTATAAAAAAAAAGGACACAAATCATCCTGAATTCATGGTAATTGAATCCGGTTCATTCCTACAACATGTTTTTGGTGGAAAATGGCATCCTCGATCAGTGAATAATGCCTTTTTACGTAAATAAAGTCTAAATGTTCCATATCCAGCACAATAATTTTCTGATCCTGCAATGAACGGAGGTATTCAAAGTAACCCTGCTGGACTCTTTCAAGGTAATCCGGTTTGATATCCTGTTCATAATCCCGGCCCCGCTTCCTGATATTTGAGACCAGTTTTTCAATACTCACGTACAGGTAAACATACAGGTCAGGTTTTGGCAGTTGCTGATGTATGATATCAAACAATTGCCGGTAGAGGTTAAACTCATCAATCTGCAGGGTTATCTTGGCAAATATCAGGGATTTGCTGAAAAAATAATCCGCAACGGTAAGGGGCTGGAAAAGGTCCGGGGATGTCAGTTCTTTGTGCAACTGATTGTACCTGGCTGCCAGGAATGAGAGTTCCAGGGGAAATGAGTACCTGTTCGGATCCCTGTAAAATTTTGGGAGAAACGGGTTGTCTGCATATTGTTCCAGGATGAGCCGTGCATTGTGTTTTTCAGCTATCATGCTGGCCAGGGATGTTTTCCCGGCACCTATATTCCCTTCTATCACAAGGTAATTGATCATCGCTGATCTAAATATAAAAAGAAAACCGCAAAGACTGATGATCAATCCCTGCGGTTCCCAAGATGTTTGTTCAGGAATGCTATTCAGGTCTCCTGCCACGGTTATCACGCCTGTCCCTGTGGTCGCGGTGTCTGCGTTCTCCTCCGGAATCCTGCACTCCCTCAGGCCTGGGCAGCAGGACCTTCCTCGATAATTTCAGGTTGCCGTTTTTCTCATCAATATTGATCAGTTTGACCTCCAGCGTATCGCCAACCTTGACCACGTCTTCCATCTTTTCAATCCTTCTCCAGTCAAACTCTGAGATGTGCAGCAAGCCTTCGCGGCCCGGCATGATCTCAATAAAGGCGCCGAAAGAAACCACGCCTTTCACCTTGCCCTTGTATATCTCTCCGATCTCAGGTTCGGCAACAATCTCATTGATCCTTGCCAGGGCGGCTTCAATGGATGCCTGGTTGTCAGCAAAGACATCGACCACACCCTTGTTGTCTATCTCTTCGATCACTATCGTGGCTCCGGTATCGGCCTGGATTCCCTGGATAATCTTGCCTCCCGGACCGATCAGTGCACCGATCATATCCCTGTTAATGCTGATCTGTACAATCCTTGGTACATGCGGTTTATAATCATCCCTGGGCTTGTCTATCACGGCTGTCATCTTACCAAGGATATGAATCCGTCCTTTTCTCGCCTGTTCCAGGGCTTCAGCCAGGATTTCATAGGACAATCCGTCAACCTTGATGTCCATCTGTGTTGCCGTAATTCCAGCTTCCGTCCCGGCCACTTTGAAGTCCATGTCCCCCAGGTGGTCCTCGTCTCCCAGGATATCAGATAAAATGGCATACTTTCCGGAATCTGTGTCAGTGATCAGGCCCATGGCAATACCGGATACCGGCTTACGGATCTTTACACCGCAATCCATCAATGCAAGGGTCCCGGCACAGACTGTAGCCATGGAGGAAGAACCGTTTGATTCAAGTATATCAGATACTATCCTGACTGCATAGGGATTTTCTTCCCCGGAAGGCATCACCTTTTTCAACGCCCTGTGAGCCAGGTTCCCGTGCCCTACTTCCCTTCTGCTGATACCCCTTATCGGACGTGCATCTCCTGTTGAGAAGGGTGGGAAGTTATAGTGGAGGGTAAATTTGTCTGAGCCCTGGATAAGCACCTCATCGATCATCTTTTCATCCATTTTGTTTCCCAGGGTGACCGTGGTAAGGGATTGTGTTTCCCCCCTGGTGAAAATGGCTGATCCGTGGGTGGCCGGCAGGTAATCTATCTCACACCAGATCGGACGAATTTCATCGGTCTTCCTTCCATCCACCCTCAATCCCTTATCCAATACCAGGTTCCTAAGGGCCTTTTTTTCAACATCGTGAAAATACCTGTTGGCCATCATGGTCCTGGCATCCGCTTCTTCATCATCTTCCGGGATCAATGATTCAATAATTTCATCCTTCACCGCATCAATGGCTTCATGCCTTTCATGCTTGGCCAGTCCTGACCTGGCAATCTTCACAAGCTTGTCATATGCCTTCTTTTCAATCTGGGAACGGAGATCTTCATCATTGTTCTCATGACTGTATTCACGTTTCGTCTCTTTTCCAACCTCTGCAGCCAGTTCCTTCTGTACCCGGCAATGTTTCTTGATCTCCTCGTGGGCAAACTGGATGGCCCCGAGCATATCCTTCTCAGATACTTCGTTCATTTCACCTTCAACCATCAGGATGTTTTCTTCCGTTGCGCCTACAATGATATCGAGATCTGCTTCTTCAAGCTGTTTGAAAGTCGGATTGATCATAAACGCTCCGCTGATCCTGGCTACCCTAACTTCCGAGATGGGACCGTTAAAGGGGATATCTGATACGCTCAACGCGGCAGAAGCTGCCAGTCCCGCCAGGGCATCGGGCATGACCTCCGCCTCAGCGGAAAATAAGGTTACATTGACGAAAGTTTCCGCATGATAATCATCCGGAAACAACGGCCTGAGTGCACGGTCAATCAATCGTGATATGAGTATCTCGTAATCCCCTGGCCTGGTTTCTCTCTTGAGGAATCCACCGGGGAACCTGCCTGCGGCAGAAAACTTTTCTTTATATTCAACTGAAAGGGGCATATAATCTGAATCTTCTCTTGCCTCGGTTGCTGACACAACTGTTGCCAGCAATATGGTATCTCCCATTCTTACAACAACCGAACCATCAGCCTGCTTGGCCAATTTCCCTGTTTCAATGACAATGCTTCTTCCGTCACCCAGGTCGATTGTCTTTTGTATTACATTTAACATCTTAAAAATTCTTTAATCTTTATACTTATGGATATGAAAAAAGGCAATTGCAAGAATTGCCTTTTTAATTATATTTTGTTGGACTTATTTCCTTAGCTTTAGTGATTTGATGACCGTCCTGTATCTTTCAATGTCACGGTCCTTCAGGTAGTTTAACAAACGCCTGCGCTTCCCGACAAGCTTGACCAGTGCCCGCTGTGTACCAAAATCCTTTTTGTTTTTCTTCAGGTGCTCTGTAAGGTGAGCAATCCTGTATGAAAACATGGCGATCTGTCCTTCCGCAGATCCGGTATCTTCAGCCGATTTGCCATACTTCTTGAAAAATTCTTTCTTCTTCTCTGCCGTTAAATACATGGTATTTTATTCTACAATCTTTACATGCTTTCTGAAAACGAACTGCAAAAATATTTAAAATTTTTGATATAGCAATAATTAAGGGATAAAAAGTGAAATAAAGGCAAGCAAATTATGTGCCTGATCCAGAACTGCTTAACCATCTTCCGGTACGTCAGTGGCAAGAATTGATCTGAGCTGGTTGATCTGGTTTACTGTTCCCAGTACAAAAAGCTTATCAGAGGATGAAAGGACGACATCCTGGGAAGGATTGATGATATATGACCTGTCGGCCTTTCGCAGTCCAATGATATTGGCGCCGGACTGGTTCCGGATATCCAGTTCCCTGATCACCTTCCCGTCATAACAGGAAGACAGCTTTTCACAGCTTAATTCTTCCAGGAACACATTATCCGGCTCCTGCAGCATAATAAAATCGACAAATTCAGCCACATCCGGCTGGGTGACCAGTTTTGCCATTCTCTGTCCACCTACCCGGTCGGGCATGATTACATTATTGGCCCCTGCCCTTTTCAGCTTGAAGTCACTTTTCTCATTGGAGGCCCTGGATATAATTTTCATCTTCGGATTGATTCCCTTGGCTGTGAGCACCACATACAGGTTGTCGGCATCCTCCGGAAGGGTTGTGATAATGGCCCGGGCATCCTTAATCCCTGCGTGTTCAAGGACCTCGTCCTGGGTGGCATCGCCATCGATATACAGGACATCCTGGTTGTCTCTCAGGTTTGCAATGATCTCGGGATTGTTTTCGATGACGATAAACGGGACCTTGTGCATGGACAGGTCATAGGCAGCCTGGCTGCCGTTGCGGCCATAACCGCATATGATCACATGGTTATTCAGTCTGTTTATTTTCCTGGCCATTCTCCTGTCCCTGGTATAGCTCCTCAGAAACCCGTCTATGATATAGCGGGTAAAAGAGGTTACTGCATAAACAAAGATACCAAAACTGATCACAATCAGAAAGCTGGTAAACCACATTCCAAGATTCGATAGCGGAGCGACCTCCTTAAAACCTACTGTGGCAATTGTAATGATGGTCATGTAAACCGCCTGTGTAAAGGTCATCCCTTCAATCCCCATGTAGCCAACAGTCCCGATAATGCCGATGATCATTAAAAGGGCGAATGCGATCACCACAGACCTGTTGCTATCCGTCCTCCATTTCTTGGGAGGTCCTATTAATCTTATTATCCACATAACAAAATAAACACCTCTTAAATTTACAGTATTTTTTATTAATGCTATCCTGTTTGCAAAATCCTGGGAAAGGATTCAATTACGGGTGGCTACCCTTGGTTACCACCAGGCGACCAGCTCTAAATCTTTTGCAACATAACCTAAATCCCCTTCAATAATCCTGAAGTTTTTGCAACCTGGCTGTAAGGTGCCTCAACATCATAGCTATTAATTTTATACTAGGTTAATTTCTTGAATTATAATGGTTTTACAGGCATTAAATTTCAATATTTAATCCAATTAATTAACTGTGGAAACCTTGAAGACATTTTGGCAAAATCTATTGGTTAAAAGCATTGCAGGTTTCATATTGTTGACCCTCACGTGTTTCGAAAGTTCTTTTCAGGATGAATCTTCACCGAGTGATCCTTTCGTCGTGGCAGTAACAGTTCAATGGAAAGATATGTTACAACAATTCAATTTTACATCAAACATCATCAATATACAGAAAGGCACTATAGGTTTCACATTCAACCAGATACTGATGGATGCAGCGTCAAGCAATGAATCTGGCTGGCATTTTTTCGGAGGCAAAGAGTATGGGTTATTTTATACAGATTCGTTAAGATTTTTCCGCATGGCCGTATACCTCCCCCCCAACATTCTGCTCCAAATCTCATGTGACATGGGCGCTTGCGGATGTGATGATGAGGATGCAAGATTCGATGACCACCTTGCCGGGCACCCGGTTCCATTACTGTACATCGGTGCAGGAGGTGGTCTGGGTTCTGCCGGGGACTTCACCTGTAGCCTGATGGCAAGTACTGACCTAACCTACTATCTGGTGAGTTTCCCCGGTACAGATCCCGTTTCTGGTTACGGCCGTGCGGATCTCTGGTTTGATTACGCTGCTGATGAGCTGGTCTGGGTGGTTTTGCACGATCACACAAAGATCACACTAATATAATTTAATAAAATATGATACTATTCGCGGTTCTCAACTTTATTAATCTCCTGGAATGATAAATAACAATCCTATTTAATAATCAACCAAAGAAAAGGAGACCTGATCATGAAAAACACAAAATTAAAACTGATCCTGTTAGTCCTACTTTCTTTTGGTGTGCTTTTTTTTGCCAACGGTCAGAAAAGAGCCATGAAAAAAAGGGCTAATCTGCTTATCGAAACCACTGACATTATGAAAGTTAAGGGTACAGTTACGGCGTTTCACAACTACTACCTGAGAAATGCAGAAATAACTGTCAGGAAAACCGGATCAAAGGCGTTAACAGATTCCCTCGGCAGGTTTGAAATAATGGCATTCAGTGGAGATGTTCCTGTTTTCATGGCCAATGGTTTTGAGAAAAACCGAAGGAAAGTGGCCTCAGCTGATGATGAAATCAGTGTAAACATGATCCTGGCGCCAGGTAAGAAAAACAAGAAGATAGCAGTTGATTATGGCCATATGTATGAGAGAGATCTAGCATACGCAATAGAGCATTACAGTGATTTCAATAATGATTTTATGAAGTATTCCGATATGAAGGAATTGCTCCAGAAAGAGCTTGTTGGAGTACAAGTTGTGGATATGGGTGAAATTCAGGTTTTTATACATGGTGAAGAGGCAGAAGTTCGGTCAGAGTTTTATGGACCCACAGTTACGTACGATGTGTTTGATAAGGATCCTCATAAGCGGGCTGGAAGAGAAAGAACCCATGACAGTCAGCCTCTTGGATATAGACTTCCTGATTCCCAAAGCATTAGGCAGGTTTATGAACAGGGTGGAGATATTATTTCCGGTGAATTGTCGGAAAATAACGGTGCTGCCATATTTGTTTTGGATGGAAGGATCGTCCCCAGCATAGACTTACTCAGTCCAGGGGATGTTAAAGCTGTTAAATTACTTAGGAATGTGGGAACAGCAAGATATGGTCCACAGGGCGCGAATGGGGTGGTTCTGATCAATACCAAGCATTTGTAGAGCATCGTATAAAGTTTGCGGCCCCTGAATATGCTAGCCTGGTTGAATCAGCAACTAAGCCAACCCAGCAAATTGGTGCTCAGTGAGTTTGAACTTGACAAATTCAAATCTTTGTTCCACGATTGTACACCCTACTTGGGTTCCTATCCAAATGGTAGGTCAGCTGTTAAGGGTATTATTTTACTTTAAATCGTGAACTTAATGGTCATATCATTCTCCTTATCCAAGTCCCTGAACTATTTAATAATGCTTATCCGCAATAATCCACTATTATGAAATAAAAATTTAATGACTTGGATAAAGATTCCAAATTAATAAACTCCCAAAACAGAACTTTCATTGCTACATGAGGAATATGCCTGATGTGATTTATCTTTAACCACAAGAAGAACTCCGATGAACGAAAATGCATCTATAGATCAGTTGTTTTTAGAAAAGGTGCGCATGAGGCAATTCAAAGCAACCTGGCAAATGAAAATTTCGGAGTAGATGAACTGGCGCATGAGATTGGGATCAGCAGATCGCAACTGCACCGCAGGTTGAAAATCCTAACCGGGCAATCTGCCAGCCATATGATCAGGGAGTACAGGTTAAAAAAGGCCTTTGAAATGTTGCAGCATAAGGTGGCCACCGCCTCCGAGATTTCTTATCAGGTCGGTTTTAGCAGTCCGTCCTATTTTACTACCTGTTTTAATGAATACTTTGGTTATCCTCCCGGGAAGGTAAGGCGTAGCAGATCTTCCGGATCTACGAAAAAGTATTCAAGCTCACGGAAGTTGATATTCATCTCACTAGCGACATTGGTGGTTGTTTTTTCAGCGTTCTTCATATATTTTACTGTGACAGAAAGGAATATTAAAATCACTGATAAATCCATTGCAGTGCTTCCTTTTAAATACCTGAGCGATGATCCTGAAAAGCAATATCTCGCGGATGGAGTGATGGAAGCTATTTTACTCCACCTGTCAAAAATTGAAGATCTGAGGGTGATAGATCGGACCTCTGTTGAACAATACCGTGAACCTGACAAAACAGCCATTATTATTTGTAAGGAACTTGATGTAGGATATTTGTTGGAGGGGAGCTTTCAAAAGTATGGAGATCAAGCCAAATTAATTGTCCAGTAAATCAGGCCAGGAAAGGAAGGCCACATTTGGGCCGACGAGTATGACAGAAACTGGGAAGATATTTTCTCTGTTCAGAGTGAGGTGGCAAAGACCATCGCCAGAGAATTGCAGGCTGTAATTACTTCTGAAGAAAAAGAACTCATTGAGAAAATACCTACTCCAAATCTGGCAGCATACGATTTTTACCAGAGAGGAAGAGATGAGCAATTAAAATATTTGTTAGATAATAATAACAGAGAGGCACTGGTAAGAGCTGAAGATCTTTATTATGAAGCATTACACTATGATTTCACATTTGCTCAGGCATATACCGGATTGGCATGGGTATACCTGGATAAGCATTATGCTGAGACTTTTTATACTGAAAATTTCCTGGACTCAATGATTATCCTGGCAGATATTGCTCTTTTATTCGACGATCAATTAGCAGAAGCTTATGAAGTAAGAGGAGATTATTATCGGCTTAACTTTAAAAAAGAACAAGCTATAAATGAATATGATAAGGCTATAAGATTCAATCCAAACAATTGGTGGCCATACTATAGAAAAGGTCTATTGTTTTACAGTGATGACCTTGTTAAATCCATTGATAATCTTCATAAAGTAGCATTATTGCATAGAGGGTCTTTTTTGCCAACCATATATAGATCTATTGCCAGGTCATATGCTACGGCCGGTTTTAAAGAGACATCCTTAAATTATATTAAGGAAGCTCTTAAACTGGATGATGATTCAGCAGCATATTACAGTTATTTAGCCGAGATAGAAGACTGTAATGGTAAATTCAAACAGGCTATTGAATTTGGGGAAAAATCCTATGCCATTGATTCGACGAATCTTTGGACTGTTTTTCTTTTAGGAATTGACCATATGTATGCTGGTGATTTTACAGAATCATTGGAATACTTTAAAAAATATGACAGATCGTTAAAGACTTTTGACAGACCTTATCGCTGGGAACCGCACCTGATTGGATATGCTTACTGGGTCAAGGGATTTGAAGATGAAGCAAGGTACTATTATGATACGGTATTAGAGATTTATGATGAGATGCTAGAATTGGATCGACACCCTTTTCAAGATTTCACCACCTTTCATAGTCTTGCTGCTATATACACATTTCTGGGAGATAAAGATAAAGCCTATCAATATTTAAGACTTTTTAATCAAAGGCAAAGGATGCCCTTATACATGATCAAAGAGATTAAAAATAATCCTCTATTTGACAGCATCAGGGATGAACCAGAATTCCAGCAGATCGCCAGGGATGTAGAAGCCAAATACCAGGCAGAGCATGAAAGGGTCAGGAAATGGCTGGAGGAGAATAATATGTTGTAGTTAATCGATAAGGGTTCTGCCAATATCTAAAAAAATATCCCAACTCCGGAAGGAATAAAAGTGACAATAGGTATTTCATTTAAAATCTAATGGCAGCTTCAACGACTGCTAAATCAAGAAATTTATTTTAAAAGACCTAATTTCTTTGTTAATTGCAGTATTGCCTGGGATGTATAGCCATCTGTGACTGGGATGCCAAGGCTTTTCCAGACCCTGATCACCCGGTTGTTTTCAATAGGCAACTGTGAAGGTATATTGCTGATCTCAAGCAGATTGACACTCATTCCTCGGTCTCGCATGTAGGTACAAAGAACAGGGACTACCGCATTGATCAGAAGCCCCGAAAGCCTTTCTTTACCAACTATTCTCTCCCCCCAATGACCTGGTTTGTTTAGCCGGAAATGTGTCGTCCAGTACCGGGAGGTACCCAGTCTCATATTCATCACGAAAGCAGCCGGATCGCCCGCACTTGAGAGACGGTAAAAAAGTGCAGGATATTTATCCAGCATCCATGCAAACTGGGCAATCCTGATATCCGGAAAATTCATCGGCCTGAGCCTCAAATACTTCCAGAGGTAAGCTTCCATGGGTTGCAGTGCAAGCCTGCTGCGAAGAATGTCATAGGCCTGTTTCATTGCCTGGTAGTAGGCATCCCCCTCAGTACTATTCAACATACCAGCCTGGCCGAAAAGGATAGCTTCCTTGCTATGCAGATCGGGGCAGTATCTGGCAATTTTCTTAAGGGAAATTGTCCTGGTAAGGATTTCAAAAGGTTCGGCATTGGTTTTCTGTCCCATGGCCCTGCCCAGGGCCCTGTATAAAACCTCCTCCCAGTCCCCTGTCTCCTCAAGGGAAAGCTTTACAGCTATTATGCGCTCTTCAAGACGTTCCATATACAATCTTTCCAACCATATATGAAACCAATCCCTTTTTTTAAAAACCATTTCTTCCCTGTGTGGTATCACTGCCTGTTCTGCCTGCAAGCTTTGGTACTTACTCCAGAGGTTCTGGTTGAACTCCATTTTGACTGTCAATATTTCACGCCCCTTTGAATTCAACACTACCCTGTCTTTTTCAACCACCGCATGCAAGATCAAGTTATCATATGCGGGATCAAGATGATGCCCGTGGCGATACCAGTCTGATGCTTTCAGGTGGATTTCCACATTGCCCGCCCAGGTTAATGGGCCTGATTTTATCCTGGCATTGAAAAAATCCGGACCGGAATCCGAATTCAGCTGACCCGTATCAATTACCTCAATTTGGGAACCAGTGTGATCTTGCAGTGGTGTATTGAATAATCGGAATTTCCAGATATACTGCAGAAAATCTTCATTTCCTTCCATAATTCTGACAATAAGGATCCCGGGTGAGAATTTTCCCTTAATGTCATGAAGTGCTAATTATCAGCTTATTTGGATAAGAAATCAGGGGAGATATCTGGCCATCTCCTGCTGCAGAGCTGTAGATGCTTCCCTGGCTGCCTTGCCGAATCCTTCATCCTGTCCGGCATAAAGTATGGAACGGCTGGCATTTACAATGAGGCCACACTGATCGGTTATGCCGGCATCAACGACTTCCCTGAGGCTGCCCCCCTGGGCTCCGATACCGGGAACCAGCAGAAAATGCGCTGGCACAATATTTCGGATACCCCTGATCAGATCGGCGCGGGTTGCCCCGACCACGAACATCACCTGGTCGGGATTCCCCCATCCTGACCCCTGGTGCAGCACGGCTTCAAACAGGCGGGCTTCTCCCGAACCGATGGTGAGGAATTGAAAATCCTCCGCCCCGGGATTGGAGGTGAGTCCCAGGACAACCACCCACTTACCGTCATACTCAAGAAAGGGTGTGATACTATCCTTTCCCATATAGGGGGAAAGCGTAACGGCATCAAAATCCATTTCTTCGAAGAAAGCCTTGGCGTACATAGCGGCGGTATTGCCGATATCTCCCCGTTTTGCGTCGGCGATGAGAAAGATATCCGGATCTATTGAGCGCACATAAGCCACGGTCTGTTTGAGGTCGTTCCAACCGGCTGCTCCACGAGCTTCATAAAAGGCCAGGTTGGGTTTGTAGGCTATGGTGAGGTCATGGGTGGCATCAATGATCCTTTTGTTGAATTCGAGAACAGGTGAAGCTGTCTTGAGAATATGTTGCGGGATTTTTTCGATATCCGTGTCGAGTCCGACACAGAGGAAGGACTTTTTCTTGCGGATCTGTTCGTAGAGCCCTGCGGCTGTCATGTGAGCAATATATGGTTAAGCCTCGATTTCACTTTCCTTCAGCCGTTCTGCATTTTCGGCCATCTGCAGTTTATCTATGATCACCTGCAGCTCGCCGTTCATTACTGAACTGAGGTTGTACATGGTCAGGTTGATCCGGTGGTCGGTCATCCTGCCCTGCGGGAAATTGTAGGTCCGGATCTTCGCGGACCGGTCCCCCGTCGAAACCATGGTCTTCCGTTTGGATGAAATTTCATCAAGGTATTTCTGGTATTCCAGGTTGTAAAGCCTCGTCCTGAGTTCAGCCATGGCTTTGTCGAGGTTCTTTAGCTGCGACTTCTCATCCTGGCAGGTCACCACGATCCCGCTTGGGATATGGGTAAGCCGGATGGCAGAATAGGTGGTATTCACAGATTGTCCTCCGGGTCCGGATGAGCAGTAGGTATCTTTCCGGATATCCTCCTGTTTCAGTTCGA
>LJUP01000095.1 GCA_001303955.1 Bacteroides sp. SM23_62 | reverse complement strand
TTCGGGATCGCCGAATATTACCGGTCTTATAATAAGACGGCTTTCACAAAAGCCCTGCAAAGGCTGATCCCGGAAATTCAAAAGGATGACCTGCTGCCAGGAGATGCCGGTGTTCGTGCCCTTGCAGTCGGCAGGAACGGAGAGATAATTGATGACTTTGTATTTGCCGAGAACCAGTGGGCGATCAATGTCCTGAACGCTCCTTCCCCGGCCGCCACAGCCTGTCTTTCCATAGGGGATAGCGTAGCCGAAAAAGCCATGAAAAGATTTGACTAACTTTTTGCTTATTTATGCGTCATACATTAAAATTGTATATTGAAAAATCATACTGCCGTGAATATCAGAATCCTTTTGCTTATCGCAGCCATGTCCCTGCTTTTCAACCAGCCATCCAAAGCCCAGGATGTATATCCCATAACGGCCTGGGAATTCCTTTTCCAGTTTGCCGACCTTGAAAAAGCCAGTACAGATGTGACCAACAAGTTAAGGTTCACTATAGTTGTCAACTTCGGCCAGTACTGGCATGTGGATTTCAATAACACGATCGGGATGTATTCCGGGTTGGCTTTCAGAAATGTCGGTTTTATCTACGATACACCCCTGCCTACCAAGACCATCCGCAGGACATATAACCTGGGGGTACCCCTTGCCTTGAAAGTCGGCGCCTTTGACAAGCATGTTTATTTCCTTGCCGGAGGGGAATATGAACTGACATTCCATTACCGTGCCCGGAAATGGCTCAGCAATTCCAGGGACGGGACAAAATACATCGATGGGGAGTGGTTCAGCAAAAAATCCAGGCGGTTTGTCCCCTCCGTATTTGCAGGGTTCCAGTTTCCAGGGGGATTCAATATCAAGTTCAAGTATTATCTCCAGCATATCCTGAATGAGAATTATGTGGGACCGGACCTGGGGGAAAGCGAGGTCAGCTTTGCCGATTATACAAAACTGAATATGATGTATGTGTCCCTTTCCTGGCAGTTCCGTACCGACCAGTGGAAGAAATATGTAAAATATGAAGACAGGATGGCATATACTTTCTAAAGGTATATTTTCCTGCCTACAATGATATCCCTGTAATCGTCCCTGAAGGCTTCCCTGAATATGGCTATGCTCTCGTCACAGCTGTCATGGGCCGAGATCCCGACGATCTTTACGCCCGTTTTTTTTAACAACCTGACATGATCCTCAATATCCTCCCTTGTCAATGGGTCCCAGGGCAGGTGACCTGTAACCACATACTGGTAGATAACCCCAATATTCCTTCCTGTTGATATTGGCAAATGGAAACCGCCCAGGATGCCATAGATGGGTTCATCAAATAACAATTCCGCCCGCTTGACCAGTTTCTCCATGGTCTGGTGCCCGCATCCGCAGATGGCGACAATCCCCTTGTCCTTAACATTGACCAGCAAGGCCTGTTCACCGATGTCTGAGAAGAAAAGAGGTGCCGGTATCACACCTGTGGTTCCCACGCCTTCACAGATCTTTAAAGGTTTTGGCGCATGTATGGGTTGCAATCCGGGATAGTTCATTTCCTCTGGTGTATAAACCTGTACATCTTCCAACTCGATCTGATGACCGGTAAAGGAAAATGTATTTTGACGTGACCATTTCCCGCCCCCGGTATGATCCCCATGATTATGGGAGATAACGATGAAATCGATCTCGTCAACGGTAACACCGAGCTTTTCCATATTTCTCAAAAGTGGCGAGGGATCCTCATTCTGTGAATTCTCTCCAAGGTCAAACAGGATCATCGCCTGGTCGGTCCTGATCAGGTAGGCTACCCCGGCTTCTCCGTCCAACGAATCATTATCCGTAAACCAGTCTATCAGGGGCAGGATCTCCAGGTGTTCCGTAACACCAAAATCATCAAAATGTGTCAGCGTATGCTGGTCATGCTGCCAGATCGAATCCGATCTGTGCACGGCCATCTTGTAATTCTCGTAGAGTTCGACCGGGTCTTCCCCGAAATAATCAATCAGCTGAACCAGGTTAGTATCCCGCTCGAGCGCTGCCTGAAGGTTTGATAATTCATCATCCGTCAGGATCGGGGATGTCGGCTGAGCCTGACCGCCAATGAATGTTAATACCAGGAATCCCAGGATGAGAGACATTTTATTATGCATCATACTTAGCATTAATGGGAACCGTTATTTTCATATAAGTTATAAAAAATATATAGTTTAGCACAGCTAATTGAACCAAAGCTGATTTAACCCGGCGAGCAGGAATGATGACATACAGCGTAAAAGTTTTGATAGCCGCCTTGCCCCTGGCATTTATATCCCTCTCATTATCATCGCAGATAAATGTCCAGAACTATTCCATAAGGGGCCGGCAGCACCTGATGAACAATGAATATACCCAGGCCATCAGACTTTTTAATCAAATTATTTACTATATGCCGGATCATGCTGATTCCTATTATTACAGGGGACTGGCAAAATATCAGTTATCAGATTATTCGGGAGCGGAAAGGGATTTCACCAGGGCAATCGAACTAAAATCATACAAAACGGAAGCTATGTATTACCGGGCCGTGGTCAATATTGAAAAAGGCAATAAGCTCGAAGCCCTCAAGGACCTGATCACAGCCATTGACCTGGACGACAGGCATCCGGAGTATTTCCTGACCAGGGGGTGGCTGCATGCTGAATTCGGTGACACTGCCGGTGCGATATCGGATTACAAAACCGCCATCAAACTGGATCCATACATGGACAATGCCTACCTGAACCTGGGCATCATCTACATGTTGCAGAAGAATTACGAGGATGCCCTGTTCAATTGCAACAAGGCTGCGGAGATAAGACCCAGGAACCTGGCCTGCAACCTTACCAGGGGGAATATATACCATTACAGAAAACGATACGAAGAGGCGATCAAAGAATACCAGGTTGTTATACGGGGTGACTCTACCGATGTACGTGCACATTTTTTCCTGGCCCTCTGTTACCAGGATGTAAGGAACTATGATTCAGCCATCGTAGAATATAACAAGGCCCTGGCATTGAATCCCAACAATTCTATCTGTTATTATAACAGGGGCATACTATATCTGGATATCGAAAGATTCAATGATGCCCTGTTGGATTTTGACAACGTGATACAACTGAATCCCCGTAACATTTATTCCTTCTACCTGAGGGGGGTTATCAAATCCAACCTGGAGGATTACCCGGGGGCCGAGGAGGATTTTACCACGGCCATCGACCTGTATCCACGGTTGATCGATGCATACAGGAACAGGGCATACACCAGAATGGCCCAGCATGATGTAAGAGGATATGATGAAGACCAGCGTATCATCGACAGCCTGATGAAAATAGATGTAACTGAGCATGAAAGGGATGAATTAAGCTACCTGCAGACGATCACTGATTTCAATAATGATTTCACATCCATCAGCAATGTCATAGATTCCAAAGTCCAGTATGCAGACAAGGAGATCCAGATGATCCCGGTATTCCATATCTCCGTAAAACAGGATTGGGACCTCTACGGCAATAGCAGGTTCAACGATCTGGCTACACTGGAAAAACTGAGTGAGAAAAATATCTATTTCAAAATTGACAATTATGACTATGGTATTGTTGATGAAGGGGTTGTATCCGGACTCGCATACAAATTTGATTCCGTACTGCTGATGGATGAAACCGATAAGGAGTACTTCCTTATCAAAAGCCTCCTGCTGGGATGGCAGATGAAATACCGGGATGCCATCAGGATCATTGATGAAGCAGAGACAGGGATTTCCGATAATTATCTTACTTATTTCATTCGCGGTAACCACCAATTCGCCATTGGAGAAATAATCTTTTCCATAGAGAACCAGGAAATCCTTTTGTCCACTCAGTCTGATCGATCAATGGATGAAGGCCGGCAGGATGTGATCCGGGAATACTACCGGCTTGCCATCAAGGATTATAACCGGGCGGTTGAGTTGAATCCTGACTTCATCTATGCTAGGTTCAACAGGGCTTATGTAAACAGCCTGGCAGAGAATTTCCAGGCCGCCATCGAAGAATATACTTACTGCCTGGAAAAAGAGGAAGATTTTGCCCAGGCCTATTATAACAGGGGCCTTCTAAATATCTTCATGGAAAATCCTGCAGAAGGTTGTATTGACCTGAGCAAGGCAGGAGAACTCGGCATACAGAGCGCATACCAGGTAATCTATAAATTCTGCAATAACTGATCAGTCAATATAGCTGTATTCCTCTTGTAAGTTTAAATCGCTCCGCGCTTCTTCACTGGGTCTCGGGGTCATGTCTTTTTCTGCAAAATACCGGGCTCCGAGCCACTTCATTTCTCCGCCAAGTTCACGGGGATCACCATTTTCCCGTAGGTGCTTTGTGAGTTTGTTTGACAGCATTTCTTTGATCTCACTATATGCTGGCGAATTTGCTATATTGGCCATTTGATAAGGATCCTCTGTCAGATCGTATAATTCTTCGGCAGGGCGTTTTTCGAAAGCCAGCTTGAATAATTCTTTTACCCCGTCCTTGTCTTTGTGCTTGAGTATATACATTTTTGTCGGGCAGGGGTAATGCAGCATATGCGCATCCACATCCCCATAAAGAGGCGGATCGCCTGCAGGCCAGTTATCGGGTTCATAATTACGGATGTATAGAAAATCTTTCGTCCGGAGTGAACGGGCCCCGTAACCGGTTCCGCCTTTACGGGCAAAGGCATGCCTTTCTCGGGCAGTAACTATGTAGTCCCTCTGTTTATCAACGAGACCGCCTTTTTCTGATGCCAGAAGATGAACGATACTTCGGGCATTCATATAGTCCGGAACAGGTATTCCGGCCAATTCCAGAAATGTGGGGGCAAAATCATTCAGGCTTACAAAATCATCGATCACCCTGCCACCTTTGTACTTTTCCGGCATGGAAACAATCAGGGGAATCCTTGTGCCGAAATCATAAAGATTTGCCAGTCCCCGAGGCATTTGCCAGCCGTTATCACTACATACGATTACCAGGGTGTTTTCCAGCTGCCCCATCTCTTTTACCAATTGAATGTATGATGCTACATCCCTGTCGAAGTTCTGGATCTCAGCGTAATAGTCCCCCATATCTTTTCTCACCGCATCGTTATCCGGCAGATAGGGAGGTACGACTATATCATCAGGATCAATACCTGCTTCTTCCCATCCGCCAACCTTATATGGTCTGTGTGGATCACGGGAGCTGTACCAGTAACAAAACGGCTGTCTCTTCTCCTTTTCATTATAAAACTCCTCAAAGGAGTTATAGCGCTGACCCGCGGGATTACGGATGCGCCCGCCTGCCTCGTAATCACCCGGTCCCCAGCCCTTCCCTTCATAACCTACAAGATATCCCGCAGCTTCAAGCATATCGGTGTAAACCCGGAATTTTGCCGGGAAAGTCCCCCATAGATTGGCAGCCTCCTCCAGCCTCCATATATCCTGCCCGGTCAGCATGGATGCACGGGCCGGAGCACAGGAAGGTGCGGACCAATATGCATTGGTAAAACGAATGCCCTCTTCTGACAGTCTGTCAATGGTTGGTGTTTTTAATACAGGGTCCCCATAGCAACCCAAATGATTCCATGAATGGTTGTCAGACATCAACATAAGGATGTTCGGCCTGGTCTGATCCATTTTCTTCCCGGGTCCACATCCCCAGATCAGCCATACAAGGATTATCGATGACAGGACAGGATATTTCATGTGTTTTGTTTTTTGATCCTGATCAATTCTCTCAGGCTTACTGTTTTATTATTGATGATCGGTCTTGCCCAAAAGGCCACGCTCAGGATATATCCAAATGTAACAAACTTAAACAACATGGCTAACCTCAATCCCATTAGATCTCCATGCCAGCCAATGATCAAAGGCACCAGTGCAGCGCCAAAAATTCCCGGACAAAGTATCCCGGAAAAATACCATGGTGCTGTGTTTCAGAATTCAGTGCCAGTTTTGAATCCATCAGTATTAGCAATGCCAGACCGGAAAGGCAGCCCAGTGTCATTAAACCACAGAACTAGGAAATGGCAGAAGCACCCTGACCCTGGGGGTCAATACCATGACAGGTCTATGTAAGTTTGAACTGCACCGGTCCGTTCTTCCTCTTTCAATTCCACAGCCGGTAGTTTCACCAGTCCAATAATCAAGAGCATGAGGATAAATACAAATGCAAAAATCCAATACAATGAGCTCCAGGGTAAATTTTCAGGAATCAGCCGGCTGAGTGAATCGAGTAAAAAGTTACCCTGGCCATCATAATCGGTCAACGCTCGCATCAGATAAGTAAATACATGGGGACTTATAAAGGATGCAGAACCGAATACCAATTGACCCATTACCGGGAAAAAGGCAAATAATAGTGAGCCCGTAAAAGTCAATCCGAATGCGATGAGCATCGATAATTTTTCTCCCAGTTTTTCAATCATCATGCCTGCAGGTATGGACATTATTCCATATGCCAGAAAAGAAGAAAATGGCAAGAATGCAGCCGGCGTCAGACTCAGCTGATAGTTGTCAATAATGGTGGGCATCAATGGTCCAAGGATATTGGCCACGAAAGAAATTACAAACCAGATAACAAGGATCAGGAAAACGATAAAATTGCTGCGGCGCATAATGTAATGGTTATTGTTGAGGATTATTTGGTTCTACCCATATCGGGCTGGACCAGGCCAGGCTGCCATTTGTTTGTGTTACACGAACATAATACCAATCAGTAGTTTCAGCAGCATGTTGGTCAATGAATTCGAATGCTGTTTGGTAATTCTCATAAAAAACAATTCGGTGTAGCATTATTGATTCCGAAGGAAAATCTCCTGTGAAAATGATATCACTGGATGCTGCCAGATCTCCCAAAGTTTGCCTGTATTCAATATTACTTGGTTGAGAAATCGATAATGTCAGTTCCGTTTGCTCTGCGCCCTGGATCTCCAGGATAATGCTATTGGTGGCTCGCTCTTCATAGGCCTGCATGCGAGAAGTATATGAAGTGAATTGACAGAAATGATCATCCAGCCTGTTAATTTTATTCCGGCGGTTTTCATCATATGGACCGGATTGAAAACAAGGAGTGGCTGAAATTATTTTCCCATTTGTAATGTGAATATCAAATTCCCAATCAGTAACTCGTTCTAAATTAAAGAAATCCCACGGTCCCCAACCAAATTCAATACGGCAGAGAATGGGTTTATCCCAGCTTGATCTGCCTGTATTCTCATCGATCGGATGATTTCGATAAATAACCTTATTGTTTCTCAAAACTTCAACCCGGTCAATCACATCCTGCCCTTTCACCCTCACTAAAATATTTCTTTCAGATACAGCCGGTAGGGTTTCTCCCATCCAGTGCCCGTTCAATCGAAAATCCAACTCAATCCTATCTGCACTGACCGCATATGTGCGCCGTGCCTTTATCGCATCCATTATGGCTTCCCGGGTGAGCGTATCCGCATATACTGCCATGAGCCCCTCACCGTAAGCACCGGGATATCCAAGATGGTCATCCGAACTGGCAACGATACCTACCTGGTGCCCCAGCTCCCACAGATACTGAATGGTATTCTTGGTATAACGGCCTCCCATGCTATGCCGTATGTAGGGAAATGGAGCACGGTCTGATTCTGCATTCCCATGTTCTGAAAACACTTCCACGACCGGTGAAACATCAACAGGTCCCAGGAAACTCCAATCCTGCCCCCGCCATCCCTGCTGATATGCCGGGTGATGGGGAATTAAAACGGCGTTATTCTCCCGAGCGAACTGCTGTAGGCCCTTGATATCATCCAGATATACCAACTCCCCCTCATGTCCGGGCATGATGATACATACATCTCCATACATACCGGAATGCCACTCATAGCCTATTAATGAAACGAATTCCCCGGGTTTATAGGATTCATTCGCATATCGCTTTATTTTGTCCCAGTTTTGCCTGGTGATTTTAAAGCCTTCTGTGAATTTGTTAAAATTACTGGATTCAGGTTTGTCATGCCACTGGGAATGAGGTGTAAAACAATAAAAATCAAGGTGACTTTTTGCAATGTCATAGGCCCTTTCCAATGATCCCTGGGCATATCCTACATTGCAATGGTTATGGATATCTCCCCAGTAAATATTTTTCCGTGTAAAATTATATTCATAATGAGTTTTACATTGGATGAACAAGGATATCATAATAAGCAGCCAGACCCATAACTTATTCTTCATATCACCTTCCTTATATAATTCACCTGAAATTTACAAATTTCATTTTTATGAACCGGCATCAGGACCTTCGAGATGCTGGTTGAAAAAGCGGGTGGTTGGATAGGCAAATTCAATATCCCTGTTCCTGGCAAAGTCCCTTAGAATATCTTCCCAGATATCATGCTCACTGGTGCGGCGTTTACGGACATCGCACAGATACCGGATCGTCAGAAGGACACCGCTGTCTTTTACAGAAGTATAGACAATTGGGGTCAAGTGAAGATAGGTTATCAGGTATTTTTTGGTTGCCTCTTTGATCTGTTTTTCAACTGCCTTGGTAAGGTGTTCGGCATGCTGGTTGATTATTTTTTCCAATATCGACTTGGCATGTTCCCAGTTACTCTCAAATGTGATCAGTACCGGTATCTCGTTCCAGATATACTCGAACCCTTTGCTGTAATTGGCCTGTGGCCGCAGGAATACTGTCCCGTTGGGTATGTGTATGATCCTGCCGGTACTCTGGTCCGCCTCCACCCAGTTCCCAACCTCGAGTAAGGCAAACTGGAACAAACGGATATCGATCACATCACCGGTGTTCTCACCAATCTGTACCCGGTCCCCTACAGAAAATGGTTTACGGGTGCTGATGAAAAGCCAGCCTGCAATATTGGTCAAGGGATCCTTCAGGGCAATGGCGAGACCGGCGGATAAAAGGCCGAGGAATGCACCAAATCTGGCAAATGCCGAGATCCATACGCTGCTGATAATGATCACACCGATCAGAGACAGGGCAAAACCGATGGACCTTTTCCATTGATACCTGATACGGGGATCTTCAGTCTGCCGCCAGACCACCTTCAGGATGAGGTACCTCAATACCCATATAACAACAATAATGGTTATTGAAATCAGAATCTTTCGCTGGTTTTCCGGACTCAGGCCAATCTCTTTCTGGATGATTTCATACATAATATGTACATTGGCGGATCCACTCTTTGATCCCGGATTATAAAGTGACTAATTTACTGAATTCCATCAAAAGATCTTTATCCGGAGGCAGGGTTTGCATCAGGAAGTTTTGCCTGTCAATTGTTATTTTATCAGAGCCTGGTATTTACAACATTATTATTGATGGAACCAAAGGTATAAGCTATGCCAAAATCGAACCCTTATTTATATTCATAACAATCCTTTTTTGCCTGATGACGACCAAATATGGCAATTATTGATTAATTTAAAGCGGTCATTTCACGGTTATCGGTAAGCCAGACAAATCATGCTTGAATTCCTTGACAAGCCCTATCCATTTGATAATATCCTGAATGCTTTCATCAGGATAGGATTTGGCATTGGGCTGGGTTTATTCCTTTTTATTCTGTTTTTTCAGCCATTTGAACTTGACAATACCGATGTCAATAATTACATCCTGACCATTGCGGGATTCAGTGGCATCACCTTCCTGCTGATCGGTGTTCTTCAGATCATTCTGCCATGGATCTTTCCGAAATGGCTCAATAAGGAAAACTGGGACCTTAAACGGGAAATCATTATACAATTCCTGTTATGGGTCCTGAATTCCGTTGCCTGGACGTTCTATACCGCCTTTGTTGCCGATGTTTCATTATCCATGTATCTGGCTGTAAAAATTGTGATGCTGAGTCTGGCACCCCCGGTGATCATCCTGTTTATCAAAGAGATCCGGTCCTTAAGGATGCAACTGGATGAGCTGAAACACAAGCACAGGGAGAAACGGCAGGAACATATCGAATTGTTATCAGAGAACCGGTCCGAGAAGCTCACCCTTGAATCGGGGGACCTGATCCTGGTGAAATCAGCTGAAAATTATGTAGAGATCTCTTACCTGTCCGGAGGCGCAATAAATAAAAAATTACTGCGGACCACTTTTAAAAGCATAGAGGACCAGCTTAAACCTTTTTCCCAGATGATCAGGTGCCACCGTACTTTTATCATCAATATGGACCATGTCATAAGATTCCTGAGGGAATATGGCAGGATCTATCTGAAAATGAATAGAATTGAAGAAAACATACCGGTATCACGTCAATACCTTCTCGGCATAAAAAACGCCCTCGAAATTGCCTGAGTGACCAATGCCATTCATCCCGGATGAAATCCATCCGGCACAATTCCATGCTGCCTGTCCCTGATCTGGTACTGCACATCCCTTTTTTTTTCGTGAATTTTCTATAGAAAATATTTTTGTTAAACACTTATTAACTTCTATTGCTATGAATATTTTACTGATCAATCCAAAAACACCCGATACATACTGGAGCTTCAAACATGCCCTCCGCTTTATTGCAAAGAAAGCCTTAAATCCACCTCTGGGATTGATAACCGTGGCTTCTATGCTGCCTGAAGATTGGCAAAAGAAGCTGGTGGACCTGAATGTTGCAGGCCTGCATGACAGGGACCTGCACTGGGCAGATTATGTGTTTATCAGCGCCATGTCTGTACAGCAAGACTCCGTAAGGGAAATTATCGAAAGATGTAAAAAAAATCATAAGAAAATGGTAGCGGGTGGTCCTTTGTTTACCGGGGAACCGGAAAATTTCACCGACATAGACCACCTGGTCCTGAACGAGGCAGAGATTACATTTCCCCAATTCCTGTCCGACCTTGGCCATAACCGGGCGAAGAAGATTTACTGCACGGAGAAACATCCCGCACTGGACAGCTCACCTGTTCCTGATTATTCCTTGATTGATCACAGCAAATATGCCCAGTTAAGTATTCAGTATTCAAGGGGATGTCCTTTTAATTGCGAATTCTGTGAGATTACTGCCCTGCTCGGAAGGAAGGTCCGGACAAAGTCAACCGGACAGATCCTCATGGAACTTGAAAATATTTATAGAACAGGTTACAGGGGTAATGTGTTTTTCGTAGATGATAATTTTATTGGCAATAAGAAAAAACTGAAGAGTGAATTGCTCCCGGCCATTATCAGTTGGAACACGAGCCAGGGCATGCCGTTCGATTTTACAACGGAAGCATCCATCAACCTTTCTGACGATCCTGAGTTGATGGACATGATGACCAGGGCTGGATTTGTGAAGGTATTTGTGGGTATTGAATCACCTGATGAAGGAAGCCTGGAAGAATGTAATAAAAAGCTGAACAGGCAGCGGGACCTGATCCATTGCGTCAATAAGATCCAGTCCACCGGCATGGAAGTAATGGCCGGGTTTATTGTTGGATTCGATAATGATTCTCCGGGTATTTTTCAGCGCCAGATCGATTTCATACAGCAGAGCGGTATTATCACAGCTATGGTTGGCCTGCTTATAGCACCGAACAATACCCGCCTGTATAAACGCCTGTCAAATGAGGGCAGGATCACCAAATACAGCAGCGGCGACAACACTGGTTACTCCATTAATTTCATCCCCAAAATGGATAAGGAGGTATTACTCAGAGGGTATCAGACCATCGTCAGTAATATTTATTCCAGCAAAGCCTATTATGAACGTGTGATCCGTTTTTTGAAAGATTACCAGCCCAGGATTAAATCACGGACGGCCATCACATATGACAAGATACTGGCATTGTTGCGTTCCATTATCATCCTTGGCATTATTAAAAGAAACCAGCTATATTACTGGCGTCTGTTTTTCTGGAGTTTAATCTACCGGCCAAAACTCTTCCCCCTGGCCATAACTTACAGTATTTACGGATACCATTTTAAAAAGGTCTTCCGGAATCTGTCCTGAATGTTTTTCCAGTAAAAAAGTAAATCGCAGCAACAATATTGATGGTTTGATCGTATTACACTTTGTGATATCATAAACCTACAAAAACTGCGTACCTATGAGATCAGCACGACTAGTAAATATAGCAGGTTACCTCAGGCTTTTTTTTGCCATAATCATATTCTGTGCATCCGGTTTTAATGGCATCCAGGCCCAGGTCAGCACACCTGAGGTCCTTGATACCGCCACCCTTCAGGAACAACTGGATTACCTCAAGCAAAGAACAAATATTTACAATGGCTACCGGGCAGTCCGTGATGATATCTTCCTTAAAATGAATAAGAATGCCCTGGATTCACTGGAGGCTGCAAAAAGGGAGATCACCCAGCTGGAATCATCCCTTGAAAACACCAGATCTGATATGGCTTCCCTCGAACAAACCCTGCAGCAAACAAGTAAGGATCGTGATCTGGCGATCAAAAACAAGGACAGCCTGTCATTTTTCGGCATCCAGATGCATAAAGTGCTTTACAATTCCATTATGTGGCTTATTGTATTAACCCTGGCTGCATTGCTGATCATCCTTTTCCTGTTGTACAGAAGAAGTTTTGCAGTTACCCGCCAGACCCGCAGAGACCTGGAAGAAACAAGGGAAGAATTTGAAACCTACCGTCAGCAGTCCCGCGAAAGATACGAGAAGCTTGTGGTTCAGCATCACAAGGAAATTTTAAAACTCAAAGGGCAGAAGCCCAGGAGCATCGAATAAAGCCTTCCGCAACCAAATCCGATTTTCTGCTTTATAACATCTCGGTTGATGTTTAGTTAATGATATATTTACTGGACTCAACGGACAAGTTATGAATATAAAAAACCTAAACCGGAGAGGATTTGTAAAGAGATTTTCCGGTGGACTGGCAGCCGTGGGGACTATCCCGGTTTTGAGCGCCTTCCGGCATGCCGGGAAAGATCCCTTTAAGCAGGCACAGGTATCCATAGATGACCTGAAGATCACCGATCTGAAAACGGTAAAACTTCGGTTTCCGGGTAACGCTCCCAGAAAATGGAATTCAATCATTGTCAGTGGAGGGGGACCCAATGAGATGACCTACCTGGAATTGCATACCAACCAGGGGATCATCGGGCGTAGCCTGCCAAAAGGACCTTCATCCATCCGGAAATCCATGCTTGGAAAGATCCAGGGAGAAAATCCTTTTGATGTAGAGAGGATCTGGGACAGGATGTACCGGTATAATCGCAAGCCCGTGGCAAAAGGGGATTATATCAAAGTCATCGGGTCTGTAGATATCGCGGTATGGGATATCATTGGCAAGGCACTGAACCTGCCTGTATATAAAGTCCTTGGAGGCTTCCAGAAGAAAATCAGGGTTTATGCGGCCGGGGGATATTATCAGGAAGGAAAAACCATAGATGACCTGGTCAGTGAGATGGAAGGCTATGTGGCAGAAGGATTCCGTGCCGTCAAGATGAAAGTGGGCGGGGCCCCTTTCGGAGAGGATGTTGACAGGGTGAAGGCTGTAAGGGAAGCGCTTGGTCCGGATATAGACCTGCTGGTCGACGCCAATAATAAATGGAAAGCCTATGAGGCCATCAGGTTTGGAAGGGCCATTGAAAAATACAATCCTTTCTGGTTTGAAGAACCGGTCGAACCGGATGACTTTGATGGTTGTGCCGAGGTAAGACAGGCGTTGGATATACCCATCGTGGCCGGTGAGAATGAATTTACCCGCTGGGGGTGCCGTGACCTGGTACAGGCAGGTTCGGCCGATATTCTCAACCTGGATACGGTAGATGCGGGTGGGATCACTGAATACCGGAAGATCGCCGCACTGGCATCGGCCTTCCACATCCCAGTAGCCCCTCATGGGAGTCCACATATGGCCATCCACCTGCTGGCCTCCACCCCCAATGCCCTGATCATGGAAACCTATCCGGGAGTCGAAAGCCGGTATAACCCGGTGCTGCCACTCTATCCTGTAAAAGACGGGTATGTGACGGTCCCGGAGACACCCGGACTCGGTATCGACCCGGATCCGGAACTGGTAGAAAAGTATCAAACCGAAAATTGATCCCATGTTCAAAAAAATAGGCCTCTTTCTTGCTTCCATAGCACCCGGAATTTTCCTGATCGGGTACAATATCGGGACCGGAAGCATTACCACGATGGCTGCTTCTGGTGCTGCCTATGGCATGACCCTGATATGGCCGCTTTTGCTCTCCTGCGTATTCACCTTTTACCTGATCATGCTTTTCGGCCGTTATACCTCCATCACCGGCGACACCATCCTCCACAGTTTCAGGTCCCATTTCGGGGCAGCTGTTTCCGGGCTTGTCCTTGCCTCTCTGCTGATCTCCGAATGGGTATCCTGCATGGGTGTCATGTCCGTGGTCACCCAGGTGGTGGAAGAATGGTCAAGACCGCTTACCCGGTCAGGTAATGGTTTTGATCCATTGATCACGACCCTGATCTTCGGGGCCATCCTGTATTTCCTTTTCTGGAACGGGAAGCACCGGATCTTTGAGAAGATCCTGGCAGTTTTTGTAGGATTGATGGGGCTTTGCTTCCTGCTTACCATGTTCATGGTTATTCCCGAGCCGGCGGAGGTGATCCGGGGACTCATTCCCAGGGTTCCGGATGCCCCTGGTGCCCTTCTTATCATGGCCGGGATGGTGGGGACCACCATGGGAGCGATATTGTATGTTGTCAGGTCCATCCTGGTACAGGAAAAAGGCTGGAAAAAGGGGGATTTCAAACAGGAGCGAAGGGATGCCATTATTTCCGTTAGCATGATGTTCATTCTGAGCGTGGCTGTCATGGCTGCCGCTGCGGGGACTTTGCATCCACTGGGACTGAAAGTGGATAATGCCATTGACATGGTAAAGCTCCTGGAACCCCTGGCCGGCCGGTTTGCCATCTCTGTGTTTGTGGCAGGTATTGTTTGCGCGGGACTCTCTTCCCTCTTCCCCATCATCCTGCTGGCACCATGGCTGTTTGCCGATTTTAGCAACAAGGCACGCAACATGAGATCTACCAGCACCCGGCTGCTTGTGCTGTTCGGGGTCCTGTTGGGACTGGTGGTCCCCATTTTTGGCGGAAGGCCTGTTTTGGTGATGATCGTTTCCCAGGCCCTTACCATTATTGTAACACCCCTGATACTGGCTTTGATGATGGTCCTTTATAACAAGAAAAACGTGATGGGAGAAGACACAGCAGGCATTCAAACCAACGGATGGATGGCATTTATCTTCCTGTTCACCCTGGCCATGGCCGTGGCCGGAGTAGTGGGTATTGCTGAATTGATAGGATAGTATCCATATCGGGATTACCATTCTATTCGGCATTTTGTTATATTAATGGCCGTGGCAGAGGTCATTGTAATACCGAATCTATTTATATGAAAGAGATGCAAACAGATAGAATACATCCCGATATTGTAGCCTGTTATCTCTATATCATCGGGAAATACGGTTATCCTCCGGCTGCCGGCGATACCCTGGAACACCTGGAGGAATTTTCTGCACTGGGATTCAGCAGCATTGAGCTGGAAGGTATCAGAAAAGAACATCTCGGACAGATCTATGAGATGAGAGAACTGATCCGGGAAAAAGCAGATGCATTGAATCTCCATATTCCCGTCTTTTGTATTGTTTTACCGGGATTGAGTTCTCCAGACCCAGATGAAAGGGAACAAAACCTTGAACTTTTTGATAAGGGATGCGAGATTGCCGGGATCCTGGGTGCCCGGGCGGTCCTTGACAACGCCCCCCTTCCACCCTGGCAGTTCCCGGAGGACATCCCCGTTACCCGGCATTACGATGAAGAGATCATGGCCAGTGCGATCCTTCCCCCTGACCTGAACTGGAAAAATTACTGGGACGGACTTGCAGCGACCTACCGGGTAGCCTGCCAGCTGGCTGCATCCCGGAAGATGGATTTCCACCTTCATCCCTGTCTTGGTGCACTGGTGGCCTCCACCGATGCCTTCCTGAATTTCGCGCAGGCAGTGAAACATGATGCCCTGAAATTCAATATGGACACAGCCAACCAGTTCTTCCTGAAGGACAATCTCTTGCTGTCCCTGCTGCGGCTGGAAGGACATATCGGTTATATCCACATCTCCGACAACAGGGGTTTCCGTTTAGAACACCTCGTACCGGGAGATGGCAATATTCCCTGGGAGTCATTTTTTGAAACACTCGACCGGGTCAACTATAAGGGCCTCCTGGGAATAGATATCGGCGGTTCAGAATCTGATGTCAACGATTACAGCAGCGCATACAGGAAGGCAGCCGGATGGATCTATGAAAACTGGTTCAAAAATAAAAACAGATGATACGCAATTTCTTATTCATATTGTTTTATGTCCTCTTATTGAATGGCTGCCAGAAAAACCTTACAGTGTTCAACGTTTTCAGCTTCGGAGCCTCAGGCAAGGGGGTAACCCTTGACACTGAAGCCATTCAATCTGCCATCGATGCTTGCACAGAAGCGGGAGGAGGGACCGTGGTCTTTCCCGCAGGTACTTATCTCTCGGGTACCTTGATGCTAAGGGAGCATGTGAACCTGCACCTCGAGGAAGGGGCGACTTTGCTGGGAAGCATAAACCTTGAAGACTATCCGGAGATAAAGTCCCAGGTTCCACATTATTACCAGGATGTTGTCCTGCGTAGTTTGATTTTCGGGGAAAACCTCAGCCATGTCAGTATTACGGGAAAGGGAACCATCGACGGTCAGGGAGCAGCCTTTGTGGTAAGGACAAGTAAGAAGCCTGACAGGTACCTTGACCGTCCATACATTATCCGCATGATCGACTGTAGAAATGTACTGGTGCAGGATATAAATATGCGGAACTCGGCCATGTGGATGCAGCATTA
>LJUP01000094.1 GCA_001303955.1 Bacteroides sp. SM23_62 | reverse complement strand
GGATTATTTCACTGCGTAGGCGGTCATATTTTCAATACCAGGGTGGAAATGGTCGCCGGATGGTTCTGGTCAAAATTCGACCGGGAAAAAGAATTCATCAAGGCAAAAAGGAATGCCAGGATATTATTTGAAGGGCAACTGGTGGGGTACCCCATAGAGGACCATCTTTATGAACTGGCCCCTGAAAAGGTCAGCCGTATCATCCATGAATTACTGGTGCTGGAAGCTGAGGGGCGCAGGGAGCCCTTTGCTTATCGAAATTTTGAGGAATTCCTGACCGGGAATTTTGGAGAAACATTGTATCAGTTATACTTCAAACCCTACAATCAGAAAATATGGCGTACGGACCTTGCCGAGATAAGCCTCGAATGGCTTGAAGGTAAATTACCCATGCCCGATTACCGGGAAATCATCTTGAATAACATTACCAGGGAAAGTGAGAAGGGGATGGTCCACAATACATTCTACTACCCTCTAAAGGGCGGATCACAGTTCATTGCTGACAGGCTGGCCCAGAACCTGGATGTCAGGTATGGCATGCAGATCACAAATATCGAAGCAGACAATAACAAGGTCAGGGTGGAAGGCCAATCCTACGACGGAATGATATATACCGGGGATATCAGGCGATTGCATGAACGGATGAACACCAATGATTCCGGGTTAAAATCTGCCCTGCAAAAAGTAGGGTATCTGCGCTCAAATGGTACCAGCAACCTGTTCTGCGAGACGGACGATACGGATCTCTCCTGGCTCTATATCCCCGGACCATCAACCCGGGCGCACAGGATCATATACACAGGAAACTTCAGTCCGAATAACAATCCCCCGGGCAGCCGGAAAACCTGTACGGTAGAATTTTCCGGAAAGGTGGCCCGGGAAGAAATGGAAAAAGAGATAATGCAGCTGCCAGGAAAACTGAAGGTACTGGATATGAATTATGAACCCAATTCATATGTGATCCAGACAAGCGGGGTACGTGAGAAGATCACTCACATCCGGACAAAACTCAGGAAACATCATATATATCCCGTCGGGCGCTTTGCGGAGTGGGAGTATTACAATATGGACAAGGCCATTGAATCTGCGATGAACGCTGCAGATTTGATTTCTAACGGCATTCACTGACCTCGCCTGAGAATATAAATTTGCCTATTCATAATCTAAATTTTTAAAAATACTTGAAGTTAGATTCATAAATTCTTGGTATGTTATATCCGAGATTAATCCAGGAAAGCCTCGAGCAAAACTTTCATAAAGGAAAGATTATTGTTGTATATGGTGCACGACGTGTTGGAAAAACAACCTTGATGAAGCAAATTCTTGAGAAAAACTTTATGCTTACGAATTCAAGTTAAGGCCCGGTAAGAAGCAAAAAATACCGAAAGAATTTCTGAATACATATCCGGGAAGCAGCCATCAGATTGTTGACAAAAACAATTTTTGGAGATTCGTCTCTGAATGATCTTTCACCCTCTCTGACATTCCGAAATTCCAGCCTGTCAAAAGTTAGGATACATGCTTGAAATTCGGAATTTATGGAATAGTTCAATTAAAAGCGTACCTTCGCTAAAATATAAATTTGGTTATGGGTAGATCACAAGAATCATTCAGCAAGAAGGAAATACGAAGCCGAAAAGAAAAAAGGAGAAAGGAGAAGGAGAAAAAAAAGCAGGCCAGGAAGGAAAATGAGAAAAAAGGCAGCCTTGACGATATGATCGCATATGTGGATGCAGAGGGAAATATCACATCAACGCCCCCTGATCCAAACAAAAAAGTGGAGGTAAAATTAGAGGATATTGAAGTCAGTGTACCTCAAAGTGAGGATATACCAATGGACCCTATAAGAAAGGGAGTTGTAACCTTTTTTAACGATTCAAAAGGTTTTGGTTTTATTAAAGATTCAGAAACGAAGGAATCTGTATTTGTCCACGTAAACAATCTGCTTGAAGATATACAAGAGGGAAATGAGGTGATCTTTGAGGTAGAGATGGGGCAGAAAGGCCCTACGGCAATAGAAGTAAAACTAAACAGGTAGATTTAACACTTCCGATCTGCTCATACTTCCTCAGGCTTTGAGGGCCTGCCTCCTGATTCACCAGGTATTTCAATTCGTGTCCGGGGCAGGCTGCCTGGATAATTCTGCTGGAGAAAGTTTATTAACTTTTCACGGACAAGTACCCGCAAATCCCAGGCTGTGGGGGAATCTGCTGCACTCATCAGGGCCCTGATCACGATGGACCTGTCGGTGGCATCTGTTACCTGCATGACATTGGTTTGGCCATCCCAAAGGTCGCTTTCTTCCAGTATCCTGGTGAATTCAATACGTAACTCATCCACTGGTACCGTATAGTCTGTGTAAATAAAAACCGTACCTAGCATATCTGCAGATACACGTGTCCAGTTCTGGAAGGGTTTTTCAATAAAATAGGTAGATGGAACAATTAACCGTCGCTTGTCCCAAATCCTCACTACGACATAGGTAAGGGTAATCTCTTCGATCCATCCCCATTCATTTTCCACGATTACCACATCATCGATCCGTATGGGCTGGGTCAGGGCAATCTGGAAACCGGCCAGTACGGAAGCTATCACCTTTTGGGCAGCGAAGCCGATGATAATACCGGCTATGCCAGCAGAGGCAAACAAACTGACACCAATGCGCCTTATACCATCAAAGGTCATAAGGGCTATGGCAATGGCGATCAGCACAACAATAAAAATGATGATCCGTTCCAGGATCCTGAATTGTGTATATACTTTCCTGGCCCTGAGATTATCTTTTTCAGATAAATCATACCTGTGCAGGATGACTTCCCGGGAAAGATTAATGGAACGGATGATAAACCAGGTGATCATAAAGATGAATGCCAGTTTGATAAAATAACCTGTGAAAGCAGAGATTTCCTTCCCTGGTGTAAGCAATCCCTGAAGAATTATGAAATCAAGAAGCAGAATGAGAAACAGCAAAGGATATCGGAACTTTTGCCAGGCAATTCTGATAAAATTCTCCGGAGATCTTTTACCTGTTTGTATAATGAGCCTCGATATTAGAAAATATATCAGTAGGCTTAATGGGACAACAGACACTGCGATAATCCACACCGATTGGGTGGTGTTACCTGTTATGTTCCAGTTATCGAATATGCGATTCAGCATTTCATTCATAATGCAAATTTATAAATTCCCGCATGATAAAGCCTGGACTTTTACTTTCCCTCAGCTTCGGATTGATAATGGCTTTCAGCTGGGCCCAGAAAAATGGCTTTTGATTCTCCTGTTACAACTTCGAGTTTCTCCAATACAATCCCGGGATCTACCATCCAGAATTTCACAGTATGATCTCCTGGTCGATCCGCATAATGTTTTGAAACCTGGAGGTTAATATTATTTCTTAACCACTGTTCCCAAACACGGTTTGTTGCCCCTTCGTGGATATTTATAATCTGCAGATCTTCATCATCGATCGAAATGGTATATTTGAGTCCCCCGCTATAATGAAAATCCAGGGTCGGGAAAAGATATGCCCTGATCTTTATTTCGCCGCTACTAAATAAATGTACCTGGTATTCCAATCGGGGACCATCTCCTGCTGTTTCCTGCGCTGGATAGGTCACCGGTACGGGTGTTATGCCTGAAAGCGTACGTCCCAATCCGGGGATTCGCAACCAGCTTACGGGTGGTCTGTCTACTGACCGGGTGTAATTTTCAGCTTCCATCGATACGTACCCGTTGCTTTCGATAAAACCGTTTACCTTTTGTTTGATCGCTTCAGTTGGATTACGGACAGGTACTCGCAGGATGACACTGACTCCTCCGTATCCTTCAATGGTAAATGATCCCATCTCTGTACCTTCTGGAATAAGATCTCAGTCAACGCCTACCCATATCCTATGTTCCCTCTCAACAGTCCCTTCCCGAGGGCTGATTATCAAATGCATCTTTATAATCGTCGGCAAGGCTTTGATGTATCTGCCGTGCATCTTCTGCAAGTGCATTATAATCACTTGCGGTTCTCTCTGCTTCCTGAAAATTCTGGAGGTTGTAGGTATGGGGTGACAACAAGGGTTTGCGCCGTGAATTATAACGGGTATAATCAGCCAGGATGCCTGCTGCCCTAGAACCATTGTACCGGCCTGAGATACCATTTGTTTTAGATGATTTCATGTCAGGATTGCACTTTTAATACCACGGCCTGGAGATCTTTGTCCCTTGATGAATTGCCCAGCAATATCTCGAACTCGCCAGGCTCCACCACGTAGTTCATGTCAATGTTATAGAATGCCAGTGATTCAGGCCTTATATCGAGGGATATGCTTTTGGTTTCTCCCGGTTCCAGGCTGACCCTGAGGAATCCCTTCAGTTCCTTCACGGGCCTGGTAACCGAACTTACCCTGTCCCGGATGTACATCTGGACTACTTCATCACCTGTCCTTTTTCCCGTGTTGGTTATATCCACCCGAACCGCTGTAAATTCATCCGGTTTTATGGTATCCTTCTCGAGCACTGGTTTGCTCATTTTAAATCGCGTATAGCTTAAACCGTAACCAAACGCGTACAGGGGATCAGCCGAGTCAAAAAGATATCCCCGTCTGGCAGAGGGTTTATGGTTGTAATAAGCAGGAATATGGCCCACGGAACGCGGTACGGTAATGGGCAGTTTGCCTCCCGGATTATATTCCCCGAACAGGACATCGGCAACAGCCCTCCCGGTTTCCTGTCCCAGGTACCAGCATTCATAGAGCACCGATGCTTTCTTACTCAGGTTCCGGACGGCAAGGGGCCTGCCGTTGAAAAGGAAGGCGATGATCGGTTTTCCGGTTTCATATATGGCATCTACAAGCTCATCCTGTAATCCCACCATCTGCAGGTTGGTACGGTCACCCATATGGTTCAGGTCCCAGGCTTCACGCGAGGTTTGCTCATTCCCGCCCAGTGCCAGAACGACAACATCGGCCTGTTTTACAAGGGCAAGTGCTTCAGCTATGCTTTTCCGGTCTTCTTCCGGATCGAACGGTACTACCAGGTCTTCATTCCAGGATCCGCCCTTGGTTATCTTGCACCCCTCGTGGTAAAGGATCTTGATGCTATCTCCGGCATGCTTGGTAATGCCTTCCAGGACAGTAGTAACTTTCCGGGGTTTGCCACTGTAGCCTCCCAGCAGTTCACGGTTGGCATTGGGACCGATGACAGCCAGTTTCCTGATCCTGTTTTTATCAAGCGGTGCCAGGTTGTTATCGTTTTTCAGCAACGTTATGGTTTCACGGGCAGCCACCAGCGCCAGCTGGCGGTGTTCCTTCCGGGTGGCTATCATCCCGGCTGTTTCAGGGTCCACATATGGCTCATCGAACAGTCCCATCCTGAATTTCTGGTCAAGCAAAGGACCCACCAGTTCATCAATAAGGGAAACATCCAGGCTGCCATCCTTTACGGAATCCACCAGGTGCCTGTAACAGTCGGGTTCCGGCAGTTCCATATTGACACCGGCCCTGGCTGCCAGGACAGCCGCCTCCCATCCGTCTTTGGCCAGGTGATGACCATAGAGTTCCGGTCTTTCATTGAGTTCACGGATGGCATAGTAATCTGATACCACATAACCTGAGAAGCCCCATTCCTTACGCAGAACTTTTCTCAGTAACCAGGTATTGGCATGGGAGGGAACCCCGTCAATTTCATTGTAGGATGCCATTACACTCCTTGCACCTCCTTCTTGTATGGCCTTGCGGAACGGGTAGAGGAACACCTCCCGCAATGTGCGTTCCGAAACGTTCACAGGCGCACAATTCGTACCAGATTCCGGATATCCATGGCCCGCGAAATGCTTCAGGGTAGCGATAAGGTTTTGCTTGTACCTGTAGTTTCCATCCCCCTGGAATCCCTGGACAGCGGCAATCCCCATCCTGGATACCAGGTAAGGATCTTCCCCGAATGTTTCTTCAACCCTTCCCCATCTGGGTTCCCTGGCCACATCCACGACCGGGGTCAGTGCCTGGTGTATGCCCCTGGACCTGGCTTCCAGGGCTGTCATTTCATACAAACGGCGGACCAGTGCGGGATTAAAGGTAGAGGCCAGGCCAATGGGCTGGGGAAAGCTGGTTGCATCCGGACCGGCCAGTCCATGCAGGCATTCCTCGTGGAAAATGACCGGGATCCCCAGCCTGCTGTTCTCCACGAAAAATTGCTGGATGGCGTTGGTTAGCCCGGCCAGTTCCCGGGCATTCTTCCCGCCTCCTGAATCACTTGGCCTGCCTACCTGTCCCAGTCCGTAACCTTCCGGATAGGACTGGCTGGCTTTCACCGGGTCAAGGTTGCCTTTCTCATCGAGCAATGTATCGTTTTTCTCATTCCAGACACATTGCATCTGTGCAATCTTTTCTTCCAGGATCATCCTGGACAACAGGTCTTTCACCCTGTCTTCCACCGCAAGGTCCGGATTTTTATAAGGTGCTTCCCGGATTGAATCGGAGGCAGGCAGATTATTTTTCTCACTCATTGGTTATTATGGTTTTTATTCGCGGTCTCTATCACTGAAGCGTAAGCTGGTTTGGGCTGAAACTACCGGCCAAACAGCAGGGGATCGTTGATCCTGCCCCTTACCGGCCAGTTATTCTTCCATGAAGAACCGTCATGTACACTCCAGGTCTACGGGAGACGGGCAATCCTGCTGATTGATTCAGCAGGCCATAAGAAGCAAGATCAGGATCGATGGGGATACTGTGGTCTTTGTGAGCTTTCTTATAGCCGTTATACCTGTCCCGGTAAACAGGGCATTTCAGATATCCACCCAGGTGCACTATTCTTTTGCATCCCTGTTCCATACCATTCTGTGTGGCTGCCTTTTCAATCCCGGATATTCCGGTTGATTGAAAATATCTGTCCAGGCATGGTAAGATAGGTCCGAGGGTATGGATCCGATTCTTCCTCAGGTTGCTTACAAAAGGGTTGTGCTGAAAACCCAAGCCTCTGTTGACTGTTGAAGTTGAAATGTTCAGTGCCCTGGCAATATCATATATAGTAATTTCCTGTTTTATGGTCATTACATTTGATGGTACACTTGTGGAATTCAATGAAGTTAGGTAAAAGTATGGATTTTTTTAGCTTTATATGCAATCGGTTGCGATTCCCACTATATTATTTAATTTTAACTCCGGCAATAAGATTGAATCATCAAGGGATCTTTCGCTTCATCAAATAATTCATATTATAGTGCGAGAAAATGACTGAAAAACAATGGTCGACAATCCAGGATGTTATTAACGGGAAGGAGATCAAACCTCTACCTGTCGGGTTCATCATCGATAGTCCATGGTTGCCCAATTGGTACGGAATAAAAATACTTGACTATTTCTCTTGCGACGATTTATGGTTTAAGGCAAACCTTAAAGTAGTAAATGAATTCCCGGAGATCATTTTTCTGCCCGGATTCTGGTCTGAATTCGGCATGTGCAGCGAGCCTTCTGCTTTCGGGGCGATCTGTTCATTTCCTCCTGATGATTTTCCACATCCCAAAAAGAACATTTTCTCTATCGAAGACATCCGCAAATTGTCAAAACCCAACCCGGAAACAGATGGTTTTTCTCCGCTGATTATCAACCGGTTGTTATTGAATGCAAATAGGATCGAAGACAGTGGCCACAAGATTTATTTTTCTGTTTCACGGGGACCGATGAACATTGCTTCCTACCTTATGGGTGTGTCGGAGTTTCTGACAGCCATGATCACAAATCCGGATGAAATTCATCATCTGATTAATATGATTACAGAATATCTTATTGAATGGCATGATCTTCAGCAAGATACTTTTCCAACTATTGACGGAATAATGATGCTGGATGATATCCTGGGCTTTATCGGTGAGACGGAATTTGAACAATTTGGCCTGCCATACCTGAAGAGAATTTACGACAGGGACCTGTCAGTCAAATGCCTGCATAACGATGCAGATTGCCGCTCATCCATAAAGTACCTTCCGGAAATGGGTATTAACCTGTTTAACATGGGATTTGACACATACCTCAACGAACTTAAAAGCCAGACTGACAACAAAGTAACAATGCTCGGAAATATTCCTCCAAGGGATGTGCTGGCAAATGGTTCATCACAGGAAATTGAAAAACATGTAAAGGACATGATTCAAAACCTGGACAGAAAATCAGGTGTCATTGCCTCGTGTGGAGGTGGCATGCCTCCCGGTGTTTCCACAGAAAGTATCAATTTTTTTGCGAATATGGTGGCAAAGTACAGTTGAACTAACTGATCTTCAAGGAAATACCTGGATTTATATTGTGTTCCGGTGACCTTTTTCCCCGGACTTATCATCTTCCATCATTTTCGAAATTTCTCTTCTTTTGGCAACCAGGTCTGTCAGTTCGATGACCATATCCTTATTCACCTTTTGTGCCATAGGTATCACATACTTTTCGGTTTGGTCCAGGTAATCAGAGATTTTCTGTTCGGTATGGGTGTCACGATGAAGGTCGGTCAGGTTACTGATCCGGTCGGCACATTTAAGGATCAAGGCATTCCTGGAACCAGAGTTGAGTACCCGTTCAAGGTACTGGGATTTTGTTTCGTCTTTTCTTTTTGTCACTTCCAAAACCAGTTCAACTACCTGTTTGCTTTCATGATCAATCCACCTGATCTCATCCACGTCGGCATCCGGAAGGTCTTCGAGAAAATCATGCAGCAGGGAAGCTTTAAGCAGGATACTGTCATTGAAGAATTTATAATCAAGGAGGATCCCCAGGGTTGAGAAACTATGCCTGAACTGGTTACCACCCACTTTCCGGTCGACCGCGATCAGGGCTGTGGCCTTTATTATATAGGGGGCGAGCACAAGGTTCTTTAAAGCTTCCAGATCGTTCATGATTGAAGTGATTTATATATTACAAAATTACCTGCTTTTAAATCTCCAAGCGCAAAAGGTGAGCCATTTTTTTAGCCTGCTCATTATCAAATTATCAGAAATAATAATGGAATATAACGCCTGGATATTGCGTTGTTCTTGCGTGCAAGAAGTGCAATTGGTCCACGATTACCCGGCACATAAGATGAAATTGGCAAAGACCAGCATTCATCCTTAATGTCCTTAAATAAATACCTAAATTGCATTGTTTTTCTCTACTATTGATCTTATGTGCATTAGTAGGACAAAACTTAAATCATGTTATAAAAATGACCACGGAAAGGGAAGCTCCTGAAGAAATACATGCGGCGGCCTTGAAACTACTTGAAAATCCGGGAATACGGCTAGATCATGATGAAATATGCATGCTGCTCCTGAAAGCCGGGGCAAAGGAGGGCAGGTCGTCCAATGTCATGCGGATCCCGGAAGGGCTCATCAAGGAAAAAATTGATCTCCTGCCTAAGGAATTCGTTTTTACCAACAGGACAGGAAAGGGTAAAATAACGAGTGCTACCTCTGAAGCCGTGATCTGGTCAGTACCAGGTATCCGAATAGTAGATAACAACACGGCTCGACCATTTTCTTCGAAGGATATGGCAAATGCTGCACGACTGCTTCACCAGCTTGAGCATGTGGACGGGATTTTTGGATTTGCGCTGGATGATATTCCACCTGCAGCCCGTGATGTAGTTGGACTGCGGATTATCGCCGAGAATACCAACAAACATATACGGGTTCTCTGTTTTACACCACTGGGTTCGGAGAGGTTGGTGGAGATGAAAAAAGTGGTGGGCGATTTTCCCTGGTTCAGTATCGGGTTTACAGCACATGGGCCGCTTCGGTGGACAAACCTGGCCTTGGAGATATTCAGGAAAACGGCAGGTTACGGAATCCCCGTGACGATCAATGGCGAACCCATGGCAGGGGTTTCGGGTCCGGTTACCCTGGCAGGTTCAGCAGCGGTGGGAACAGCTGAGATTTTGGCCGGCATTGTTGTTAACGAGCTTCTTGAACCGGGTCGTCCCTGTGTTTTCAATCTGGGACTTGCCCATACTTTCGATATGCAAAACAGTATCGCAGTGACCGGGGGACCTGAAAATCATCTGTTTGCCAAGATTTCAGCGATGATGGGCCGGTACTATGGTATTCCCTCGGCAAGCTGGGTCTCCACTGAGTCCATGTGTGCGGATTCCCAGGCAGCGCTGGAAAAAATGTGCGGGTTTCTTACGCATCTTCAAAGTGGTGTCTCCAACATCTGGGCAGTCGGGCAACTGGAATCGGAGCTTGCATTTGCACCGTCGCAGGCTGTTGTTGATAACGAGATCATCTCTTATGTAAAAAGATATCTGAAGGGTGTTGAAGTCAATGAGGATACACTGGCCATTGAGCTCTCAAGGGAGGTTGGCATTTCAGGTTCATTCCTTGACCGGTATCACACACTTGAGCATTTCAAGGATGAATTTTTCCAGCCGGATATTTTAAATCGCAAAGTACGTGAAAACTGGAAGGCACTTGGAAGCAGAACCCTTGCAGAAGTAGCGGAAGAAAAAGCAAGGGAGCTGATAAAGAAAGATATTGAGAATGACCTGAATGAAAGCCAGATAAAGGAATTGGATGTACTTGCAAACCGGTTTTTAAAACAGATTGTTGAAAGTTAGCAATGTATGTTTTCCTCATTTAAGGGAAGGATTCTCGTAATTATTATGTATTTGCACAACATCGGATGATGATCTACTATCTTTCCCCCATAGCAGATACATCATGAAATGAGTGCACTTATGCGAAGGTACCAAATCCATGCAGTGCGAATCATCATGGCGGATTGACCGAAGCCTATTTTGGTGAAAACCAGAAAAGATCAAAGCAAAGGTACCGGATTCGCTGTTTGAGGCGATAGAAAATATATTAAATAACATTGTTTCCAAAGATCAATAAGTTTAAAATCATATTCAGAAGTGAAATTAATGGCACACTGGATAATAATTACAGGTCTTATTGCAATGGGCATTATACTTTATTTCGCTCCCTGGCTTTTAAAATGGTTTGGCAAAATACCAGGTGATATACGTATTGAAACGGATAGATACAGGATCCTTCTCCCCATCGTTTCAATGATACTCATTAGCATTATCCTGACATTGCTTATAAATATCTCAAAGCGTTAAATCCTGCAATGGATAATCCACTTAAAATGAATACAAACGGATTTGATGTGATGTTCATGAAATTTTTCATCCAACCGTTTGGGGGACTAATACAGTGTAAGATGCTGTGAACCAACTCTAAATATACAATAAAAACAGGGGCATATGAAAATTTATAAGCCCCTGTTTATCATTCAGTCGGGGTGGGCAGATTCGAACTGCCGACCCCACGCCCCCCAGACGTGTACTCTAACCTGACTGAGCTACACCCCGATAATGGTATGGGTGTGAGTGTGTATCTATATCAGCGGGGCAAATTTAATAATTTCTGATGGTTCTGCAAGCTTTATAATGAGTGTGCTTTATCCTTGCTCTTCCGGGAAACCGTAAATGCAAATAAGCGTGAGGTATGCCAACGATGCATCATTATTATTGATTTGACATATAAAATTATAATTTCTCTATCACCAGGGCATTTCTTTGAAATTCCATTTGTGCCTTCCATGATCTGATTTTTGTCACTTCTGGCGTAATATACAGTTTGTTTTACGGAAAAATGGTTAAATTCGGGTCTCCTTGTAATTGCCCTAAACTAATCAGAATAATAACTCTAAATGATCTTTAAATCTCCTTTGCAGGCAGCCGGTTTAGAAAGATGCTGAAAAATGGGATCATGGTTGACATACTTTTAAAAATTGCAAGCTCAAGATGAAAAGCCTTCCATTGCTCAGTTTTATTATATTATTCATCAGCCTTGCCTTTCCAGTAAATGCTCAGGATATTGGTTCAATCTACGGTTTGGAACCGCTTTTGCATAATGGCAGAAAATATTCATTCATTTTATCGCATGAAACCATCGGTCATCCATTTCTGCATACTCAGAATTATGAATCTGGTTACGTGTTAATCAGGAATGAAAAATTTGAAGATCAGCTGCTTAATTATGACATCTATAATCAGGAATTAATTCTTAAATACAAGGATATACATGGTGCTAATGATTTAATCAAGCTTTCAAAAGCATGGCTTCGTGGGTTTAACCTGCATGATAATGAGTTTGTGTTAATGGAAACCGGAAATGGACAAAAAGAATTTTTCCAGGTAATCGGTTATGATTCATTGAAAGTCTTATACCAGTGGCAGAAAAAAATGTCTTTAACCAAGGAGGTTGGCAGGTCAAACTACCACTTTTCGGAGCCTGTGAAAACCATGTATTTATTTAGAGATGAAGCATTTTACAAATTCAGGAACAATAAAAGTTTCCTGGCTTATTTCGAACCAGGTCAAAGAGATTCCGTTAAAAAATATCTTACACAAAACAAAATCAGAGTGAAAAGGGCGTCTGATCAAAAAATGCTAAACCTGATAACCTTTTGCAGTCGAATAAAGCATTGAGATCAAACATTGTCATACTGTCGCTGGTGTTAAGCCTCCAAAGTTATTCACAAGGATCAAACCAGATTATATCCTGTCATCTGGATAATGCAACTTTTGATGAATTTGCGAAAATGGTTGAAAACAGTTCGGGAACCAGGATCTTTTATGACACAGCATGGGTAAAAGATATTAATGTGACACTCCATGCTGACAGTATTCCGATACAGAAGGCGTTGACATACATATTGCGCGGGACCAATCTGAAGCCATCTCTGTGGAATGATCATTTTGTTATCCTGCCGGAAGAAGAGTTGATAAATGAACTTCCACATATTACATATGAGGAAATTATACCTGACAGTTTCATCTATCCAGAGAGTATTGACAGACAATTCTTAACAGGAAGAAGTTCGAATATTCTAAAATCCATTACCATCGGAAATAAATATTCTCAACAGACCAGACCGGCATACATCAAGGGAAATATTTCAGATATTGAAGATGGGGAACCTATTGCCGGGGCAACGATATTCATTGCTGAGACGAAAACAGGATCCGTAACTGATTTACAGGGGAATTTGAGCCTTCAACTTAGACCAGGCAAATATACGGCACAATTTGATTGCATGGGTTACAAAAAAATATCCTGCCAGCTGATTGTTTATGCTGATGGTGACTTTCTTGTCGAAATGATAAAGGAATATATTTCCATCGATGAGGCAGTTGTTTACGGGGACAGGCAGATGATCATTACTTCAAAAGACCCTGGCATAGAGAAGATCACTGTCAAATCTATAAAACAAATACCTATGATGCTGGGTGAACGGGATATTCTGAAAATCTCAGAAATGCTTCCCGGAATAGTAAGTATAGGTGAAGGCTCATCCGGATTGAACGTGCGGGGTGGCAATTTTGACCAGAATGCATTTTATATAAACAATATACCCGTTTACAACACCTCGCATCTGTTTGGCTTTTTCCCTGCCTTCAATGCAGATGCCATTAACGATTTTACCATTTATAAAGGGCATGTGCCTGCCCGATACGGAGGTAAACTTTCTTCCGTCTTTGATATTGAGGCAAAGCAGCATACCGACAAACGGTTCTCCCTGCGCGGGGGGATCAATCCTATTGCGGGGAACCTTACAGTATCTGGTCCACTGATAAGCGATTCATTAACCTTTTTGGTCAGCGGACGGGTTTCCTATTCGGACTGGATATTAACAAGAATAGATGATCCAGTAATCAGAAACAGCAATGCGGGATTTTATGATCTGACCTCTTCCATAAGCTATGATCTCAAAAAATCCAATATCAATGCATTTCTGTATCATAGTCATGACCGCTTCAAACTGGCCGACCTCAACAGTTATGAATACGAAAATCTGGGGACTTCAATAAACATCAGCCATCATTTCAATACCTCCCTGTCAAATCATTTTTCCCTTGTAGGCTCTCAGTATTCATACAGCACCGTGGATCAGCAAGAAATCTCAGCGGCCTATGAACATGCCTACAAACTGCAACATTATGAGTTGCGCAATCATATCAATCATTTATACAAACAGCACACGCTGAATTACGGAATCGATCTTTCCTACTATTCACTCAATCGTGGCAACGTGGAGCCCTACGGAACTGAATCATTGAGGGCGCCGGTGGATCACGGAACAGAACAGGGGATGAACGGAACCCTGTACATATCTGATATATACGATATCTTGCCCTGGTTAAACCTGTCTGCGGGTTTTAGATTTTCTATGTATACCTATATGGGTCCCAGAAGGGTCTATCTTTACCAGGATGAAAACCGCAGGGATGTAAGGCTGATTAAGGATACCCTGGATTTCAAACCGGGTGAGCCAATCAAGTGGTATTCATCCCCGGAATTCAGGGTGGCGTTGAATTTATCTACTGACCCAAACGGTTCAGTTAAACTGGCCTTCAACCAGATGAATCAGCATCTGTTTATGTTAAGCAATACCATAGCCCTCGCTCCGAATACCCAGTGGAAACTGTCTGACTACCATTTGAGGCCTTCCAGGGGCAGCCAGTTTTCAGTGGGTGTATTCAGGACATTTTTAGGTCATAGGCTTGAAAGCTCGATCGAGGCTTTTTATAAAAGGGCGACAAATTTTCCGGAATTCAAGGACGGGGCGAATTTCATTTCGAACCCGCTTGTCGAGACGGAAGTTCTCCAGGGCAAACAAAGATCCTATGGTATTGAGTTCTTCGTGAAATGGAACAGTCATAAGACGGACGGATGGATGGCCTATACCTATTCCCGTTCTTTAATCAGGGTGGACGGAGATGAACTCTGGAATAAAATCAATAATGGCAAGACCTATCCATCCAATTATGATATTCCACATTCCCTGAATACCATATTCAATTACCATTTCAGCAAAAGGGTCACGGTATCATCGACCTTGAATTATCAGACCGGAAGACCTGTTACCTATCCCATTTCGGTATATTATATCGGGGATCAACCCTATGTAGATTATTCAAGCAGGAATAAATACCGGATTCCGGATTATTTCAGGACGGACCTTTCATTAAATATTGAAGGCAATCTGAAAAGGGATAAACTTATTCATAGTTCCTGGCAGTTTACCGTGTATAACCTGACCGGGCGACGCAACGCATATTCGGTTTATTTTCAATCGGAAAACGGGAAGCTTAACAGTTATAAGTATTCCATTATAGGGACCCAGTTATTTACCGTGTCATGGCTATTTAGAATTGGAAATTTTGAAACGGACTAGATTAAGCGCATATTTTCTCCTTTTTTGTTTTGTGTCAATGTATGCATGCATTGAAAATTACAGGCCTGAGATTGAGTATATTGAATCGAATAAATATGTCGTATACGGGGAGGTGATGACAGGGCAGGAGGACCACATTGTCTCTGTTGCCCTGGCATCATCCATTCAGGAGCCTAAATATATGCCCTTATCTGAATGTTTCGTGAGAATAGTGGATATGAGTGGAAAATCCTTCGACGGGAATGAATTGGAGGAAGGTAAGTATGCCGTCAGGATCCCTCCGGAAAATATAATGCCCGGGATGGCATACCGGCTTGAGATCCTTACACCGGCAGGCACAAGCCTGGTTTCCGAATATGAAGAATTGCTTGACAGTCCAGATATAGATTCTGTATACTACAAGCGGGAGAATATAGCTACCAATAACCCTGAGCATTTCATTGAAGGGATTCAATTCTATTTAGACCTGGATGCCCCTGGCGCAAAACATTCCTATTACAAGATTGATGTCATCGAAACATTCGAATATCATAGTGAGCTGCCTCTTGAATGTTATTACGACGGGGACATGCATTGTGTCGACCCCCCAGATTATTCCCATATGATATGTTGGGCAACAAAACAGATCAAGGATATTTTCCTCCTGAATGCAGCCGAGCTGCAGGAAAATGCCTACAAACTATTTTCACTGCATTTTGTGGATAATACCACCCAGCGCCTGAAATATCTGTACAGCGTACTGGTCAAACAATATACCATCGATGAAGCCGGTTATGTCTATTGGGACCAGGTGCGGCAAAACAACCTTGAACAGGGAAGCATGTATGAAACACAGCCATTGCCCGCAAAGGGCAATCTGGTAAACCTTACAAATCCTGAACAGGAGGTGCTCGGATATTTTCAGGTATCCTGTGCAAAAACAAAAAGGATTTTTGTGAAAGATGTACCGGATCTTACATTCGATTTTTATCCCGAGTGCGGTATCTGGGGGCTGTTCACACCATTGCGGTTGCGTGACCCGAGGTTCTATCCTATATATCTGACAGGTGGCAAAGAAGTCTCCCCTGATTGCATTTTTTGTGAAATGTCCCTGCTGGGAGGAACGACGGAAAGACCCGATTTTTGGCCTGAAGAGCGATGAGAAGTCTTAAAAATATCGTCACACTGTTCTGCATGGCATGGATGCTGCCATCCTGTATTGAAGAGTATATGCCTGATATTGAGACTCTTGAATCAAATAAATATGTTGTATTCGGAGAGCTGACAACAGAACAGGAGGACCACATTGTCTCTGTTGCCCTGGCATCGTCCATTCAGGAACCTAAATATATGCCCTTATCTGAATGTTTCGTGAGAATAGTAGATAGGACTGGAAAATCCTTTGAAGGGGATGAATTTGAGGGAGGTAAATATGTGGTCAGGATCCCTCCGGAAAACATCCTGCCGGGGATGGCATACCAGCTTGAGATCCTTACACCGGCAGGTACAAGCCTGGTTTCCGAATACGAAGAATTGCTTGACAGTCCAGCTATAGATTCTGTTTACTACATCCGCGAGAATATAGCCACCAATAACCCTGAGCATTTCATCGGAGGGATTCAATTCTATTTAGACCTGGATGCCCCTGGAGCGGAACATCCCTATTACAAGTTTGATGTCATCGAAACATTCGAGTATCATAGTGAGCTGCCTCTTGA
>LJUP01000006.1 GCA_001303955.1 Bacteroides sp. SM23_62 | reverse complement strand
CTCGGTTCTTCGGGATCCTACCCGTGGGGGTGTGGCAACCGCACTGAACGAGATCAGCCGGTCAGCCCGTGTGGGCATGGTCCTCCAGGAAGCAATGATCCCGGTTTCACCCGCTGTAAGGGGTGCCTGCGAGGTACTTGGACTGGATCCCCTGTATATTGCCAATGAAGGGAAATTACTGGTGATTCTCCCTGAAAAAGAAGCCGGTAAAGTCCTTGAGAAAATAAGGAAACATCCCCTTGGCTCGGAAGCCTGTGCGATCGGGAAACTGGCAGCCGAACACCCTTCAGTGGTAAGGATGACCACCAGCATTGGTTCCAGCAGGATCGTTGATATGCTTACCGGAGAACAGTTGCCCAGGATTTGTTAGCATGTATCAGGACCGGCCCGGTTTCAGCAGGATCTTCATACTATTCTCTTCCTTCCTGTCAAACATTTCATAGGCCCTGGGACCATCTGACAGTGGGAGTTCATGGCTGATGATCATATCCAGGTCAAAAGGCCAGTCTTCCAGTTTTGGCAGAAGGATATCCATATAATACCGGGCAGAACATCGTCCGACCCTGTAGGTAAGATTCATGTTATAGGCATCCGCAGGGGAAAATGCAAACAGGTCAGAAGTGTGAACACCCACCGTTGAAATGATGCCTCCGGGCCGAACAAGCTTGAGGGCGAGGTCCTGTGCAACGGGACTCCCCACTGCTTCCATCACTGCTTCTGCTCCGGTGCCATGAGTTTTTTCCATGACGTTCAAAACAGGATCTTCATGCAATGGCACCGCAATGGCTCCCAGCCTGTTGGCCATTTCCAACCGGGCAGGTATACTGTCTATGGCAATGATATGAAGTGCACCCTGTTCAAAGGCACTCATAATGGTCATGATGCCCACAGGTCCGCAACCAATCACAACATACAATCCGCCGGGGGTGATCTCAGCCATATCAGCGCAGAAGTACCCCGTCGAAAGCGTATCTCCGCTCAGCAGGAGGTGATGGGGTGAAAGATCCTCAGGAATGCTGACCAGGGTAGTGTCAGCATAGGGGACCCTGACGTATTCCGCCTGGGTGCCCTGCAGTCCCATTCCACTCTCCACCCAGCCAAACATCTGCCCGTTGATACAGCGGGCCGTAAGGCCTATGTCACAGAAATAGCATTTTCCGCAATTGGTGGTAAAAGGACTTGCCACCATTTCACCCTTTTTAAGATTCCTGATATCCTTTCCCACTTCCATCACCTCACCGATAAATTCATGCCCCATAATTGTGCCTTTATCGAGTCCGGATTCCCGCTCGTGGTAAATATGCAGGTCAGATCCGCACACGGCCGTCCGGCTCACCTTTACAATGGCGTCAGCGGGTTCCTTGATTTCCGGATCCGGTACCGTCTCATAACGGATATCCATTTTACCGTGGAATGTTAATGCCTTCATCTGTTTTTTGTATAAATATATGAAACTCGGCATTAAATTTGCATGCATATTTTTACATATAAGCAGATTTTCATATTTTCGTAAACATAAAATGGGAGGGTTGAGTATGAGCAGATGTATGCACTTTATTAAAACTTTATTTGGTATTGTTTTTTTTATTATCCCGTTCACCGGATTGATTGCCCAGCCTGCCGGATCGCTTGGGGAATCAAAGGCATACCCCAACCCGTTCATGGAAAATATAACCATAGAATATCATCTTCAGCAGGATGGGCGGGTTGAGATACAGATCAACAATATCCTTGGCCAGCAAATCAAGTCCCTTGTCAAAGAAGACCAGCAGGCCGGTTTACAGCGAGTTAAGTGGGATGGCATGGATGAATCTGGCAGCCTTGTACGTACCGGGATGTATTATATTACATTGCGAACACCATCGGATAAGACGGTCATAAAAGTCATGAAAACCAAATAACGACATGGATAAAATTGCTTTGATCTCCGGAGCGAATCGGGGACTCGGCCTGGAAATAGGCAAACAACTTCTGGAAATTGGTTGGAACGTAGTTTTTACAGCCCGTAACATGCATGAAGGGCGTCCACTGGTAAATAAGCTCAGGGAAACATGGAAAACAGCCTGGTATCATCAGCTTGATGTTACCGATGAACAGAGTATCATTGATGTGGCTGATTATGTGGAAGATACCTGTGGAAGGCTGGATGTCCTTATCAATAATGCGGGGATCATGATAGAGGAAAACCACAGAGCCATGGATATGGAACTGGAGGACCTGCATAAAACAATGGCCACCAATTTTTATGGTCCCCTTATGTTGACCAGGACAATGGTACCCTCCTTCAAGGAAAGTAAAGATGCCCGGGTGATCAATATCTCCAGCAGGATGGGGCAATTATCCGGAATGGGGGGTGGACACGCAGCCTACCGGATCTCCAAGGCAGCCCTGAATGCACTGACGGTTGTACTGGCCAGGGAACTGGAAGGGAAGGGGATCAAGGTAAATACCATGTGTCCCGGCCGGGTATGCACAGACATGGGCGGACCCAGTGCTGAAAAGTCCATCAAGGAAGGAGCAGATACGGCGGTATGGCTTGCAACAGCAGATAAAATCGAGAACGGAAAATTCTACGCTGACAGAAAAGTCATTCCCTGGTAAGTCTTTCAGAGATTAATCCTTGTTCCATTTTGCATTGATTTCTCCGCTGCCTGGTTCAGGATGATGGCTGACAATCCGTCAAGGGAGTTAACCATCGGTTCGGTTCTTGACCGGACAGCCTGAATAAAATCTTCCAGGTTCCTGATCATCGACCTGTCCCAGACAGAAGGTTCCGGTGAACGCCTGGGTTCAACCTCGTCATTCAGTCTGAGCAGGCCCGTATGGTCTGTAAGGGCACTCAGCGCTGGACCATCCAGCTCCATGATCCATCCTGTCTGTCCGGGATCAACCTGAAATGTGGCCTGGAAGGAATCATAATCCAGGATCCAGCGCCGGACACCCTTTGTTTTTATTTTTTCAATGAAGAGGGAGAGCGGGAATTTACCGCTTATAAAGGAAATCATCCGCTGCAGGGGCTGGACCGCCCCGGCATAGCCGTTTACATGATAACCCTTGATGAGTTGGTAGGGGTGGCAGCTTACCCTGATTTCGGAAAGATCATATTTTTTTTCGGCCAGCCATTCTTTCAATGTCCTTATCGCCGGATAAAAGTGCAGTGGATTCAGCATTCCGAGTTTCCGATTGTACCGCTCTAAAAACGCCTGGATCCTGCTGTATTCATCAAGGCTGCCAGCCAGGGGATAGGGTGTGACAATGTCCTTGTTCTGTTCCAGCAGGAGAATAATCTGGGCTGGCTTTATGGTTGGATACGAATCAATGAATATGGCTTGAAGGTTACTTGTCAGGGCTTCATCAAGGGAGGTTATCTCCACACTTGCATCTTTCACTTTCTGAAACACCGGTTTATAGTACCTGAAATGCTCTTCAGGTCCGACAAAGCCCATGCGGACAGGTCCTGCCTTGCCAGCTGGATTGCATGAGTAATGGGACAGGGCCGGGATCAGGCAACTGCCTGCTGCAAAAGCGCTTGTTCTATGAATGAATTTCCGCCGGGAAAGATCCATGGCTTTATGATCACGCTAAAAGGAAGGACCTGATCAAGTTCATATACGCTTGGGAGATTGAAAGTCCTGCTTTGGTTGTGCAAAATTAGTGTAATCAGGTAAAAAAACTATTGATTTGTCATGAATTTGGGGTACAGCGATTTTTCAAGATTATAAATTACAGATTATCAGTAATATACATTCAGGTCTTGCCACTAATCTGATACATATGTATCAATAAATGTTACCTGTCTGGGATAACAAAATTTCAGGGGTTACATATTTGGCAATCTTGGTTACAGTACTGTTAGATTCCGGGCGGTGCGGTGTTGTAAATTTGTATCAGAAAGTCCGAGTAATCAAAAACCGAAGGCAATAAATTAAAAATAGGAGAACCAAAAAATGAAAACTGCACACCAAACCACCGGAGATTTCCCCAGGCCAGGCAGATTTTCTTTATATATATGTGCTGTCGTGGTACTGTGTTTCCTCAACTGGGTAGCCCTTAATGCCCAGACCACCAGGAAGGCAGATAACTTTTACAGCCAGCTGGTCATTGCCCTGGCAGATGAAGAAGAACCTGCCATCCAGCTTCAGGATTGGATGATGGATTTCGAAAACGGATACCTGGCTGAAAATGAGGAGCCTGAGATTAATGTAGAACCCTGGATGCTTTCCTTCAGCCATGACCATGTGGCCGGAACCGGGGAATCGGAGATCAGCTTAGAGCCCTGGATGATCAACTTCGAGCAAAGGTGCCTGGTTGTAGAAGCCGAACAGGATTTCCCCCTGGAATGCTGGATGGTCAGTAACTGCAGATGGGAATGTGCCGCCAGGATGCTGGCACGTAGGTAATAATCCTTAAAAGAAATAATAACGACAAACACAGGAGGCCCAAATCATGAAAACCACAAAGTCTAGGTCTATAGATGCTTTTCCAAGTCCCTTGAGACTGGTCATTTACCTGGTATTGATTGCCGCCATTTGCGCACTGAACTGCCTTACCGAGCATACCGGGAAAACGGCAGCGCTCTCCACAGGAAATGTGGACTGTGAAATCCTGGCTGAAACACTACAAGGTATCCAGTATTCCCAACCGGCGCAGGAGTAAAACAACCGAAATGCCCGGAAAAGCTTAAACTCGGCATCAAGTTTTAGGTTCGGTTAGATTAAAAACCACTACCAACCCGAGAAAGCGCAGTCCCCTTTACTGCGCTTTTTTTACATCCATACTGATTCAGTTACATATCTGTCAATCGACGTTACATACCTGTTAGATTTGAATACCCTCTTGTCGTAAGTTTATACTGCTAAAACAGTGATGATGAATTTGTATTCAAGCAAGGTTGTAAGTTGGGAATTGACCCGGCAGGATGCAATTTCCCAGACTTTCATTAATTTAATACTGAATACTCCTTTATAATATAGGCGGGTTTGGGAAGTATCATTCAAATGGCGTGGTTTGAGTATTCAAATAATACCAATGAGATGATCAAAGTCCGGATTCCCCTGTTTCTTTGCTTCCTCCTCATGACTATCCAGGTCTTTACCCAGGATCAGGTCAAGGTCGACAGCCTGGAAAAATTAATCAGAAAGGCAAAATCCGATACTGTTAAAATTGACCTTCTCAACCAGTTATTTATTGCATATATTAACAGTGATACCTCCCTGGCCAGGGATTTTGCGAACCGGGCATTCAGGTTGTCAAGAAAATCAGGATATAACAAGGGAATCGCTGATTATTACAATCACCTGGCAAACCTGAATGTGGCCCGGGAAAACTACAGGCAGGCAAGGAATAATATCCAGCAATCCATTGACATGTATGAAGACCTGGGAGATCAAAAAGCTGCTGCAGGTGGATACCAAGTCCTGGGATACTGCCTGTTCAAACTGCAGGACTATCATCTGTCCCTGGAATACTATCATGAAGCGCTGAAAATAAGAGAGCAGATCAGGGATACAATCGGACTGAAGGAGAGTTACAGTTACCTTGGATTTATCTATAACCGGCGTGGGAACTTTCCACAGGCACTGGATTATTATTATAAATTGCTGGACCTGTATGAAGCAACCGGTGACCGGAAGGGACTGGCCGATTGCTATAATTCGATCGGATGGAATCTATGCAACCAGGGGGAATACACCCAGGCGCTTACCAACCATCAATATGCACTGGAAACATTTGAGCAGCTGGATGACAGCATCCAGATGGCCGCGGCCTATAATTATATCGGAATCGTACATTTGGATTTGGGCAATTATCCGAAGGCTATTGAATATTTCCAAAAATCCCTGGGAATCCGTGAGTCATTGGGCGATAGCAGCACGGTAGCAGATTGCCTGAATAATATCGGATTGATCTATGAGCACCAGGGAGACTATCCCAGGGCATTGGAATTATATTTTAAAACATGTGACTATCGTGAGAAGCTCGGTGAGAGATCCAGGCTGGGATTATGTTATCATAATATTGGGAATATTTATTATAAAATGGATGACACCGCCAGGGCACTGAATTATTACGAGCAGGCCCTGGCAATACGTAAAGAGCTGGGTGAAAAAGGCCCTATGGCAGGCACATTCATCGGACTTGGAAATGTGAATCTTGACAAAGAAGATTATTCCAGGGCACTTGATAATTACCGGAATGCCCTGGAAATATTCAGGGAAAGCGGTGATAAGACCCAGATTGTGATCTGTCTGTTGAATATTGGTATGGTCAATTTCCGGCAGGAAAATTATCCTGCTGCACTCGATATTTACGAGGAGGCTTTAAGGATTGCTGAAGAAATAGGAAGTATACGCAGAATTGCGCTGCTTCATGCACACATGGGTAATGTCTACCTGAAAATGAATGAATATAATAAAGCCCTTGCTTATGGCTTGAAGGGATATAAGCGTGGCAGTGAGGCAGGGGTGAAGGAAGCTATGAGAGATGCTGCAGAAACCCTAGCTGGATCTTATGCAGCCAAAGGATATTACCAGCAGGCATACGAATATCATGTTATTTTCAAGACATTAAGTGACAGCCTGTTGAATGCTGAGAATATACGGGATATCACAGCCAGGGAAAACCGGTATCAATTTGAAAAGGAGAAGCAGGTCATGGAACTCGAGAACCTGAAAAGAGAAGAACTGCACGCCGCAGAAGTTAAAAAACAACAACTGGTAAGGAATGCCTTTATCGGTGCTTTTATACTGATGATTATCATCGCTGCCTTGATTCTCCGGAGTTACCGGCAGAAACAAAAGGCGAATATAGCCCTGCAGGAAAAAAATGCATATATCTCCCAACAAAAGGAGGAGATTGAAGCCCAGAAGGATGAGATCGAACAACAGAAGGAAGAGCTTCAGATAACCCTGGATCATCTTAAAAACACCCAGGAGCAATTGATACAGTCTGAGAAACTGGCTGCACTCGGGGGACTGGTAGCAGGGGTGGCCCATGAAATAAACACACCGGTTGGCATAAGTGTAACTGCTGCTTCCAGCCTGCCAGAAGAGACCAGCAGAATGGCAGCACAATATGTATCCCATAAAATATCCAGAGCCGCCTTCAAGGAATATCTGAATACAGCCAACCAGTCTGCAAAACTAATCCTGGCCAACATGGAAAGAACAGCCACCATGGTCCAGAGTTTCAAGCAGGTATCGGTGGACCAGTCCACCGAGCAGCAGCGTAAATTCAAGTTGAAGGAATATACTGAGGATGTAATTCGCAGCCTGTATCCCCGTATCAAGGGGAAGAAGGTTGAAATCATTCTGGAGATAGATGAAAAGATAGAGTTAAACAGTTATCCGGGGGCCTTTTCCCAGATCCTGACCAACCTTGTGCTCAATAGCGTTGTTCATGGTTTTGAAGATATGAAGCAGGGGACCATAACCATTGCGGCACAGGTTAACAGGAAGGAACTGATGCTTGCCTACCATGATAATGGGAAAGGCATACCTGAGAAGCATATTGACAAGGTGTTTGACCCGTTCTTTACGACCAATAAAAAGGCCGGAACCGGCCTGGGACTGCATATTGTTTACAATATCGTAAACCAGAGGCTGAATGGATCTATTACCTGCAGCAGTGAAAAAGAAAAAGGCGTATCTTTTAGGATGAATATTCCGGTCCAATAATAATATATCAATCAAATGAGATTTATTCTAACGGCAGTTTTTCTTTGTGTGATTTTTACGGGGACCTTTCCCCAGGATATGGAAAAGATTGACAGTCTGCACAACGAACTGTTCATGGTAAAGGAAGATACTATCCGGGTAAGGTTATTGAATGAACTTTCCGTTGAACATTCCTACGGCGATAAAGACAAGGCACTTCAATATGCCAACCGGGCACTGGAACTTTCAAAGGAAATTCAATTTGCCGAGGGGAGGGCAAATTCGCTGAACAGTTTAGCCAATGTGCACTACCAGTTTGGTGAATGGCAACTAGCTCTCAGCAATGCCCGGGAAGCCATTCAGATTTATCAAAGCCTGGGGGATAAGAAATCCGTGGCAAACGGCTATTATTATCTGGGCGTTATTCAATTCAAGCAGGGAACCTACCAGGAGGTCATGGAGCATCTTGGAAAAGCCAATGCCCTCTATGAGGAAGCAGGTTATAAAGCAGGCCTGGCAGGCGGATTGAACATGATGGGCTGGGTATACAATATACAGGGGGATGCTGAGAAAGCCATAAGCGTTTTTGAGGAGGCCCTGGCAGTGGCAAAGGAATCAGGGAACAAATCAGTTACAGCGCGGGTGATAAACAGCATGGGAGAGGTTTACCGGGGATGGGGACAGATGGATCTCGCAATTAAATATTTCAGGGAATCATATGAGTTGTCAGCGGAACTGGATGACAAGCTAAACATGAGTTATTCATTGAATACACTGGGTGCTATTTATGATGATATGGGTGACTACCCGAAGGCACTGGAAATCTACCGGCAAGCCCTGGAACTGGCAGAATCAATGGGGAGTAAAAGCATTATTGGCAGGGCATTGAGCAATATTGCCATTGTATATAATAACCTGAGTGAATATGCAACCGCCATGGATTACGCGCAACGGGCTGTGGCGGTCGGAAAAGAGATCAATGATGAAAAGTTGGTAGCGGATTCCTACCAGTCACTCGGCATCGCAAATGCGTACAATGGGGATTACAATGCGGCGATAGGGTACTATACAGAATCCATGGTGATCTATGAAAAGTTGAAGGTAAATTTAAAAGTGGCAACCTCCCTGAATAATATAGGTTCTGCATATGAGCACCTGGGCAAAATCGATGAAGCACTGCAAAACTATAAAAGCGCCCTGGCCATCAGGGAATCCCTCGGTACAAAAACCGGTCTGGCCAATGCCCTGAATAACATCGGGACAATTTACTCCAATCAGGAAAAATACCAGGCTTCACTCCAATACCTCAACAGGGCCCTGGCAGTCTGCGAAGAAACCGGTGATCAAAGTGAAAAGGCACACGCATTATTCAAGATAGGGATCGTGTATTCAAGGTTGGGAAACAAGGCTGCATCCAAAACGTATTTTACCCAAAGCCTGGAAATTGCCCGGGAGATACAGGACAAGGAAATGACGCGCAGGGCACTGGCAAGTTTGTCCGAATTATCCGCGGAGACCGGGAACTACCGTGAAGCATACAGGTATCACGTGGAGTTCAGCAAAGTGCATGATAGTATCTATAATGAGCAGAAGATCAAACAACTTCAGGAGCTCGAACAAAAATACCAGAGCGAAGCGAAACAGCATCAGATCGATATCCAGGAGGCAAACCTTGAGAAACAAAGACTGGAGCTGGAACAGCAGAAAACATGGAGGATCATGCTGATGGGTGGAGTTGTACTCGTGTTGATTGTGCTGGGACTGGTCGTGAATGCCTTTATCCAGAAACGCAGCGAAAACCGTATGATATCAACATTGAATCAGCAGATCTCTGAAAAAAACAATCTGCTGGAACAACATATCGAAGAGCTCAAGATCACACTTGAGAATTTAAGGGATACCCAGTTGCAGCTGATCCAGTCGGAAAAACTGGCGGCCCTTGGTGGACTGGTGGCAGGAGTCGCCCATGAGATCAATACACCTGTCGGGATCAGTGTAACAGCAGCTTCAAGCCTGGTAGAAGAGACGAAAAGGATGGCTGATCACTATAAGACGGACAGGATCTCCCGCGCAGAATTCAAAGATTACCTGAATACCGCCAGCCAGGCTGCCAAACTGATCCTGTCCAATATGGAAAGAACGGCCACCATGGTGCAGAGCTTTAAACAGGTATCTGTAGACCAGTCCACCGAACAGCAGCGGAATTTCAAGCTGAAGGAATATTCGGAAGATGTTATCAGGAGTCTTTATCCCCGTCTGAAAGGGAAAAAGATTGACATCAGCCTGGACATTGATGAAAAACTTGAATTGAACAGTTATCCCGGGGCCTATTCCCAGATCCTGACCAACCTGATACTCAATAGCCTGGTACATGGATTTGAGGGAAAGGATCAGGGCAGTATCAGGCTGACTGCCAGGCGTGAAAAAAAAGAAATCATATTGGAATACGCTGATGATGGGAAAGGGATCGGACCGGAACTCATGGATAGAATATTCGAACCGTTTTTTACTACCGATAAAAAAGTTGGCACAGGATTAGGAATGCACATCGTATACAATCTGGTTACCCAGCGGTTGAATGGACGTATCAGTTGTTCCAGCGAACAGGGAAAAGGGATGCAATTCCTGATTAAGTTACCATAATGTCAGAGACTGTTACATAAATAGTAGCCATCATTGTCGGGATAATGTATTTTTAAACAATGGTTATGGACAAATTCAAAAATTACGAAGACCTGTTTGCCGACACTCCAGGACAGGAGGACGATTCCGACGAACTGTTCCTGACAGAACAGGAGTCAGAATTGGTTGAAATTGGCAGGAAAGAAGATGAGTCATTGGAAAAATGGAAGATCCTTATTGTAGATGATGAGGAAGATATTCACAGTGTAACACGCATTGCCCTTAAAGGATTTACATTCAGGGGAAAACCAGTGGAGTTCTATGATGCCTACTCGGCCGCCGAAGCAGAAAAGATACTGAAGGAACATCCCGATACAGCCCTCATCCTGCTTGATGTGGTGATGGAGACAACCAACGCGGGCCTCGACCTTGTTAAAATCATCCGCGATAAACTAGGCAACAAGGTGACCCAGATCATCATACGCACCGGACAACCCGGACAGGCTCCGGAAAGAGAGGTAATTGTATCCTATGAAATAAATGATTACAAAACCAAAACAGAATTAACATCTTTCAAGCTCTTTACAGTTGCACTTGCCAGCCTGAGGGCCTACGAGGCGATCCAGCAGATCGGCAGGTTGAATGAAGAATTCAAATTAGAGATCAAGCGCCGCATACGCAAGGAGAAAGCCCTGATGCATGCAAAGCAAAAAGCAGAAAAAGCAGAACAGCAGAAATCAGTTTTCCTGCATGAAATGTCAGAAAGAATCCAGGGCCCCTTAAACCTGATCCTCGATTCATCAGACACTATCAGGAAGGAGGTTAAAGACCAGGTAAATGAGAATATCAGGCAACTGTTTGATGATATGAATTACTCGGGGAAGGAAATCATCCGGGCGGTCCAGATGATCAATGACCTGTCCGAAATCCAGGCAGACAATTATGAGCTAAAACGGGAAAAAATCTCAGTGTCTGATACCATCCGCGATATTTTAGCTGATGAGGAGTATGCTGTTCATAAAAACGGGATTGACCTTGTGGTCGAGAACATGGCATCCACAGACATAATATTGATTGATGAATATGCTTTCAGCCAGATCCTGTCAAATGTAATTGACAATGCGGTTAAAAACACAAAGGAAGGACATATAGAGATAAAGGTCAGCCATGACCAGGATAAGGTATTGAAGATCATAGTATCTGACACCGGGAGAGGTATATCGCCTTCTTTCCAGAAAGAAATGTATTATCCCTTTAAAAGGGAACTTGCCAATGGTGCAAACGGGCATGGACTTGGACTGGGACTCACGCTGACCAAAGAATTTTGTAAATTGACAGGTGTAAATATCCATATCACGTCAAAACCGGGAAAGGGAACCCGGGTTCATCTGGCTGTACCACTTGGCAAATAGGGATTACATATTCATACAATTTTATTAAAAGCCTGACAATGGATCTTGATCAGAATGAGAAATTATTTGAAGATAAAGAGCTGAAAGACGATGATGAACAGCTGTTCTCAGACGCAGCTCCAGAAATCTTTGAAAAGGAGATTTCGCAGCCTGAATTTTCCTGTCCGCCCTGGAAAGTCATGGTAGTAGATGACGAGGAAGACATTCACAGTGTGACACGCATTGCCCTGAAAGGTTTTACCTACAGGGACCGGGGAATTGAATTTATTCATGCACATTCTGCTGAAGCATCCAAACCGCTGCTCAGGAATAATCCGGATATTGCGGTGATCCTGCTGGATGTTGTGATGGAGACAAATACGGCGGGACTGGATCTGGTAAAGTTCATTCGTGATGAGGTGAACCTCAAGTACACCCAGATCATTCTTCGCACCGGATATCCCGGATATGCCCCCGAGCGGGAAGTGATTGTTTCCTATGAGATCAATGATTACAAGACGAAAACCGAGCTGACTGCCTTTAAACTGTTTACCCTTGTGCTGGCAAGCCTCCGGGCATATGATTCGGTAACGGAACTGGAGAGAATGAGACTGGGACTGGAGGACAAGGTTAAGGAGCGTACCGCTGAACTCGAACAAAAGAATCTTCAGATCATGGAGATGGATCAGATGAAGACAAGGTTCTTTTCCAATGTCTCTCATGAGTTCCGGACCCCCCTTACATTGATTATAGGGCCGCTGGAAGACATCCTTTCCAAAGAGGACCTGACAGAAAAAAACCGGGTTACCATGGAAAGGATGCACAGGAACGCAGTCAGGCTCTTGGGACTGATAAACCAGCTGCTTGACCTTTCGAAACTGGATGCCGGCAGCATGAAACTGGAAATGAACGAATCGGATATCCTGCGTTTCAGCCGCCTGATCACCTCTAGTTTTCAACCGCTGGCAGAAAGGAAAAACATTCAATATAACGTCCATATTCCAGAGAAGGGTTACATCACTTATTATGATACGGATAAGCTTGAAAAAATACTGACAAATCTGTTGTCGAATGCCTTTAAATACACACCCGAAGAAGGAGAGGTAGACTGCCAGATAAAGATTGAATCCAGGGGAAAGAACAAAGACCAGGATTTTCTGAACATCCGGATATCCGATTCCGGTCCGGGTATACCCGCTGAACTGGTGGATAAGATATTTGACCGTTTCTACCAGGTAGAGGGATCATGGCAGCAAAGCAGTGGGGGGACCGGCATAGGCCTTTCACTGACACGGGAGCTGGTGGGACTCCAGCATGGTCAGATCAAGGTGGAATCTGCTGAAGGCAAGGGGAGTTCTTTCACGATCGTGATTCCGCTGGGGAAGGAACACCTGGACAAGCATGAATACCTGATCGGGGAGAAAGAAGACCTGGAAGATGCCAGTGTGGCAAACGTGGTCCTGGTATCAGGAGGGTATGAAAACCGGCAAACAGAAGATGGTGGCATTGAAGAGAAGGATGGAAAAGCAAAGATCCTGGTAGTGGAGGATAGCGAAGATGTCAGGGCACATTTACTTGACAACCTCGAAGATCAATTCAGCATGCAGGAAGCTGTCGACGGGGAGGAGGGATTATCCCTGGCAACTGAAACCATACCGGACCTCATCATTACCGATCTGATGATGCCCAGGATGGATGGGGTGGAACTTTGCAGGAGGTTGAAAACCGATGAACGGACCAGCCATATACCTGTGATCATGTTGACTGCCAAGGCGACGGTGGAAAGCAGGATTGAGGGACTTGAAACCGGGGCAGATGCCTATATGACCAAACCCTTTAACATGCAGGAATTGCAAACCCGCTTGAAGAATCTGATCGAACAGCGAAAGCTGTTGCGTGAAAGGTTCAGCAAGGAAACAGATCTCAGTCCCAGTGACATCGCCGTTACTTCTGTTGATGAGAGGTTCCTGAACAAAGCCATCCAGATCATTGAAGATAACCTCGGTGACTGTGATTTCGATGTTACAGCCATGACAGGGGAGATAGGGATGAGCCGTATGCAGTTGTTCAGAAAGTTGAAGGCATTGACCAATCAGACCCCCAGTGAATTCATCCGTACGATCAGATTGAAACGGGCTGCCCAGCTGCTCCAGAAGAAATTTGGCAATGTGGCAGAGATCACCTACGAAGTGGGATTCAATAATCTGTCCTACTTTGCAAAATGCTTCAGGGAACTCTATGGTGTTTCCCCCTCAGAGTATGCCAAAGCCTGACCAGCTTCCTGTTACATACCTGGCAACATAGGATACATAATTGGTAGACATTTTACTGTATATGGCATAATTTTAGCATTAAATTAAAAACACTTTGTCAGCTAGCAAAGACAGAAATTGGGCGAAAGACCGGGATGTAGTCTTTGTTGAAGGACTTCAGGACTGCACCCGGTTTACCCATTAAATGCTTTTGTTACAATTTAATCAATCTTTGTTACCTCCCTGCTAGATACCACCCCTTAAGTTGTCGTAATTTTAATTATTGTTTCTTCAAGCAATTAATCATTTGAATGGAGGGCCTTAAAATGAAAACCACATCATTTTCAAAGGGAATTCCATGCGCATATCAATGGATATGCATATTAAAACTTCCTGCTTGACTGCGTTTTATCACTGTTTTCACTTCAAGTGCCGGAGCGCAAATTCCATACAATACTATTCAGGATGAAGAATTAGAGAAGGCCGTGATACAGTACTGAACGCTGAATCCGGGTATATTCACCCCGGCCCGGCAGCAATCTTATACAAAATAATAGATAAATTACTTGACTTTCAGTTTTTTAGATAATAACTTGGATGAAAGTTACTAAACCTAAAACACTATTACTATGGCCGCGAACGAAAAAACTCCATTTGAGCTTCTGCGTGAAAAACAAGGAAAACTCTTTGGATTAAAAGATGACTGGGAGAAAATCACCCCGCCCACCACCATAGCTGAGGACCGCAACAAGGATAGAGAGGCTGCCCTTAAAAGGATTAATGAGTTACTGGGAGTAATCAAGAGTGAAATAAACGTGTACTGGGGACCCGGTATTGATCCGGATCATGAGGTTCGTATATTAATAGCTGATAAACAGACAAATCCCCATAATAAGCAAGTGGAGGATATTGAAGGGGACGTACACAGGATGGAAGGTATATGATTGCCTCCAAATATTAATCGTATTGATTCTCAGATTATATAATTTACCATTTTGGGCAAATCCAGATTGCAGGATACTGGAATTCATATACTCCTGATCCCACCCGTAATAAATCCTGTATCAACAGACCAGGCCGTCGATTTTATCCCCGTAGGATTGCTCGTCCTTCTGAGCACTCTTGGGCAATCCGGTTTCAGGGCTGCCATCTACAAGCCTGAAATGTTGATTGCAAATGACAGGGACCTCCCTAAAGTGGCAGAAGATATCCTGTCTCATAACCCGGGGGCAATAGGTTTTTCCACCTGGTGTGATTCATTTCCTATTTCCCTGCTGCTGGCTGAGGAGATTAAACGGATGGATCCGGCTATCCCTGTTATTTTTGGCGGTCCCCAGGCTTCCGTCCTGGCCGAGGATATCCTGGCAAAATATCCCGCCATAGATTTCATCCTGAAAGGAGAGGCGGATCATACATTGCCCGGGCTGATATCCTGGCTATTGGATGGGAATGAGGCAGAGGCAGCATCCATACCGGGTCTTGTTTACAGGGATCGCCTGACCAATGAGGTGAATCCGGGCTCCCCGGGTGATAGGGTGAGAGACCTTGATAAGCTGCCCGTCCCAGCTTATGAGAGGATTTTTAAGAAAAGTAAGGTACGCATTGATGCGGGTAGGGGTTGTCCATACTCCTGTACCTACTGTACCACCAACCAGTTCTTCTCAAAGAGGTACCGCGTAAAATCTCCCGGCAGGATCATAGCCGAAATGGAATACTGCCATCAGGAACTGGGCATCGACAGAATGGGAATTTCCCATGATATGTTTACACTTGACAAAGCATTTATGGCTGATTTTTCACGGCAACTGATATCACGCAACAAGATTTCGGAAGCTCCATTTACCTGGACCTGTTCTGCCCGGACAGATTGTGTGACTGAACAAATGCTGGAGGAGATGAACGAGAGCGGATGCAGGGCCATCTTTTTCGGAATTGAATCCGGATCTGACAGGATACAAAAGGAGATCAGGAAAAACCTGGACCTTGGAATAGCCATCAGGATGATCAGGCATTCAACGGCCCTGGGGATCACCACCATAGTCTCCTATATGGCAGGATTCCCGGGTGAGACCAGGAAGGATCTTAACGATACCTTAAGATCTGTGATAGAGGTAGCGCTGGCCGGTGCAAGGCCCCAGCTCACCCTGCTTTCCATCCTTCCGGGAACACCCATATATCAACGACATGTCGGGCAACTTGAATATGATGATGTCCATTCAGGTTTTTCAGTAATGTACCCCACTGAAAAAATGAGGAACCTGATAAAAAGTGACAGGAATACTTTCAGCTCCTTTTACTATTTGCCCAATGATCATATTTCACGCCGGACATATTTATTCCTGGCTGATCTTGTGAATAACATTGAACATTTCCTGCCTACGCTGGTGCTGATCAGGGAACATATCCGGCAAGCTTTAAAGGATAGTGATTTTGTGGAGTTAATAGAAAATGACCTTGATCGTTACCAGTATGGGCAAGATACCCCGCTGCCGGAACTGTATTTTCTGACAGACAGCCTGAAGAAATATCTTGAGCATCTGATTGACAGGGGATTACCAACAAATGCCTGGGATGTGTTCCAGGTAGATTTCACCAAAGCATTCATGATTGCCAAATATGAGCGCTGGCAATTATCTGAAGCGGCCAGACGAAATCATCAGGCGGAAATGAAAAGGCCGGATCCGAAAGACATTATCAGGCCGCTGCCATACTGGAAATTGGTTGAAACCAGCTGTTATATTTTTGATTATATGCATGACCCCATTGGCCTGAAAGGAAAAGCAAAATTCCGTAAAGGCCGCTTTCATTATATTGTGCTGCCTGTTTCACACCGGATGTCAAGATTGTTCAAGGTTCCCGGTGCACATTTCCAGGCTTACAGGGACTTAAAGGAATCGACGGTGGATGAATTCATCCGGAAAAATGTTGTAATTTTAGGGGAAGACCTGACCCGGAAGATCCTTGGAAAAATGATTCGTTGGGGATTGGTTGAGATTGAAAAAAGCCATTAAATAGTCAAAACCATTAATGATAAGGCACCTCACCATCCTGTTCATTACATTCGGTATGATTTTTCCATTAATGGGACAACCTTCGGTGGACTCATTGGTGGTAATCCTTGACCAAACAACAGAAGATACCACCAGGTTAAGACTCCTGACCGAACTTACTGATGAGCTTAAAGCCACCGACCCGGATACAGCCATCTATTTTGCCCTGAAGAGCTACGAGATAGCAAAGGATCTGGATGATATACCGGGGATGGCCAGTGCCCTTTATTCAAGCGGTGTTATTTACCGACAACTTGGTTTATTGTCTTCGGCCATTGAAAACCTGAATGCCAGCCTTGAAATACTTGCGAAATTAGATGATCCGTTATTACTGGCGAAAGTTTACTTTGCCTTTGGGAATATATTGCTGGATGAGGATAATGACGATGCGCTGGAATATTATAACAAAGCCCATCAGATCTTCCAGGACATTGGGAATGAAGAATACCTGCCCCATATTTTCCTGGGTATTGGATCTTCCTATGCCAGTGAAGGGGAGTATGCAAAATCGCAAGAATACCAGTTCCAGGCATTGGATTTACTGGAAAAGAAAGCAGAAGTCAACCGTACCATAATAGCTGCCTTGGTGAACATAGGAGATAATTATTTGCTTCTTAATGAACTGGATAGTGCCTATAATTTTTTCCACCAGGCACTTGATCTGAGCAAAGAACTGGGACACAATACCAGGTTGGTTGATTCTTACATGCAATTTGGAAAATACTACAATTTCACCGGAGAATATGGTCTTTCAATATCCTACCTGGATTCAGCCATGACCATCGCCATGGTTGAAAACTTCCTGGAACAAATAAGGGATAATGCTGAATTGATGGCTGATTCCTATAAGAAAATGGGAGATTATGAAAAAGCTCTTCATTATTCCGGATTATACATGACCCTCTATGACAGCATCAATCAGATGCAGGCAAACACTTTATTAAGGAGATACGCCAGGGAGAGGGAATACAACCAAGAGATACGGCAAAAAGAGGTCGATCTTCAGCGGGCGAAGCTCCTGCGTAATTTTACCATGATCGCACTTGTCCTGGTTGTGATTAGCCTGTTCTATATGTACCGGAACTACCGAATGAAGAAAAAGGCCAATGCCCTGCTCGCAGAGGTGGATGAACTTAAAACAAGGATGTTTTCCAATATCTCCCACGAACTGCGTACCCCGCTTACACTGATCCTGGATCCCATACAACAGATGATCGATGATGCGCAGATGAAAAGACCATCTGCCAGAACCCTGAAGCTGATGGAACGGAATGTGAATAAGCTCCTGGGACTGATCAACCAGTTGCTGGATCTCTCCAAACTGGACTCCGGGAAACTGAAGATTGAACTGAGCCAGGGGGATGTTATCTACCATCTGAAAATCATTGCGCTCTCGTTTACATCCCGTGCAGAAAGAAAGAATATCCATTATACAGTAAAATTCCCCGAAGAAGAGTTTGTTACCTATTTTGATGCAGATAAGCTGGATAAGATCCTTACCAATCTGGTTGGCAATGCTATTAAATATACGGATGATGGTGGAACTGTCTCGGTTAACGTTCTGGTTGAAAGGGAGTATTCGCGTAAACAAAAAAGCAATGAGAGCCTGCCATCCCTTCAGATTGAGGTCCGGGATACAGGTAAGGGGATTCCTGAAGATGAACTTTCCAGGATATTTGACCGGTTTTACCAGGTCAGGGGAAAGGATGAAACTGAAAGTGTTGGGACAGGGATCGGACTCTCCCTCACGAAAGAGCTGATCGATCTTATGCACGGAGATATTTCGGTTGAAAGCAAGGTCAATCTTGGCACGCGCTTCCTTTTGTCAATCCCGCTGGGAACAAGTCACCTGGATATTTCGGATTATATCATATTAGAGGAATCCCCAACCTTGGAGAGATCATATGAAGCACAGGTTGAACCGGATAAGAAGGACCGGCCTTCCCGTGTGGGCGATGACAGGCAGATTATCCTTACGGTTGAGGATAATGAGGATATCCGTACGCATATTACCGAAAACATGGCGGAATACAATGTTATGGAAGCAGCAGATGGTGTTGCAGGCTTGCAGATCGCTACTGATCAACTTCCGGACCTGGTCATTACCGACCTGATGATGCCGAAGATGGATGGCGTGGAATTATGTAACAGGCTGAAAACAGACGAGCGTACCAGCCATATTCCAGTGATCATGTTAACAGCGAAGACGAGTGTTGAGGACAGGATTGAGGGACTCGAAACCGGGGCGGATGATTATCTCACAAAGCCTTTCAATATCAAAGAATTGCGCGTAAGGATCAAGAACCTGATACAGCAGCGCCGGAAGCTCAGGGAAAGGTTCCGCAAGGAACTTTTAATGGAACCCCGGGAAATTGCTGTTACCTCGGCAGATGAGAGGTTCATCAATCAAACACTGGATATCATTGAAAAAAACATGTCGGACCAGGATTTCAGTGTGGAACAACTTGGATCAGAACTGGCCATGAGCCGTATGCAGCTCTTCCGCAAAATCAAAGCCCTCACGGACCAGTCCCCCAGCGAATTCATCCGCACCATCCGTCTGAAACGGGCTGCCCAGCTCATTAAATCCGATTTCGGCAACTTGGCAGAGATCACCTATGAGGTGGGATTCAACCATCCATCGTATTTTGCCAAATGTTTCCGGGAACTTTACGGTGTTGCACCTTCCGAGTACGGTAAAGGCTGAATTTCCTTCCTTTCCATTTTGTAGTGCACCTTTCTTGCGGCCAGGTAATCCCGGACATATTCGAAACTGCCTGGTTTTCGTCCCACCAGTTCCGGGGGACAAACACCCTTGCGGTCGAATTTACCCGACAGTATGAGATCCGCCACAGCGGTACAGGTATATCCTGTAGTCCGGGCCATGGAATGAACTTTCGTTTCCGGATCGTATTCATCGTAAAGATCATAGGTATACTTCACGCCTGCTCCATCTTCTTTACCGCTTATTATGATTTTCATGATGGTCAGGTCCCGGTCCCCGGCCTGAAGTTTCCATTTCGGGAAAAGGAGTTTTGCAGTAAGATCAATCGGCCTGATCTTCTGGCCACCGATATTTACCTCATCATATGAAAAAAAGCCGGTTTCCCGGAGTACCCTGATGTATTCCGTGGTACCGGGATATCGCAGGGTCTTTTCAATCATGTTCGGTATATCCATGGTCGTTATCAGGGAACGAAGTCCATCGGAATTCCAGGCCTCCAGGGTCCCCGTGTTTTGAAAATCAATCAATTCCAGGTCAGACAGGGCCTCACGGGTGATTACCCGGTGGTTCTCTACATAACGGGCCGGCCTTGTATATTCCTCAATGACATCGATGGGAGAGAAGACCGCCTTATATCCATAGGGCCAATCGCGCTTTATCGGGAGACCGCCTACATAACACCGGAAGCTATCCACCTCCATCTGTCGGTCATGATGCCCCAGGATCAGGTTCCCCATTCCCGGGGCGACACCACAGTCCACTACTGCCGTGACACTGTTCTTTATGGCCAGGTCATCCAGGCTGAGATAGTCCTCTGGCATGAATGAGATATCCACCATACTGATACCTGCTTCAATCACTTCCTCCAGGGTCCGGAATCCCATATGTCCCGGAAGGGCACCAATCACCAGGTCATATCCTGATACCTGTTCGGCTATTTCACCGGGCAGGCTCAGATCAGCCTGTTTCGTTATTACCCCTTTTTGGTTTAATCGCTCAAAATATGCTGTATCAATATCCAGCGCAGTGACATTGTGCTTTAAAGCCAGGTCCACTGCCATGGCACCGCCTATCAGACCGGTTCCGAGCACAATAATTTTCGCCATCATTAAAAGTTTTGCTAAATCTAAATATTTCAATGCACACCACCAATCACATTTTTTTACTATTTTCATACGCGTAAACCCAACATTTATTCACAAATAACACTTACCATGGAAGGATTTCACCTATTGGACTGGCTCGTTCTCGGAGCTTTTTTTCTTGGATTGATCGGGATCATCGTCTGGGTCAGTCGCATGAAGGAAGATACTTCAGCAGATTATTTTCTGGCCGGAAGGGATGCCACATGGATAGCCATCGGGGCTTCTATATTTGCATCCAATATTGGATCAGAACACCTGGTTGGACTGGCAGGTGCAGGGGCATCCAGCGGAATGGCCATGGCACACTGGGAAATGCATGGCTGGATGATCCTGGTACTCGGCTGGTTATTCGTTCCGTTTTATGCACGGAGCGGCGTATTTACCATGCCTGAATTTCTGGAACGGCGATACAATTCCGCTTCCCGGTCCCTTTTATCGATCATCTCACTGGTCTCTTATGTACTTACCAAGGTGGCTGTCACGGTATATGCCGGCGGTGTGGTATTCAAGGAGGTCTTCGGGATTGAGACAATCTGGGGAATTGACTTTTTCTGGTTCGGCGCCATCGGGCTGGTGATCATTACCGGCATCTATACTGTCATAGGCGGGATGAAATCCGTTCTGTATACTTCGGTGCTGCAAACCCCTATCCTGTTGATCGGTTCCATAACCATCGTGGTCATAGGCCTGGTCAAGGTGGGTGGCTGGGGTGAGCTGGAAGCCATATGCAGGACAAACCTTACGGAACATGGAGATTCTATGTTGGGACTGATCCGGTCTCCCAAAGACCCCGAGTTCCCGTGGACAGGCGTCATCCTGGGTTCTGCCATCATCGGGTTCTGGTACTGGTGTACAGATCAATATATTGTTCAAAGAGTACTATCCGGAAGGGATCAGACACAATCCCGCAGGGGGACCATCTTCGGGGCCTACCTGAAACTCCTGCCGGTTTTTATTTTCCTCATTCCAGGCATGATAGCTTTTGCACTGAACCAGAAGGGATTGCTCGATCTTACCGACTCGGATGCAGCTTTTCCGCTGCTTGTTTCCGAACTTTTGCCAATCGGACTGAAAGGGGTTGTCGTAGGTGGATTGCTCGCGGCCCTGATGAGTTCACTGGCTTCCCTTTTTAACTCATCAGCGGCATTGTTTACGGTGGATTTTTATAAGAAATTCAGGCCTGAGTCAACTGAAAAACACCTGGTATATGTGGGCCGTGTCGCCACCGTGGTGATTGTTGCACTGGGGATTGCCTGGATACCGGTGATGAAAGGCATCGGGAAGGTACTCTATGAATACCTTCAGGATGTGCAATCCCTGCTGGCTCCGGGTATTGCTTCTGTATTCCTGCTGGGCGTATTCTGGAAAAGAGCCACCCCGAAAGCGGGATTCGCGGGACTCGCCACCGGGTTTGTACTGGGTATGGTGAGGCTTGCCTTCAACGTCTTTGCAGATTCGGTCCCCGAAGACACCTGGTACCATTCGATATGGGTAGCTCCCAACTGGCTGCATTACGAGATAGTACTGTTTGGGCTTTGCCTGATCGTAATATTTGTGGTCAGTTACTTTACCGAGCGGGTAGACGAGACCAAACTGGTAGGTGTAACCTATTATTCATCAACGCCCGAGCAACGGGCGGCCACACGTGCCAGCTATAATAAATGGGATGTGATCAATTCCCTGATAATCATTAGTGTAATCATTGCCTTCTATATTTATTTCTGGAAATAGGCAGACAGAAGAACTGCTTCGATGTGAAATGACTCAATTTGAATGAATTAACTCAATAGGGAAAGGGGTTTGGGATTATTTTACTAGATTCATCACCATTGAAAATGTTTTAGAGAGCAAGAATTTTCCTGTAAACATTAATATAATCAGCAATCATTTTTTTCTTGCTGAACCTGCTTTCTGCCCATTCCCGGCAGAAGCTTCTCCTGATTCCGGAAATATCAGACAGCCTTTCCGCCGCTTCATCAATATCCTGTACAAGAAACCCGGTACGGTCATGGAGAATCAATTCCTGCATTGCCCCTTTTTCAAAGGCAATCACAGGAGTACCACAAAACATCGATTCGGCCACACTCAGGCCGAATGGTTCCTCAAAATTTATCGGGTGTATGAGTGCATATGCATTGCCCAATAATGTATTTCGCTTGTCCGGACCGGAACTACCCACATAAACGATGTCTTCATCATTGATATATGGCTCAACCTTTTCCTTGAAATATGCCTGATCCTGTATGATGCCCGAAATGATCAGCTTTTTTTTAGCTTTTTTCGCAACTTTAATAGCTTCCCATGTTCCCTTGTCATGATGAATCCGGCCGAAAAATAATAGATAGTCTTCCGGTTTTTCATTCAAGGTGAACAGATTCTCATCAATCCCGTTGTAGACAGTTGAGACATAGGTTAATTCAGGACTTCTGTCCGAATTGCTGATGGAAACATAATAATTGCTGTCGTTATATTTCTTGTATACGGGGATTATTTTTGCTGAAGAAAAACCATGTATGGTTGTTACCATCGGGGTTTTTATCAAACGGGAATAAGTAAGGGGCAGAAAATCAAAATGATTATGAATAAGGTCAAATCTGCTGGCCTTTTCCATCAGGTTACTGATATGCATGCATTCTGCAACTTTAGGGTCAATGTCCGTATCTTCCTCATAACCCGTTGGTACAACTCCCTCCAGTCTTCCTTTTGTTTCAGAATCTTTTGTGGCAAATAAGGTTGCCTCCATACCCTGTTCGACCAAACCTTCAGCAATATTGGATGCGATTTGTTCCCAGGGACCGTAATGCCTGGGTGGTGTGCGCCAGGCTACGGATGATAGTATGGCTATTTTCATTGCTAAACTGGGTTTCTGCTGTTGGTCAAACATAAATCCACCAATTCACTGATCCTGGCCGTGCCCACGCACATAACGGTGTCTGCCCCGCCCCAATATATTTTCAGGGTTCCATCCTCTTCTGGCACCGCCCCGCAGGTAAACACAACGTTATGGACATAACCTGTTATTTCATAGGGCTCTTCGGGTTGCAATATCCAGTTGTCACCTACTCCAATTATTTGAGAAGGGTCATTCAATTCGTGAAGGGCTACTCCTAATCGATAAACACTTCCATCCATGGTAGGATAAACTCCATGGTAGATATTTAACCAACCCTTGTCGGTTTTAATCGGCGGGGCACCCGGACCGATCTTCATCTCGTCCCAATGGTATTGAACCGGTTTCATAATTAGTCTGGCAGCTCCCCAATAGCGTAAATCGGGGGAATAACTGATCCAGATGGACCAGGGACTGATCTCTGAATGCGGGCGGTCCAGGCGGGCATACAGGCCATCAAATTTTTCGGAAAAAATAACCACATTCCTGTAATCGGCTTCAGTAATCAAGGCAATGCGCTCAACAGATTTCCAGTCCTTTGTTTTTGCCAGTCCGATCCTTACACCATGTTGAGAATAGGCCGAATAGGTGATCAGATATTCATCATCTATGTATGTGATTCGGGGATCTTCTATGCCAAAAGCTTCATATTCGGCAAATATGCCAGATCGTGCCGGTTCCATAAATGGTTTATCGTCGACTTTGAACTGAAACCCATCTTTGCTATGTGCAAGACCCAGAATGCTTCTTCCGTTATGCCTGTGTGAACGGAACAACATGATGTAGTGTCCCTGATATTTTGTAACACCGGCATTATGAACAGTGGCTACTTCATAGGGCACATCTTTTTTTGTGAGAATGGGGTTATTCCTGTATCTGGTTACCAATTCCATAATTCATTTTTTTGGTACTAGGTTTTACCAAAGATATCAAACCTTGGCGGAAGAATAAGAAATTACCAAACTGAATGCGGCAGGGGAGATCCTATTTATTGAATTTCTTTTTTCCGCTCTTTTTCTTATAATAGGATCTTTTTCTGGGACGGTATTTCGGATCCCAGACCGGGCTCTCTCCCAGTGCTCCGGGTACAGGTAATTTAATGATCTCGTTCTCGATCAGGTCTTCGATCCGCTTCAGCTTATACATGTCCTCTTCATTGACCAGGGTAAGGGCCACTCCGGTGGCGGCAGCCCTGGCTGTCCGGCCAACACGGTGTACGTAATCTTCTGCATCTTCCGGTACATTGAAATTAATAACGAGGCTGATGTCCTTGATATCTATGCCCCGGCTGAGTACATCCGTGGCTACCAGTACCCGAACCTGTCTTGCCTTGAATCTGCCAAGGACTTCCTCCCGCTCCTTTTGCTCAAGGTCCGATGAGATCTTTTCAACAATGAATTCTTTCTTTTTTAATGACTTGGCAATTTCCGAGACAGACTTCTTCGTGGAGCTGAAGATCAGAATGCTTTGATATTCCGGTTTATCGGCAATCAGATTATGTATCAGCGGGATCTTCTGCTCATCATGTGCCAGGTAAGCAGCCTGGAGTACTCCTTCGGCCGGTTTGGACATGGCTATATTGATCTCAGCAGGATCGACCAGGGCCTTTTTGGCCAGTTCACGTATTTTGGATGGCATGGTAGCACTGAAAAGCAGTGTTTGCCTTTTTTTCGGAAGAAAGGATATGATCTTATGGATATCTTCATAAAATCCCATATCCAGCATCCTGTCTGCTTCATCGAGAATCAGGTGTTTGATCTGGTCAAACTTTACATATCCCATTCTAAGATGGGCGATGAGTTTTCCTGGTGTGGCAACGATGATATGATTTCCCTTTGTGAGGGCAATTTTTTCCTGCTCCCATTCACTGCCATCTCCTCCTCCATATATCGCCAGCGAGCCAACGGATACGAAATAGGACAGCCCCTGTATCTGCTGGTGGATCTGGATCGCCAATTCACGTGTCGGGACGATCACCAGGGTGTCTGTCCCGGTATTATGCTCCATTGCGAGTTTATTCAGGATGGGCAGGATGAAGGCAGCGGTCTTACCCGTTCCTGTCTGTGCGCAACAGATCAGGTCATTTCCTTCGAGAATTTCAGGTATGGCCTGCTCCTGCACCGGGGTTGCCTTTTCAAACCCCATATAATCAATGGCTTCTAGGAGCCTTTTATCCAACTTGAAATCACTGAAATTCATTTAATAAGTGATAGATTTGACGGCCAAATATACCAATAATACATTGTGGTTCTTTGTTTTCTTTAATATATTTGCACCACGAAATCTGATGCTGGTCTACGAAGTCATTCAAAATGGAAAAGTATCAGACGGTCCCGGATAGCGTAAAATCAGGACCCGTAGCATAATTGGATAGTGCACCTGACTACGGATCAGGAGGTTGGGGGTTCGAGTCCCTTCGGGTTCACTTTTTCATAATCAGAGATTTATGGTGAAAATATACGAATCTCTATGTTTTAAAGCTATCATCTGGTAAAGATTACCACCAGAATATCCCGATTTAACCAAAAAACTCAAGAAATTAGTCGAAACTCCCATGCCTTTTAAGTTCTAGAAAGGATATCTCATCAAATTTAGCCCATATTTTTTCGCCAGAAATGCAGTAAATAGTACATTTATAGTATATTGGAAGTGTTTTTCAGTGTGTAACCTGTTATCATTGTTTCATAATGAACATCACCGTCAGAAAGAAAGACACCTTTCTGTATCCTGATAAAAACAGGGTAATAGCCCGCTATTTCTACAATGGAGATGAAAGGGCCAGGGATATCATTATGAAAGTGATTAATCTCTCAGATGAAGATGTTCAGAGAGCCCTGAATCAGACGCTGAGGGAATTTTCCAAAAGGCACAGAAACATTTCAAAACTTTTTAAAAAACATTTTAATAACCTGCTCTTTCATTTTGCTGAGCTTGAAATTGATCCTGATACGATATCAGAGCAATGCAAGTTACTGATAGGTTCATTCTTTACACATGAATTTTCGGTAGAGGCGGCAGCATTGTTTAATCCATCAATCGTTGAAGATTTAGACCAGTCTGGATTGAGCAATGGAGAGAAACGGGTTATCCTCAGCCTGAGGTCTACTGGAGAAGGCCATGTTTCATCCCTAGTCTTCCGCAGGGGAATTCTTAATCATGAAGGAGAATTTAACATTCAACCCCCGGGTTATCTGATCGAGGAGGCGGAGATTATCAAGCGACATACATATGATAAAGGAGTTTTCCTCAGTAAATTACTGGAGATGGATATCTCTCCTGATCTCACCGGATTGATCACAGCTGAACTGCCCGAAAAGTTTGTATATCGCCAGCTTGTCAAGAATGTAAATGAAATTTTGAAGAACAATAATCTGACTCCTGAAAAACAGAGAGCTGTAGAGAAAATAATCTGGCTGGCCGATGCCCATTATGAGGTTTCCTTTTCACTTGATACAGATATCTCGGGAAGAGTGCTCTTCCCGGTATCGGAAACAGAGAGCAAAGGCATTGAGGATGCCAGGTTTGTCAGGTTCAGGCATAAAGATGGCAAGATTACTTACTATGCCACTTACACTGCTAATGATGGTGTAACCATCCTGCCAAAATTGTTAGAGACAAAGAATTTTTATGATTTCAAGGTCATCCCTTTGCATGGTCCTTATGCTGCGAATAAAAACCTGGCCCTTTTCCCAAGAAAAATCAATGGAAAATACGCCATGTTATCCAGGGTGGATGGTGTGAATAACTATATCATGTTTTCAGACCTGATCCATGTCTGGGAGAATGCCAAGATATTGCAGCAACCCAAAAGTCCCTGGGAATTTATTCAACTTGGTAATTGCGGATCACCTGTTGAAACTGACAGGGGCTGGCTTTTAATCACACATGGGGTTGGACCGATGAGAAAATACTGTATCGGTGCGAGCCTGCTGGACCTGGATGATCCTTCCCATGAAATAGGCCGTTTGAAGGAACCCCTGATCGTTCCGGATGAAGATGAACGGGAAGGCTATGTGCCCAACGTCGTATATACCTGCGGCTCAATAATTCATAACGACGAACTGATCATACCTTATGCCATGTCAGATTATTGCACGGGTTTTGCAAACATTTCCCTGGATGAACTTCTGGACGAACTGGTAATGAACTGAAATACTCTATCATTCCATATATTCAAACTCTTTTTCCTGGGCGGCAAGTACCGTAAGGTGTGATATCCAGTAAGCCAGGGTACTCTCCGCACCCTGATTTCGGTTTACACCGGTTGATTGCAGTCCGTCACAGCATCCACAGGTTTCATGATCATATAAGGGTAATCTGAGTGAATTTTCTCCCAGAAACCACATATATGAAGAGAATAATTTATCTATTAATTTCTTTTTTTTGGTGACCAGGTAGGCTTGATGATATAATAGTACCATCGCCATGACATCGAGCGATTGCTGGTCGTGTTCCGGTATTTCACCGCCTTTGTGATACCAGCCCTTATTTCCTACAGGGGCAAGATATCCATGGTTGTAAGTGACTTTTTCCAGAAACTCCAGGGATTCATTTGCAATGATCAGAAGCTCATCATCATTGGTTATTTCTGCAGCATGGTACATTGCCAGGGGCAGGATCCCGTTGTCATAACTGATTATATCCTCGAACCAGTGCCAGTTTTCTTCTCTGTTTTCGTTGTACGCGTAAACCAGTTTGGAAATCAGGGTTAATAACAGCTGTAATTGTTCCTCATCCTCCTGTGCATCCTTCAGAAAATAGGCAATCCCGATGATTATATTGGCTATGCCTCTGATTGATTCAAGCTTATCAAAGTACTGAATGGATCTTGAATATATTTCTCTGCCAATTTGCTTGAATGCATCATTTGGGGCATGGCTGATTAAATAGCCTAAGGCCCAGATAGTCCGTCCAAATGAATCCTCAGATCCATACTCATCAAGAAATTGCCGGCTGAAACTCAGGAAATTGCCAAAATTTCCATTGTCCCGTTGCATATAGTGAATGAAACTAAGGTAAATGGGTATAAGTTCAAGGGCTTCCTGGTCTTTGTTCTGCCGGTAAGCCATCAGAGCCATCAACAGCGCACGGGAATTGTCATCCAGGCAATAGCCTTCTTTCAGGTTTGGTATTCCATATTTCGCATGCTGTACAATTCCGGTATCATCTGTTAATCTTTTTACATGGGAAAGGTCATAGAAAGGAAGCAGTGGTAGCTGTATGGGAAGTTTGTTTAATTCCAGTTCCCTGTCCCAGCTGTTGTATATATATTCGCAGAGAGAAAGATATTGTTTGCCAATTTTCGGCCACCTGATCTTTTTCCCGTAGTCATAAGCCCTTTCTTTCAAATCATTGATTTTCCTTTCATCATCAAGCAGTTCCAGTAGAATTTCCGACAACTGGGTGGAATTCTTAAAATCAAATAGCCTGCCCCTTCTATTGTCGAGTAATTCCTGTGCGTGCCAGTATGGGGTGGAAATGACTGCTGATCCGGCTCCTATGGCATAGGAGAGGGTTCCGCTGGTTATCTGTGCTTCATTGAGGTAAGGAGTTATGTAAATATCAGAAGCAGAGAGGTATTCGAAGAGTATTTTTTCAGAAAGGAATGCATTGTTGAAAAATACATTTTTTTCAAGTCCATGTTGTTTGACAAGCCTCAACAGGAAATTCCGGTATTCCTCACCGGAATGTTTAACAACTTCCGGATGGGTTTTTCCGGATATGATATACAATAGTTCCGGAAATTTTCGCACAACATCAGGCAGTGCATTAATCACTGTTTCAATGCCTTTGTTACGGTTGATCAGCCCAAAAGTCAGTAATATTTTCCGGTCCTCAAAGTTATATTTCTTTTTAAAGTTTGTGGTTGAAACCTTTTTGAAGTCCGGTACACCATGCTCAATATAATCGATCTTTTCAGACGGTATATTATAGATCTCTGTAAGAAAATCAATAGCCCTTTTACTCATTACTATGATTCGTGCAGCCCTGACACCTATTTCTTCTATGATTGACCGCTGCGTATAGGAAGGATCATTGATTACAGTGTGGAGTGTGACGATCAGAGGCAGTTCAAGCCTGTGTATTAGCGATAGGATATATACCCCGTCATCACCGCCAAAAATGCCGAATTCATGTTCTAGGATACAAACGTCGGCATCACTGAAATTAATTTGCTTTGCCGCCGTGATATAATCCCTCTGGCGGTTCTGCCTGATGGTCAATACAACTTCTTCAGGGTAATCATAATCCTGCCCACCCTCATCGATGGCAATAACCTGTGCAACAGAAGCCAGGTCCTTATGGTCAGTATTGGCTGCAATGGCTCTCAATAAATTGTTGGTAAAAGTGCCTATTCCGCATTTTCTGGGCGGATATGTTCCAATCAGGGCTATTTTCATAACTCATAAATAGTTTTAGATGCAATCCTTTAAATATATATCTACAATGTCAATTTGCATAAACCGAAACCGGCAAACCATGTTTGAATTTACGAAATATAAAATTGATTATACCAGTCAAACGGCTTCGTTTATCATCTCTATTTCTTTAAATCTGCAAAAATGCTGAAGTTCTCTGGAGAGGTCACCATAACATGTTACCCGATGCAGGCCATGTGACCAGTTTTTCCACAATTTGGTTATATCACCGTCAACCTCAACGGTAATTTTTGTCCTGCATCCCCTATCGTCTTCAAGTGACACAGGAGTGTCAACAATCTTACCGGTGAAGTAGTGTAACAGATCTGTCCCTATCAATTGGGCCTGTGTGACCTTTTGTCCATTACGCATTTTCACCTGTGTTACTGCTCCTTCCTGTCGTTCCATGATCGTTCGCAGATTATAAGGAGCGGCAGCTTTATACGGGCCATCCATCTTTGTTGACCCCAGACAGTGAGCAAGGATTATTGTGTTGTTGGATTCGTCTACAGTAGGATCATTAATAAAACCGGGCTTTCCTGATAATCCCTGGAATAGTATATGTGTCATGGCGCTTCTAAGGTCCGATTCACAAATACCACCAAGACCCATATCATTCAGCCTGCTAAAACCAATACAGGGATAGGCATAGGTCTGGCAAAGGGGGCCGTGCATGCTGCCATAACAATCTGCAGTGATGACAGTTGCATCTTCTTCATCCAGCAGTTTCTCAAAAGCCAGCGCCAGTCTGGTAGACTTGATGATTTCTTCCCGGGAAGGCTCAACCACCTGCATGGCCCCTTCGATCCACCTTTCAGCTTCAAGTTTCGCCTCTTTATCGCTGATGGAATGATATGCATCTATGACCAGTTGAAGCTGTATCTGCTTAATTTCTGTTCCGAATTTCTGTTTGACATCGTTGGCATAATCCTCAAAGTCGCGCGTGGATAAATTAAGGATCTTTGCCTCCCTCAAATGGTGAATAGCACGGAAAGGCCTGATAGCAGCAGCCAGCTGAGTATAGTCACTGGAGAGTATACATTCCATTTTAGCTCCCAGGGGTTCTTTCTGCAATTGCCCGAAACCAACCCATTCATGTCCGGAATATGGAACGGCAAAAACCATGGTAGGTTGACCTGCACGTAGAATTTCAGTCAGAATGGGTCCTATACCAATGTTAAAATGAATGGCCAGTATCCCGTCAACTTCCTCCAATTCGTTTCTAATACTGGTAACTTCTTCTGCAGATGTTACCAGCCTGTTGACAACAAAGTCAACATCAGACAATTCCTCTTCCAGATTCGTAAACTGCCTTTCATAAAAGCTGATCTCTTCATCGAAATTCATATCCGGTTTAGGCCACAGACCGTGTGAAGTCCCCATGTATAACTTGGCCACTTTAACTTTTGATCTTCTGCAGCCCGGACTAATAATCTTTGGGCCTTTCCGGTTCATTCCAAAAGTCAGGAGACCAGAAGGGCTTAAACATAGTACGGTTCCGGCTGTTGTAAGCCTGATAAACTCTCTTCGTTTAATACATTGTAGCATGCTAACCTCCATTTTTTATGATTAATTATACAAGATGTAGTTCCTGTCGGCAATTGTTATCCTGTAACCAGTCTATTTCTAAAATTAGGGCAGATATTTAGAATATGCAAGGGCTTTTCAACAGGGTTTTGAGATATCAGGACAAATCATTCGATGATGCTTTGAAATATTTGGAATATGTGATTACAATGATAGGAATTTCGTAAATTCAGTATGATTTTAATTAACCCCCTGAATTGAAATGAAATTACGGAGAATAAAAAAAACCCTTGAGAATTACATTGTGCATTTGAATTACAAAAGAGAATATTTATCAGGTAATCAACCAGGATATTTATACACTGATTTAAACAATCTCAAGTACGCCATAGAAAAAGTTAAAGGCCTTGGTTTGTATGAATCATTAATTTCTGAAATACAGACAACCATCATTTTTTCTACAGTACAGGATGAGATCATATTAACGGATAGCAAAGAAGATACCCGGCTGAAGAAAGGATTGGAAATTATGCGAAGCGGATGTCATGCACTTTTAATGATTTTAAAGGAGCTCTATCAAGAAGAAGATGATGAATCAACGATATATATCCGGATGCCCAAAATAAAGGATCTGGAGGATCTGTCTAAAAAATCAAAGCTCTTACACGCTGCCATTTCACAATCCATCCTGGATCCTAGTATCAAGGGAAACATAAAGGTTAAATCATACGATATAGGTTCTTTGTGGATTACTGTGACAGTGGGTTCAGCACAGGCTGTAAAATTAATTGGTGGTATTGTATGGGCTGCAGCTGTAATCCGGAAAAAGAAAAGGCAATTTAAGACTTTTGAGCAGCATGTAAAATGCCTTGACATTAAAAGTGACTCAATGGAAGACCTGAAAGATGCGCAGAAAAAGCAGCTTGATTTATCACTGAAAGCCGAAGCCAATAACCTTGTAGCCCAATTTTATAAGGGGAATGACGCAGAGAAGACAGAAAGGATAAAATACTCCATAAAACAGATCTCTGATTTAATGGATAAAGGTGTAGAAATCCATCCGGCACTGAATGCCCCTAAAGAAGTTGAGGACTTGTTTCCTGATTTTGAACATCTAGGTTTAATAGAATCACGGATCCAGGAATTGGGAGCTGCTACTTGAATTTACTCCATGGACTGATTTCTGGTTTGAATATCATTGTACCACGATTTCCTTTTTAAAGATGGTTTCAAATGTGTAGACAGGACAGCTTATTTCAGCAGGATCATTTTCCTGGTGATTTCACCTTCACTGCTGCGCAAGCGATAAAAATACAGGCCGCCATCCAGGTTCTCTGGGTTCCATCTCCATTGGTATTCACCGGGCTGATGGTGTTTTTCGAAGACCTGCATCAACAGTGAGCCGTCTATGGTAAAAAGTTCAAGTTTTATCCTCGAAGGTTTGGCAACCTGATAGGAAATGGTTGTTGAAGTATTAAACGGATTCGGATAATTTTGATGAAGTTCAAAATCTTTTAATCCGATGGTCCAATTCCTGTCATTATCGATGCCCGTTAAACCTCCAAACGCATTCGTTTTAACCAAATATATATCACTTTCACCCTCTGCAGAATAGGATTTCGAAGAACCTGTAATGACAAATCCATAGTCTGATGTTTGCTGGACACAAGCGCCACGATCATATTCAGCTCCACCAATTGTCTGGGTCCAGTAAACATTCCCTGCCGAATCTATTTTTATCAAAAAAATATCGCTTTCAAGTGCACCATAGGATTCTGTTTCTCCGACGATAATATAGCCATCATCATAAGTACGCTGGATGAAATTGGCCATATCATAGCCCACTGCTCCCAAGGTTTTTGTCCAAAGAGTATCACCGCTTAAATTGGTTCTGATGATATAGACATCTCTGCTTCCGGCACCAAAAGACTCAGTAGCTCCTGCAATCAGGTACCCATCCAGGGTCTGGACAAGGGAATAACCCCTGTCATAATTTTCCCCACCACAGGTCTTTGTCCATAATGTGTCCCCTGATTCATCCGTCCTGATCAAATAAACATCACTATCACCGGCACCAAAAGATTTTGTATCCCCAACCAAAATATAACCCTTGTCAGAGGTTGGCTGGATATTTCTGCACCCGTCAAAATCACTGCCCCCTAAAACCTTGGTCCATAAAGTATCTCCGAATGCATCCGTTTTGATAAGGTAAATATCATAAAAACCACTCCCATATGAGTCTGTATGTCCTGCGATAATATAACCCTGGTCTTCTATCTGCCTTACACAACTACCATAATCAATTCCGGTACCGCCATATGTTTTTGTCCATAGTGTATCACCTGTTGCGTCAATTTTTATCAGATATACATCCGAGCTCCCCGCTCCGAAAGATCTAGTTGCACCCAGGATAATGTATCCAGAGTCGGAAGTTTCTTGAATAAATGTTCCCGAGTCGTCATCATCTCCCCCGTAAACCCTCGTCCAGATTGTGTCCCCATACGCATCGGTCCTGATGAGATACATATCATTGATTTCACTATCATAATAACGGGAAGTCCCGATTATTATATATCCACCATCCGAGGTCTGAAGAACACTGCTGCCTGCATCGTAATATGGCCCACCATATGTCCGTTCAAACGTTGTCTGCGACAAGAGCAAGAAGGGGAAACTAATAATGATGGCTATGATTGTTAAAATTTTCTTCTTATCCACAATTTGCTATTTTATTAGATTCAATTTGATGGTAGAAACATGTTGTTCATATTCAAGAGAGATAAAATACAGACCATGCGAAAAACCGGACAGGTTCAATTCATATTGATAAGAACCAGCCTGTTTATAGCTGTCTTCCAATACCCTGATTTCCTGCCCGCGGGCATTAAATAGTCTTAATTGAACCGGTCCATCTCCCGGGATATCATACGATACAATTGTTTTTGATATCAATGGATTGGGATAGTTCTGGTAAAGCCGGAAAGGAGCCTGGGGCATTTTTTTTTGAACGGAAACTGCAGGATCGACGGTAATTTTCATCAGCCAGAGATCAGCATTTTCATCTTCTACATCTGTATATCCAGTAATAATGAGTTCTCCATCTGAAGTCTCCTCACAGTCCATTATTATATCATCCCATTCCCCGCCTAATGTCTGTGTCCATAATGTATCTCCATTCGGATCAGTTAAAATAAGCCAACCTTCATTGAATCCGATGCCGGTTGAGTTAGTAACCCCTCCGATGAGATAATTGCCATCTGACAACTGGATCAGGGAAAAGGGCCTGTCTATATCACTTCCTCCGAATGTCCTTGTCCACAATGTATTGCCCATTGTATCAGTCCTGATCAGCCATATATCCAACTCTCCGGCGCCAAATGAGGACGTACTCCCGACCAGGATATATCCTTCATCATTTGACTGTCTTACAGTGACACCATAATCGAAATCCATTCCGCCAAAAGCTCTGGTCCATAGCGTATCCCCGGCACTGTTTGTTTTTACCAGCCAGATATCCGACCCTCCTTCACTGTACGAATACGTCCGGCCGATTATAATGAAGCCCCCATCGCTGGTTTGCTGAACAAAGCTTGCATTATCGTCAAGTTCACCACCATATGTTTTCATCCACAGGATTTCTCCTGTTGAGTCACTCTTTACCAACCACACATCCTGAGATTTCGCACCAAAGGAGTAGGTGTGTCCGGCAAAAATATAACCTCCGTCATCGGTATGCTGAACGCTGCTTAGCCATTCATGCGGTTCCTCGCCCCAGAATTTTGTCCATAACGTGTCTCCCTGCGGATCGGTTTTAATGATCCAGGCATCATAGTAACCATGGCCAAAAGAATAACAGCGGATGACGAGAAGATAACCGCCATCCTCTGTTTGCAGCACATCCTGTCCCCAATCCCAGGTTTCTCCACCAAAAGTTTTGGTCCATGATGTATCCCCATCTGCATTTGTCTTTAACAGCCATGCATCCGATTCCCCGGCGCCCAGTGATTTTGTGTATCCTGAAATGATATAGCCCTCATCTGCGGTCTGATGGACACGATGGCCGTTTTCTTCAAGTGGACCGCCATAGGTTCTGGTCCATTCTATCTCATAAGATTGGGAGAATGCCACCGATACAAAAAAGATGGAGATTAGAAAATAATGTCGTGGATTTTTCATTTGACAGCTTTTGTTTATGTAGAGCACAAATTGATAATCTGTTCAGAGGCCACATGGACAACGGCAGTGACCTTTTTGTGAAAATGATATGAAATTCGCCTGTGGAAGAAAATATACCCCGAATGTCCAGGGTACTCTATCAAATTTAAGGAATCCGGCTGTTTTTCGCAATCTCAATCTGTGTCATTCATTCACTTAAATTACTTCCTTTTCGGGCAACTGCATTAAATCCTTTTCCCATAATTCGCTTCGAGATGGATTCAATCTTAGCCTGTTTCACGATAAATGGCAGCAGCCTCACACCTTCTTCCTCCGTCATATAAACAGATGGTATATTTAAATCACCGTCTTCGATCAAGGGAAATGGATATACCCCTCCAGCCAGGGATGCATTTCTACCGGTTGCGGCAATGATTGCCGCTGCACCGCTGCTTTCGAGGAGTGAAATAATCTTTTGATGGTGCTCAGGATTGCAAAAGACAAAATTCTTTGGCATCAGCTGTTCTCAGGCTATCTCCCCATGCAGGAGCAAGATCTTCCCTTTTGCATCAAGCCTTTCGAGTTCCTGGACCGTAGAAAATGCCACACACTTTGCGGTGGTTTTAATACCAACTGAATAGGGGCTGACATATGCACTGTTATACCGGCATGTCACAAGGCTGATAAAGTTAATAGATCGTTTTGAGTGCGCATTGTTATTCAATCTTTTCTGCCTTATGCTCTCCATTCTGGACCAGTGTCAAGCCGGTAACTTCATTGTTGTCATCCATGTGGAATATGAACTGTGCATCGACGATTTTTGCAAAAAAATTATGCCGTTCAAGCGGGAAGATTTGAAATCTCATCTGACCGGCGGCCCGGTTTTTAATTATTCTTGAAGTATTACCATAAAATGAATTATTCAAGCCCAGAGGCTGGAAAAAAACAGAATCAATGAATACTTCATAGGTTTTCCCTGAGAGGATTTCAATCAGGTATCCCAGGAGGAAATAGGCTGAATTATTATAACTATATTTTTCTCCTGGAGCAAAATCCATCGGCTGATTCTTAAAAAAATCAGTCAGTTCTTCTGGTGTAAAATTCTTTTTTCTTACCTCGGAAGTCCATTCATCCATGCCTGTGTAGCTTTTAATCCCGGAAGTATGGGTCAACAGATGCTCAATAGTGATGGTATGTCCGTGCGTAGGATAATCCTCTATGTATTTGGTAATATCATCCTGCAGTGACAGCTTCCCTTCTTCCATTAATTTCAGGATGGCACAAGCTGTAAACGGTTTTGTTATTGAACCAATCTGCAATATATATTCAGGTCTCATATCCACATCCAGTTCGAGATTTGCCTTTCCGAAGGCTTTCCGGTAGATCACTTCACCCTCTTTGACCACCAGGACTATACCTCCGGGTTCATTCGCCTTGAATTGTTTCATCAACAGTGAATCAAATTGATCTTCAATGCTTTGGCAGAAAAGTTCTGATGAAAACAGAAGAGCTGTAATCAGGAAAATGTGAAATTGGGATAAAGTTTTCAAGGTTTGAATTGTCTGGATTTGTTAATAATGAGTATGGTTTACCTAAAATTATGTAAATGCCAGGAAAAATGAATGAGATTGAATTGTTTTTTAATGTTTGGCAATTCACTGCCGGTATTACATTGTCTTTATTATATTTAAGCCATCAAAATAATGATCCAGGTGAAATCGGATTTTAAGGTGATCGGTTTTGATGCGGATGATACCCTCTGGGTGAATGAGCCATATTACAGGGAAACAGAAGATGCATTCTGTGACCTGCTCTCGGATTTTCAGGCCCCTGAAGCAATATCCAGGGAATTGTTCAGGACAGAGATGCAAAACCTGGAATTATATGGTTTCGGGATCAAAGCCTTTATGCTGTCTCTGGTAGAAACTGCCCTGAATGTAAGTGAATATAAAGTAGCCCCGGCCACAATCCGGGAGATCATCCAGCTGGGCAAGGCGCAGTTGAACAAACCCATTGAGATTCTTGAAGGGGTGCGGACTGTTCTGGAGGAGCTCTGCCGGTTGGATTATACCCTCATTGTTGCTACGAAAGGGGACTTACTGGACCAGGAAAGAAAACTCCGAAAATCCAACCTTGAACCATATTTTCACCATATTGAGATAATGAGTGACAAGAAGGAATCGGACTACCTCAAGCTGCTGAAGCACCTGGAGATCCGGCCTGAAGAATTCCTGATGGTAGGTAATTCCATGAAATCAGATATTTATCCTGTTCTGAACATTGGAGGATACGCAATACATATCCCTTTCCATATCACCTGGCAGCATGAGGAGATCCAAGACGATGAAATGGATCATGATCATTTTCAAATGGTTGAGCATATCTCACTGGTCCCTGAACTATTATCCAATGGTGTAAATCATATCCCATGATCCTGATAATCCTCCTGGTAGCAAGTGTACTTTTAATTGTAGTCTCAACCAGCACGTTTAAGATACATCCCTTTCTTGCCCTGATTTTTACTGCCATCTTATTCGGATTGTTTTCCGGGATGCCACTTGATAAGATCGTTGAATCAATCAACCTGGGTTTTGGCGGGACAATAGGCCAGATTGGGATCGTCATCATAGCGGGTGTCATGATCGGCACCTTCCTGGAGCAGACAGGCGGAGCTTATGCCATGGCCAGAAGGATCCTTTCGTTCACCGGCAAGAAAAAGGTTCCACTGACCATGTCCATAATCGGCTACATCGTATCCATTCCTGTATTTGCTGATTCTGGTTTTGTGATTCTTATGCCCCTTAACAGAGCCCTGTCAAAACAGGCAAAAATATCACTGGCCGGCACTTCTGTTGCGCTGGCACTGGGACTCATGACCACCCATTGTCTGGTGCCACCGACACCCGGACCGATTGCAGCTGCCGGAATCCTCGAAGCTGACCTGGGACTGGTCATTTTACTCGGTATTGTCGTCAGTTTGTTTACCCTGGCAGTAGGCTGGTTGTATGCTACGAAAATTGCCGCCAGGCTTTATATTGATCCCAATCCTGAACTGTCCGAGTCCGAACTCGAGGAGAAATTGAAACAGGCACCCAGGGCCATGAAAGCATTTATGCCTATCGTAATCCCCATCATGCTGATCGTATTGAGATCCATCTCGGACTTTCCCACAGAACCATTTGGAAGCGGACTGTTGAAAAACATCATGGGATTTACCGGCAATCCCGTAATTGCTCTCCTCATCGGATTATTGCTGGCCTTCTCCCTGCCCAGAAAATTTGACCGGGAAATGTTGTCCACCACCGGGTGGATCGGACAGTCCCTCGTGAATGCAGCCCTTATTGTGATGATCACAGGTGCAGGGGGAGCCTTTGGTATGATCCTGCGCAATTCTGAAATTGCAGGTGTTCTCGGAGATTACCTGGTAGATGCCAGGATCGGTATCCTGCTGCCTTTTATCATCTCGACTGCCATACGGATTGCACAGGGCTCTTCAACGGTAACACTGATCACCACCGCCTCGCTGATGGTTCCCTTAATGGAGCCGCTTGGTTTTGACTCGGGTATTGCCAGGGCGCTGGTGGTACTTTCCATTGGCGCAGGATCAATGGTAGCATCCCATGCCAATGACAGTTTGTTCTGGATCTTTACCCAGATGACAGGCATGGATGTTAAGACAGGATACAGGATCCATACCGTGGGGACGGTAGTGATAGGATTAGCATCCGCCCTGGTTATATGGTGTATCAGTCTGATCCTGATATGATGTTTGTTTGTAACAACATGGTTTTCCGGAAGGAAAATAATGAATCAGCACGACCTCCCAGGTCCTTGTTCCGGAGGCTATTGCGCATAATCATTTTTGTATTTGCAGGATTTTCAGGCCTTTTATTGCTGCTTACATGGTATTTTTATCTGGACAGGGATAATATCGGAAAAAAGGGTACTCCTTTATTCAAATAACATTGCCCAGGGTGAATTGAGTTTCCAGGATATATCTTTCAATCCATTCAGGCAATTTCCGGATATTTCCATTTATGGCATTCAGATGGAGTTTGATAACAGGGTGGAGCATGACCAGGAAGCCTTGTTTGTGGAAAGGCTGAAGGCCTCATTCAACTTTTCTTCAGAGGTCATCCAAAGCCGAATTGATACAGATATGGAACTTGATTTTGTACAACTCTCTGATAAGATACAGTTCAGGAATAAATCCTTGCGCCTGGAAACTGCTTTTACTTTTCAAGTCCGGGAAAGGATTTTGCAAATTGAACCCAGTTTGTTCTCTATCGATCAGGCCATGATGAATATTTCAGGGGACATCGATATTAATGTAAATGATAAATTTCATTTTGAGGTAGATGGATCAGATCATGATTTCAGCATGTTCCGGTTATTCCTGAGCAGAGAGGGACTTAAAAACCTAAAGCAGGGAGATTTGTACTTCAGGGGGTTTATCAAGGGGACTCCAGGCGATGAGATTCCGGTTGCTGATTTCACTTTCGGCCTTGAAGATGTGACAATGTATTTACCACTGGCAGAAGATTATATCAGGGAATTGAACCTGTCTGGAAAATTTAATTCCGGAAGCAGAGGGGATCTGTCCGCTGCCAGCCTGGACATTGACACCTTGCTCGCTCAATTGCCCTCGGGACATCTAAATGCTTCCCTGCAAATGGTAGATTTCGCATCCCCGAAAATTGATCTGATCTGGGATATGGAAGCATCCTTATACGGACTGGAAAGTGTTTTTAAGATGGAGTTCCTTGATTCCCTGCGGGGAGAGATCGATACGGAATGCAGACTGCTGGGAGCCCATTTTGACCCCGATTCAAACTACATCATCGCTGATTTCTTCATGCTGGATATTCACTGCGACGATGTATCCCTGTCAATCCCCGGTATTATTTCAATTCACCAACTTGCTGGTGATATCCGTACAGATATGGATACCACGTGGTTAATGAACCTGGATGTATCTGTTTCAACAAGTACCTCAAAAGTGCTTGATTTTGAGACTAATCCAGAGATGGTTTTTGAGATCAATAACCTCGATGGTACTGTGGAAGACTTTTTACCAAGGCTTACAGATATCAGCGGTGAACTTATACTGGGTGAGAAATATCACAGAACTTTCCTCGATTTCAACAGCTTTGAAATAGCGATGCTGGAAAGCAGACTGAATGCTGACCTGGAGTTGCACTCACCTGCGAAGAGAAGAACCTATATCGCGATGGACGTACAGGCTGGGGACCTGAATCCCGGTGAATTGTTGTGGGAAGGAGATGCTGACAGTATTCCGTATAGGTTGGGAGATTAATTGCCGTGTTGAAGATATAATTCATAAATTTATTGGTAATAAATCATATGAAATCATGAAAAAGATCCTGAGAATTTTCCTGGTATTCATCCTGCTTGTCCTGGTCATACTCGTTTTTACTCCCGTTCTGTTCAAGAAACAGTTACTTAACAAGGCCAAAGAGATAGCCAATACCAGTGTAAATGCAAAAATTGATTTCACTGACCTTAAGCTCACCTTCTTCAAGGATTTCCCGCGACTGACTGCTTCCCTGCATGGGGTATCCGTTTCCGGGATAGAAATTTTTGAGGGAGATACCCTGGTAGCTTTTGATGAATTCAGTGCAACCGTCAATGTCATCAGCCTGGTCAGGAAAGAAGCCATTAAAGTCAGGAGTATCCTCATGGATAGCCCACGGATTTCTGCCATCATGCTGGAAGATGGTTCAGCCAACTGGGATATTGCCAAAGAAAGCTCCTCAGCTGAGGAGCCCGACACAACCGGTCCCGGGACCATGGATCTGAAAGTGGCCCTCAGGAAATTGGAGATACGTGATGCTTCCATAGCCTATCATGACAGGAAATCGGGTATGGAAGCGTCCTTGTATGGGTTTAATTTCATGCTGTCAGGGGACCTGGCCCAGGATTTCACCAGCCTCAATCTAACTTCCACTGCAGATCGGCTGAATTTGATCATGGGAGGAATCCGTTATGTCAAGGATGCCATGCTTGACATCCTGATCAACCTGGATGCGGACCTGGTAAATTCTGTCTTTACCCTTACGGATAATTCATTTGCCATAAATGACCTGGCATTGCTTCTGGACGGCAAGGTGACCATGCCGGAAGGAGGTGATATTGGCGTGGATATCAGCTTTAGTACAAAGGAAACGAGCTTTAAAAGCCTGCTTTCCATGGTTCCTGCGGTCTATATGAAAGATTTTGAGGATGTGCAGACGGACGGGGAATTGGCCTTGTCCGGTTCCATCCGGGGCAATCTGACAGAAGACCATACTCCCTCGGCGGATATAAAATTACTGGTGGACAATGCCAGGTTCGAGTATCCTGACCTTCCAAAATCTGCCGAGCAGATCCAGATAGATTTGGAGGTCCATTATGACGGGATCCAGCATGATAATTCCACTGTAGATGTGAATGCTTTCCATGTTGAACTGGGAGACAACCCCGTAGATTTTTCCCTGCATATGATTACACCCATCAGTGATCCAAAGGTAAATGCAACCCTGGCTGCAAAGATCGATTTTTCAGCCCTGGCTGATGTGGTTCCCATGGAAGATATGAGCCTGACAGGAACACTGGATGCCAATATTGATCTGATGGGAAAGATGTCAAGCATTGAAAATGAGAGATATGATGAATTCAAGGCTGATGGCAGCCTGAAATTGCAGCAATTTGAGTTGCAGTCGCCCGACATTCCACAGCCCGTGTTTATCAACAGTACGGTTATGCATTTTTCGCCGCAGTATGTAGACCTGGCCGAATTTGATGCCAATATCGGTAGCAGCGATGTCAGGATGGACGGGAAGCTTGAAAATTTCCTGTCTTACCTGTTCGAGGACGGCATGATTGCAGGAAGACTGAACCTGGAAAGTAACTTACTGGATCTAAATGAGTTCATGTCGGAAGAGACCGGGGAAAAAGGGGGTGAACCTGCCGGTGAGCCGATGGATGAACCCCCTGCCGGGGCAACAGATACAATGTCAGTCATTGAGATACCCGGCAATATCGATTTTGTTTTCACTTCCCGGTTGAAAAAGGTGTTATTCAACAAGCTCGATATTGACAACCTGTTCGGTCAGATCATCATCCGTGACCAGCGGCTGATCATGCGTGAATTGAGCCTGCAATTACTCAAGGGCAATGTGCTTGTGTCGGGAGAATACAATACACAGGACATGAAATCACCGCTGGTAGACCTGTCGCTCAAGGTAGACAGGATCGATATCCCATCCGCTTTTGAGTCCCTCCTGACCATTCAAAAACTGGCACCTATTGCAGAACAGACTTCCGGAACCGTTTCAACTGATCTGGAATTCACATCTTTCCTGGGAGAAGGAATGGTGCCCGTAATGAATTCCATTGTAGCCAGTGGGAAACTGGGATCAGAGATGATCACCATTGAAAAAACAGAGACCTTCGATATGATCAACGGTATACTCAATACGGATAAATTCAAGGATATCGTCATGAAGGACCTGTCCATCGAATATTCCGTCAGAAACGGACGGGTTTACATAGAGCCTTACACCACAAAAATCGGGAATACCCTGCTGGTGATGAAAGGGGACCAGGGTATTGACCAGACCATGAACTATGAGATGAATATGAAGATCCCCAGATCTGACCTGGGCGGGACTGTCCAGAATACGCTGAACGAAATAACATCCCTGGCCGCGAGCCAGGGTATAAATATTGATCCCGGCGAGACCATCGATGTGAAATTCCTGGTTACAGGAACTTTCAAAGAACCCAAGATCAGGCCCATGTTCGAGGAGGGCATGAAAAAAATGACCGAAGAGGTAAAGGAACAGGTACAGGAAATAGTGGAAGAGAAAGTCGAAGAAGTGAAGGAGGAGATCAGGGAAGAAGCCAGCAAGGAGGCCGAAAAAATAATGGCCGAAGCACAGGCAAAGGCCGATGCGTTGAAATGGGAGGCCAGACGTGCCGGGGAGGAATTGATCCGCCAGGCAGAGGAAGAGGGACAAAAGAGGATAAAGGATGCCGGCAGCAACCCGCTGCAGAAGGTGGCAGCCGAGACCTATGCCAAGACGCTCAAATCCGAGGCCGAAAAGAATGCAAAGAAACTGGAGGATGAGGCCAACAAGCAGGCGGATGAGATCATGCGGCAAGCCCGGGAACAGGCTGATAAGTTAAAGTAAGCAGGTTTCTTAAAGCTTGCTGATAATGATCTTTTGAGCGTAAAAGATGTTGGATTCCGGGTTGGTCAGACGAATTACATAGACACCGGGATCCCAGGATCCCACATTGATGGAATAAAATGAATCAAAGATTCCTGTCAGCATTTTTCTTCCGGTCAGCGTGTAAATTTCAAATCTATTATCTGTACCGCCTGCCTCTACAAATAGAAATTCACTGGCCGGGTTGGGAAATATCCTGATACCTGGAATTACTTTTGTTGTATTACTTTCAGTGCCGACCGGCAGGGAAAGCGCTCCCTTGTAAACGGGTAATTCAACGTTGGAAGGATAGTCAGCAGAAAAATAAATGGTTTGAAGGGCTTTCCTGGAGCGGCGCCCATCACCCGGTTTCCAGCGGGAGAATACATTTTTTTCAACAGGCAGGTTGGGATTCGACTGGTAGCGGGGATGGTTGCTGCTGCTGATAAGTACCTTGATCTTGTGGCCCTGGCCAAAAGTATAGGCTATGGGCATCATCTTGAAACGATATTCATAGACACTGTCAGATACAATGTTTGTAAATGGTATTCCCGGATCTTCCTTGCCTGTAATCAGCTGTTTTGCATAATCCCTTGCCCGGGCATTGATGGCACCTTCCACCACGAAATATTCCCCGCCGTCCGGGTAAACATCAAGGATCCGTAAAAAAAAGTCCGTACTGGTCGAGTCGGAATGGTTTTCGAGGGGATTGCTACTGGCAAAGAGATTAGCGACCGGAAATCCGATGATCGATAAGGTATCGGACAGGGCATTGCTTTCAAAAGACAAAACATCACTGCGTGTCATGGTATGCTTTGCCAGCAGGGGATCTGCCAGGTTCATCTGTCCCTGATTACGCCTGTCCCCAAGGGGTGTAAGTGTAATCATATTGGCACCACCCACTGTAAATACAGGATGCTGGGGATCATGTATAAAGTTTGACGATCCGCTGACCGATTCGGGTTTCCGGCTGAAGAGCTTTTGCTGCTCGTGTAAATACACCTTTTGCATGAGGATATCTTTTGTGAAAGGGAAGGAGTCGCTTTCGAACCAGTAGTTGCCGGCTGCATGTTCAGTGTATTCTCCTGCTGTTCGGGGACCAACAACATAAAGCCTGACATTGGGGATCTGCCGGAAATCGGTCGGCGCCCGGGATTCAATCTTTTCCATCGATACCAGTGGTGTATCAAGCCTGGGAATGTTTATATCGCTGCTTGTAACTGAATTATTTATTGAAAGGGTAAAGCTTATACTATCCAGGCCCGTGTGGCCCGATAAAAAATTCAGGAATTTAGGATAGGGCAGGATAAAATCCTTATCCGGTATCCTTATTTTTATCTCTGGAGCAACTGGCTGCCATTTTTTGCTTTCCGGGATGATGATTTTTGGCTCTCCGATATTTTTCCAGCGGTTATGATTTAAATGCGTCCTGAACCATTGCATGGGCTCGGAATCATAGAGCACATCCACAGGTAAATTTTCCAGGTTCAACTCCACATTCAGCAAATCAAAAAGAAAATCCTGGACATTTTCGGGATAATCCAGGTCTCCCGTGGATCTCATTGTCACGGTCTGGTGTGCCCAGGGTCCGATCACCAGTTTCTGAAGGGATTTATGTCCATATTCATCACTGAGGTTTTGCATCAGCTGGTTATAGGTTTCAATCTGACCGTCGATAAAAATATCCCACCAGCCGGTGAGGTGGTAGATGGGAACTTCAAGATTGACATAGCGGCTGAAGTTTCCTTCAGCATCACCTTCTCCACTGGTACCCACAAAAGCACAGCTTGCATCCATATCGGAACGGAGGACTGAATTGGGATAATATCCTGAAGGGCCATTGCCAGGCTGATAACTCAACCAGTAATCGATGGCCATTTCAGCTGCCTCGTATTTACTGTTTAGGTTATAATCGGCAGGGCTGTGTATGCTGTTAAAAATGGAGGGATCCCCGTCGGATAATTCGTCATTGATCAGGTCAATATATTGCCTTGTAATCCAACCTGTAACCAGTTCTTGCCGGAAAACCCCGTTCTGGACGGCAGTGAACCTGTAATGCTCATTGGTGGCCACTACGGGAAACAAACATTTCAATCCCGGTCCCAAGGGATCAATTTTACGGGCAGAAGCCAGTTGGTATTGCACATTGCCCAGGGCAGAGGCTCCCATCATTCCGATCAGCCCGTTGGATACATTCATCGTATCTCCCTGGTATTCCCTTTCCAGGCTGTCAAGTATGTATCTCAGGCTCTGATAACCATCCTCATGAAGATTGGCATTTGCCGGGTCATCCCGCGAACTTATATCGAGAAAATGCTGAATGTTTTGATGATAGGGCTCTTTCCGCCATGAATCGCTGTACATGGGGATATATGCTCCCTCTGATGCATAGCAGCCCCTGTTATCCTGGATAACTGCCGCATATCCGAGGAATGCCAGGAAATAACCAAGTGCTTCAGTATTTTTATCATAGGGGGTCCTGATAAAAATAACCGGCATTTCATAGGGCTTTTCATTGATATTTCCATCCACGGAATCGTATATGATATATTGTACCCCTTTTGGAACAATCTCAACAGCAATGGACCCTTCCTGTCCTTCGTAGATGATGCACAGGGAGTCACGGGTTACAGGCAGATAAACATCTGTCATTAATCTGGCACCGTCAGGCATGGTAAACGGGACAGTATATTTTTCAGCCCATTCTTCAACAAGATCCAGTTTTCCATTACCATTCTGGGAAAATCCTCTGGCGGCCAGAAGAGAAATCCATATCAGTATGCAAAGCCGGTAACGCATTATTCAGTATCTCTTTCGGAACAAGTTTCCATAAAGTTAAAACAAAAAAACCCCGAAGTGTTCATCGGGGTTTGGTTTATGTTACTGTCTTTTATTCTCCATTCTCAGCCGAAGCTGTCATCCTTTTTTCCTGGATACGGGCCTTTTTGCCTGTTCTGCCACGAAGGTAGAAGATCCTGGCACGGCGTACATGCCCGCGCTTATTGATATCGATTTTCTCTATAAACGGGGAGGACAGGGGAAAGATCCTTTCCACACCAATATTACCGGATAATTTGCGTACGGTGAATGTCTCGGCCAGACCGGATCCCCTGCGCTGGATGACAACGCCGCGAAACTGCTGTACCCTTTCCTTGTTTCCTTCCCTGATCTTGTAGTGAACTGTTATCGTATCACCTGAATTGAATGAAGGATAATTGCTTTCTTTCAAGAATTCATTTTCGGCTGTCTTCAGTAAATCCATCCTGTCTGTCTGTTAAATTTCAATGATCCTCAATTTTTTACAGGACGCGAATGTACGAATATTTTTCGTGAATGAAAAAAACAGATCTGAAAAAAAATTAATGTCTTCAACGTTTTATTAACAATGGCCCGCAGCACCTCGCAGGGAACTAGTGCGCATCTCCTATGACTTTCAACTGGTCACCCTTGTCTTCTGCGATCTTTTCGTACCACCAGGCGGGGTATCCGGGTTGGTCAGGATTGGGAGGGATGTTCCCTCCAAAGCCATTATAAATGAATTTTCCATCCCTTTCTTTCTTGACATTCCCGTCTATGTATTTGACCAGCAGGTACTGACCCAGTTCCTTCCAGCGCTTGAAAGTCTGTTCTCCAACTCCAACCGAGTAATCCGTCAAAAACTTCCTCGCCTGTTCCGGGTCTTTGTTATACAATGCCAGGGCAGCTTTGTCGATCGCTTCGGAATTGTTGATATATTTGGACTCCAGTTCAGCCTGCACCTTCTTAACATCCTCGGTCATAAGGTCATATCTGAGGTAGCAGAAATTTGCCACGAAATTAAATGCCCAGAAGGCCGAGGTCTCGGAGTAGGTGATCATGTCTCCGTTGCCAACCTCGAAGGGTTCGGGGACGCGGTCAATTCCGCAATACATGGGATTGTATACAGTGGTGGCCGCATCATCCACCCCGAACCAGAAAATACCACCTATCCAGTCCGGCAGCCAGTTCCTTGATTCAGTAACAAATGAATAACCTGTCTGCTGGGTGGCAATGGCCCGCTCATTGCAGTAGGTCACATCACCCACCGCCAGCGGTAGGGCAGGCGATAGGGACCCGCACCCACATCCTGGGTCATGTCCAGCGGAGTACCCTCAAAATGGTCACGCATATAGTTCATCAGGTCACGGGCGGCCAGTTTTTTGCTTGGCTTTACCCAGAGCGGCATCCTGTTTTCAAGGTTCTCGCCCTTGGCATAATCCAGGTATTGCTCCATGCCTTCTGTGACCTTGCTGAAGAAGGACCATACCCTGGCCTCGCAAAACCGGGCTCCGCCAAAATCAACCGGTGCATAGGTATCTGAAAAACTGAAATCCTTGTCTTTACCGTCAAAATAGCCCTGTTCCCTTGCAAAGGAGATCACATCTTCTGCATACAGGCAATTTTCCGGGTCATCCAGCGGAAATGTCCGGATCCTTGCCTGGTTGGCATGGGCGGAAACATATCCGTCAGGGATCCTGCGTGCCACCCATACTGCACCTTTGTTTCCCGGGCCCTTACCGATCAGGTCCATGATCCAGACCTCATTTTTATCGGCGATGGAGAATGATTCACCGGAACTGTTGTAGCCGTATTCAGCCACAAGATCACCCATGACCTGGATGGCCCCGCGGGAAGTTTTGGCCCGTTGAAGGGCCAGGATCATCAGGCTGCCGTAATCTATGATCCCGGTTGTATCTACCAGTTCCGGGCGTCCCCCGTAAGTGGTCTCACCAATGGCGAGCTGATGTTCATTCATCAGTCCCACTAAAGCGTAGGTATGCGTAACCTGTTTGATCTTGCCAAGATATTTTCCCGTATCCCATTCATATATCTTCACAAGGCTTCCTGCAGGGTGGTCAGCTGCCGGCCGGTAATACAGTTCACCATACAGGAAATGGGCATCCGCTGCATAGGTGATCATGGTGGCACCATTCACCGAGGCCCCACGGGTTACTAATAAGTTTGTACATGTGTTTGCTTCCTGGATAGATAATGCACTTACCGCCAGGATTGCCATAATTTGAAATAAGCGTTTCATATGTATTATTTTAAAAGCGTCCGACAAAAATAATTTCTTTTGGATATTCCCCAACCGACACCTGTCATTTAATAGGTATTTTGTGCAACATATGCCGGCTTTGGCTGTCATTCATAACAGATATTTGAGGATTCATCAAAAACCAGTCTTAAAAAGTTGTTAAATAGATATTTATGGGGTGATTCTGTCGGTGTGATGTCGTATATTTGTATAGAAAATTGGGATGAAGGAATTAGGTTGAAGGATTCGAAAAAATGTTTTAGCTTTTTTATGATTATTTTAACATTTTTTCACAAACAAATTTGCAATTTTTGCGTTATAGATTTAAAGGTTTAGGTTAAAATAGGTTTAGTGGTTAGTGTTTTTAGTTAGTAATTAGGGTGAAGAGGCGCAGTTTCGACTGCGCCTTTTTTTATGCCTCAAACATCAGGTCCACGATCTGCTCCCTGTCCAGATCATTCAAAAGATTGTCAGGATTCTTTCCGTTGCACTCGTTTCTGTTCATTAGGGCCACGATCTCGTCTTTTTGATCCGGACCGACACCAATATCCCCTAACCGTACGGGACATGAAACCTCTGAAAAAAAACTTTCAAGGCGCTTGATGGTCCCCCCGGCAGAAGGATCACCAAAAAGATCGCGTCCGAGTTTTTCCAGCCTGTGCCCGACCTTCGGTATCATATGTTTCATCCAGGCTGGAAAGGCGATTGAAAGAGATGCTCCATGAGGTGTGTCGTAGAGCAGAGACAACTGATGCCCCAGGGAATGGCTGGTGAAATCACCATTTAACCGTCCATATGAAAGAAGACCGTTAAGTGCATTTGTGGCAGCCCACATGATCCGTGCCCTTAATAGATAGTCATCCGGGTTTCTCATTAACTGGGGACCGTATTCCATGGCTTCCAGGATGACGGATGCGGCAAAGCGGTCGGAAAGGCTTGCATCGCCGTATCCGAAATAGGATTCCAAAACATGTGCCACCAGGTCGACAATGCCATAACCTGTATGGTTGGCCGGTACACTGCGTGTATAATTTGGGTCCAGGAAGGAATGTTTCGGGAACATGACAGGGTGCCGGTAACCGAATTTCTCCATGGTCTGGTTATTCTGCAGGACAGCCACAGCATTCATTTCAGTCCCAGTCGCCGCAAGTGTCAGTACTGCCATGATGGGAAGGGCCCTGACCGGATCCCGTAGTTCTTTCATGACATCCCATCCACTGCATTGTTCGGTGATACAAACCGCGATAATCTTGGCTGAATCAATCACGGATCCACCCCCTACAGCAATCACCATATCCACTTCTTTCTCCATTCCAAGGGCAGCTGCCTTATCTACATCTTCCACTATTGGATTGGGTTTGATCCCGCTATATTCTATGATTTCTATACCTGCCTTGTCAAGCTGGTCTTTCGTGTCCTGGTAGCTTCCGTTGCGCAGGACAGATCCCCTGCCATATACGAGCAGGGCCTTTTTACCGCATTGGGCGGCAGCTTCTCCGAGTTGCCCGACAACATCTTTCCCGAAATGTACTTTTGTGGGATTATGGGCTATAAAATTTTCCATTTTTCAATGCTGATGAATCGGTTGTGCAAAAATCAGTTTGGTATCCGGGGTGGTATAGATGCTGTAAAATTATCAAAAACTTCTGTAAATCACCCCACAGCAGCTATCCCTGCTAGCCCCGGTGACGGAGGCAAAACAATTGATTCTTTTATGTAATCTCAGCAATCCCAGAAATGCAAAAATAAGGGCTTCCTTATATTCTATCAGGTCACTGGAAGGTATGATGATGTTTCCATGGCTTACTTCCCTGATTTTCTCAACCAGGAACTGGTTATAGGCACCACCTCCGGTAACCAGCACCTTTGCACCGCGGCGGATCTGTCTGGCGATCTGTAAGGAGATATGCTCATATACCGTTCTCAGGATATCCGTTACGGGCAGATTGAAATCCCTGATCACCGGCATGAATTCATAGTCCAGCCATTCCCGTCCGAGAGAACCTGGCCCTGCGGTTTGATAATAACCTATGCTGTTCAAACGCCCGAGCAGGGTTTCGGAGACATTCCCTGATCTGCCGGCAAAACCGTTCCTGTCATAAGGAAGATCCAGTTCACCCGCAAGCTGGTTGAGGATGATGTTAACCGGACAGACATCCCTGGCAAGCCTCTTCTCGTCCGATATATAGGAAATATTGGCGAATCCGCCCAGGTTCAGGCAGAAGTCGTATTCCCCGAACAGGTATTGGTCACCAACGGTAACCAGAGGGGCTCCCTGTCCCCCGAGCAGTACATCTGTCTTTCTGAAATCTCCTGCTGTTGTTATACCGGTTAAGGAGGCAATTACCTGCGGATCACCTGCCTGCATGGTAAAGCCGGCCTCCGGCTGATGAAATACCGTATGTCCGTGAGACGAGATCAGGTCCACTTTCAGGCCGGATGATTGTATGAAAAAGCGGGCATTATCGGCAATGAATTGCCCGTATTCCTGGTGAAGGTACAACAGGTCGATCCCTGACAGATGAGGTGCTGACTGAAGCTTCCTGATCCATTCCTCGGTATATTGGATGGTTTCGGCAGCATGTATGCGAAAGATCCATTTTTTGCCGCTCTCCCAGAAAGAACAAATAGTGAGATCGAGTCCATCAAGTGAGGTGCCGGACATGATTCCCAGGATGTTCATGTCATTTTCCATAGTAAACCGGATAAAAGATCACCAGTAAAACTCGGTATAATAATACGCTATATTATCTTTATTGTCAATAATATATAACTCAAGTTCATGGGTTTTTCCCCGATCCAGCCTTTGGGGATCAAAACGGTAGAGGACCAGGTCGTTCTTCAGATCATATTCGATCAGGACCCATTGGT
>LJUP01000399.1 GCA_001303955.1 Bacteroides sp. SM23_62 | reverse complement strand
TTTTGCTTCCTCAATGTTCAGTATGGAATCCTGGCTTTGGGTACATTTCAGTATATCCCCGGCGTATTCGAGTCCCCTACTCCTGCTTGCCCGGTACCAGTCCACCAGATCACTTATGGGAACCCATGCCGAAAAACTCCGGATATCAAGTGTGGTTTTCATGTACATCAGTAAAGTCGCGTAACCTCCTCCGCTGGTACCGATTACATGAATATTACCCGGATCCACATTCCCATTTTTCATGGCATACAGGATGGCATCTTCGATGTCCGGGATCACTTTTTCACTGCCGCATGCTTCCGGCCGGGTGCTGGTCCCCCGGAAATCCGGATGGATATAGTTCCAGCCCTTTTTATGGATTAACGATGCCAGCGGGTCTTTCTGGCGGTAATCCCCGCTCCAGGTATGCAGGCTTACTATCAGTGGTTGGGGACTGTCCCCCGACGCAGGTAAAAACATGGCCTTTTGATGGCTCTTATCAAGGGTGGAAGGAATGTTTACTTCATGAAACGGTCCAGGCCAGTCATCTCTCCAGTCTTTCAGCACAGAATTCCCTGAACCTGGAGCATCTGATAACGCTAAAAGATAATCCGAGATGGCAAAGGATACGGCCTTTCCGAAAGTCCTGGCATTGTCCTTCGTGACCTGGCTCCCCAGAATACTGGCATAGGGAAATTCAATCGTGCTTGCCAGGCTGATGTTGTCAAGACCAGCCGCCCACTGGCTGGAACTCAATCCTTTTGCAAAGGAATTCGGGACATTCCAGGACGTTCCGTAAGGCAGGAAATCCCCGCTTCGGAATCTTAACTCACCCGTTGAGTGATCTTCGAGCAATTCACTGAACCGGACCTGCGCAGCTTCCATGATGGGGTCATCCTTTCCGACCAGGTAGATCCATTCATTTCCTTTCCCTTTGATCCAGGGACAATGCAGATCAAGGGCTATTTTCAGCCTGCCATCGCTCCAGGCAGGTATTTCCTTCCTCAATGCAGCCGTGGAATGGTGGATGGATTCTCCCCCATAATCCCGGTTGTGGTCCCTCGGTACCCTGTTCTTTCCCTGTTCCCCGTTCTCCACTCCATCCCGGTCCATGAAAGGTACGATCAGGAATTCCACCTTTTCCCGCAGGTATTCCAGTTTAACCTCATTGAGGATGCTTTCGATGATCCCTTCCAGGACATAATTTGCCATCATTTCGCATGCATGATGCCTGGCCGTGATCAAGACCCTGGCCTCAGGTCTGTCGCTAGCAGGCAGGATGGAGAGCTTCTCGATGACCCGGTTTTCAGGTGAGATACAAAGTGTATCCCGGACCAGGCGATCCCTGTTTTCCAACCGGCCGAGGAATGAATCCATGTCTTTCCCCGTATAGGGAAAGGCAGTACAGAACCAGGCGACAGTATCCTCCGGGTCAAAAGAAAAGGAAAAGCCATTGTCCTTCACGCGGTTTTCACCAAACCATTTCCATGTATGGTTATTGTTGATGCTATATGCCGGGCCAAATGATGTAAACTGGTCTTCCAGGGTGAATTGAAAATACAGGGTTCTCCCTGTAATGTTTGAAACCCTGAAATACCAGTAGAACCATTCACCTTCAGTCTCTGAGAGGTCTGGTTTCAACCAGACGGTATCACCAGCCCTCCTGACCACCCTGATATTACCCCCTGGAAAATCGGAGGATATCATTGGCTCAGGCTGAGCACGGGCAGATAACGCAGTAAATAAAATTAACAGGACGGGAAGAGATATTTTTGTCATAGTCATTTGATAATGCATTTATTCATAGACCAGCCATGCTGTGGCCCGGGTGGGACTGTCAGACCTGAAACGAATCCAGCGTGACTGAAAATAGTCAGGAAAACGGTGTCTGTATTCCTTTCCAGCACCAATGGTTACGCGCTGGTACAGCATCCATGGACCATTTCCTACCGGGTCCGTTTCGATGTCAAAAGTTACCGGTCTCTTTGATTCATGTGAAATGATCAGTCTTCGATCATCATAAAAACCGATCAGAAAGGGATCTGAAACCTGGCCGGAATCTATTTCTGTCTTGAGCCAGGGTCCGCCATATCCTGTAGGTTTGCCCAATTTCCACAGATCATCGATCACACCGGCCCAGACAGCCGCCCGGCCATCGTCGGACAGGATCAAATGGGATTTGTTCCCTGCCGCGTCCGGCTGGATCCCGGTCATCACAAGCAATCCACGGTAACTGGCATAGTCATGGATCCGGAATGGATGGGACGCGATGGGACGGATCTTGGCAAAACCATCCGCATTTTCGGCCGGCAGTTCGTAAAAAGTTCCATGACAGTTGAACAGGTCCCGCTCGGTTGCGACCTCCCTGCAAATGCGCATAGCCGCCGCCATGGTTGGTTTGGTGAAGGCATTATCCCCCATGGGCAATCTCCACCTCCTGCCCTGATCATCTATGACCAGGACGGAAGATTTATCCACGGTAATGACCTCCCGGGGCATGGCAAATCTATCGAGGATGAACTGAAGGGTATCAGGATTCTCCACGGGAACAAGCTCAAGCTTTTCATTGAGCTCATAATAACCGGTTACGGTTTGGTCCGTGTCCCGGTAATGGTGGACTGCAACTCCAAGGGTTCTCCTGTTGCCCCCAAGTCCATAAAGCAATCCGCCTATACCTTCAGCATCTTTTACCTCTGCCAGACCCTGGAAAATCCCATCCGTTACGGAAGCCCTCTTCTCATCTTCTGTATAACTGAAATGAACTGTCCCGCTGGCAGATTTGTGCGGGATCACCCTTACCCATTCCGCCCTTTCATCCTCTGAAAAGTCTATCAGTGCACTTCCATTTCCCCGGACATTTATTCTTTTCAGTTCTTTCCAGTGCCCGTTGCCACGCCTGTCTACTTCAAAGACGAAGTTAACGATGCTGTCGCTTTCATTGTGAATCCAGCAACAACGCTCTGACCAGCCCGCAAAAAGGAAGGGTTCCGAGGGGATTCCGGCATCCATTTGTTCCCTCAACCAGACCCCTCCCTCAGCGGTTGTGGGACCCAGGTGGTCGGGCATGTCCAGGTCAGTAAACCAGAGGTTGGAATTGGACTGGCCGGGACCGCTGATGTTTCCCTTTACCTTCCTTTTATTGAGAAATTCCCTGTGGGCTGAATCATCGCATCCAAAAACCAGCTGACCGCGCCATCTTGTAAAATCACCAATGACCTTCAGATAGGCGGAACGGGGCCTTACACCACTGCTGTTCCCCCTTGAAAATTTCCCCGGGAAGCGCCAGAACATTCCATGCATGGTCATAAGAAAATCCCGATTGCCTAACAGCTCGACATCGCGGATCCGCGGCCATTCGGTATTCCACCCATGTGCCCCGTCATAACTGTGGCTCGCCTTTGGAAGCCGGTAAAAATCCCATAAGCCGCTGCCGGCATCCCTCACGCCAAGCAACAGGGATTTATGATCCCAGCCCGTTGTCCAGATCGGGTCATTCTGCGGATCCTCGTTGCCATGGATCCCACCGGGACCTGTAACCTCGACAAACTGGTTACGGCGGACAAGTTTCCAGTCCACCCCATTCCATTCCGCCAGGGCCCCGGACTCAATATCAAACCGTTCAAGGGCTTCCGGTGATCGTTCACCATTGTTGGCATAAACCAGCACCCCCTGGCCCGAATACAATCCCTTGCCGTGGGCACCCGGCAAAAGGCTACCGTATTCTTTTTCCGGCAGTTCATGGGCATCGGGGTATAAAATTCTGACTCCCAGTGTATTTACATCGACTTCATAGAAACCTTCCTCCATGGTGGCATAGTATATCATTTCTTCGGGATCTGTCAGATGCCGGGCATTTCCGGTATGCCGTCCGGGCATTTGATCATATGGGATCACCCGGACATGCCTGTCGGCTGAGATGGCATATGGTCCGATGAAAAGCTGCTGGCTCTCCCGGTGGATCATCCGGTTGGCAGGCGTGCCTCCAATGCTTTCCTGCCTTTCCACCCTTTCCAGATCGTAACTGATCTCGTAAAGCTTGTCGGACGAGCCATACGGAAAATGGGGACCATAGGTGACAACCCAGAGATGGTCTGCCCAGGGTACCACTGCTCCTGTTCCGCATTCCCCTTCTTCATTGTAGTGGGCCAGGTGCGGGTATATACCGCTGATCTGCAGCGGCTCCTGATGGCAGGATGCCAGCAACACCAAAAGCAGTAATGACAGGTTTCTTATCATCTTATATTCATTTATAAACCAGTTATATAACAGTATTATCAGAAGTATTAATTTAAATTCTGATTGATTTCATATAATAATCGTGGCATCTGTGCAACAACCTCATTTCGCCAGTGATACAGTTCTTTTCTGAGCTCATCCAGGATCTCCGGGAGTTCTTCCGAAAGATCCTTCTTTTCTCCGGGGTCAGACTCCAGATCATATAATTCCCAGGCTGGTTTTTCATTGAGAAAATCCTCATGCCATTCGATCAATTTGTATTTTCCCTTTCTCAAGGCAGATGCGGGTTTCATGCCCGACCCATGATGGTAATGCGGATAATGCCAGTACTGTATCGATTCCTTCACACTGCCCGTTTCAAGCAGCTCACACGCAAAGGATCTCCCGTCAATGAAGTGTTCCACAGGCGGAAATCCACCCAGCTCAACCAGGGTGGGGTAAATGTCAATGGTGGAGGTAACTGTTTCATTCCGGGTCCCGGCAGCAATCTTTCCAGGCCAGCTTGCCCCCGTTGTCTGAACAAAAAAATACGATGGTATTTTTTTCGAGTCCCAGCTCATCGAGCTTATCAAGCAACCGTCCCGTACCCCCATCCAGGCGGCCAACCATGGCTCCCAGTATCGGATTTACACTGTACACGGGATCAGGACCGGATGCCCGGAATGCTTTGATGCTCTCCCTGCTTTCCATAATGGGGTCATGAATGGCATTATGTGATACAACCAGGAAGAACGGATCCTTCTGGTACTCTTCCAGGAAACGGATCGCGCGGTCAGTAATGCCATCCACATTGTGCGGATCATGCTCCGGGTCTGTAACCCCGGGAACAGGTTTGTAGGTGACCATATACTCGTCAAAACCCTGTTTATCTGGGTTGAATGCTTCCGATTCAGGTGGTTTTTTCTCCCTGCTGAGGTGCCATTTGCCAAAAAGGGCAGTCCGGTATCCTTTTTCACGGAAAACCTCACCCAGGGTTATCTCATCCAGGGGAAGGAACTTCTGCCAGTCCGGCTGATAAAGGAGGCTGTCGGGAAAATCCCCTCCCTTGATAAAATCGGTAAGGTGCAGCCTGGCCGGGTATTTACCCGTCATCAGGGCGGCGCGGGTCGGACTGCAGACCGCTGCTGAAGCGTAGGCATTGGTGAATCTCATCCCCCCCGTGGCCAGTTCATCTATGTTCGGCGTCCGGTACGGTCCCCCATAACAGCCAAGCTGGTTCCATCCAAGATCATCGGCAAGGATCACTATCATATTTGGATGGGTCTCTTTCTCCTTTCCTGCCTGGCAGGATATCAAAAAGGCCAAAAACCCACAATAAATAAGCTTTCTGAGGATCGGGTTCACATCGATGCCATTATTTGTGTTAATGAATGATACAGGTCAGGGTGGTCAGCCGAACTTAGTTGACAGTGTTCCTGAAGGATACGTCTGTAATCAAACCCGTATGCAAGCCTGAATTTAAGATCCTCATCGAGCTCCTGGCCATTTTCCCCCACAGCCTTGAAACTGCAGCCCTTGACCCAGGCTTCCAGGATCAGGTCAAAGGGTAGTTCCAGGCTGATCCCGGCAAGGATGGGGACAAGCAGCCGGTCATCCCTGCCCAGTTTTCTTGGCAGGTCACATCCCACCCTGAAAATGGTGTCCCCCAGGGCTTTGTTAGCAAAACGCATCAACAGGTCATCCACATGGGCCGTCAACTGCGCAGTATCAAATTCCTCAGGGTACATGGCTCTGAGGATGCCGGCTGATTGCAGCATGGTATCCCGCGTCATCTTGATAAGAAAAAGGTTTTCCAGGGCTTCCCAGGTATAAACCAGGTCAGGGAAATGAAAATTGGCCTGGTAGGCTAATGCTGCATGTCCCAAATTATGGATAAATAGTTTCCTGTCCACCCATGCCTTCATATTGTCCTTGGGCGACAGTCCAGGTACACCCGGCACGGGATTTTTAAAAGCCCTTCCGTCCAGGATCAGGGTATTATAGGGCTCAGCATAGACAGCCAGTGGATCGGCCTCCATCTGTTCCCGGGTCATGATGGGGACCATCTTGCCGATGCTTGTTTCGACCAGGCCTACATAATCCTCCAGCGGATAGACCGATTTCCCTTTGGACAGTGCTGCATGCAGGAAATCAGCTGCATTGCGTACATTTTCGGCGAGGATTATGTCAATTGGTTTAGCGGGAAACCTTTTGTACCTGGACCGGATTCCCCTGTCCAGTATGCCGGTCAACCCGGGCAACCCGTTTTTCCCGACCGATGTAGCCAGTATATCGGCTTCCTCGATCCGTGTGATGATTTTCTCCTCTTCACTTGCATGGAGGGCAGTGATGTTTGTAACCTGTATGGTCCTTTCCTCACCGGGGTGATTGCTGTCACGTATCATCACCGGATAAGCCTTTTTTTCTTTCAGCCTGTCGATGAGCTGCCTGTCAACATCCACAAAGACAACCCCGTATCCGGCGCAGCCGAATAATTGCCCTATGAAAGAGCGGCCGATCCTGCCAGCACCGAAGACTACTATTTTCTTCCCCTCATCCATTCTTCAGTTGTTCGGTATACAATTCATGGTA
>LJUP01000093.1 GCA_001303955.1 Bacteroides sp. SM23_62 | reverse complement strand
GGTTCAAATCCAGACAGCTTGAATTTTGAGCAATTCTATGATGATTATCCACATGCCAAGATGGAAAGGGAAGCGTTCGTATGCCATATGCTGCACAAACAATTGGGTGATGAAAGGTTCTTTAAGCTTATCGATACCTATGTGGATCTGCGACAGAAATCCAGTCAACCGATATTAATAACTCATTTCCAAAAACTTGCTGAGGATGTTTATGGGGAACCACTGGATTGGTTTTTCAACCAATGGGTAGATAGGACAGAACAACCGAAACTTAAATTAGAAAAAGTCACTGTAAAAAAAGAAAAAAAGGGCTGGCAGATCCATGGGCGACTCCAGCAATCGGGTGAAACTACCTTTATTCTGCCGGTTGAACTAGCTATAGATACCAGGAATGGTAGAGTCTTAGAGAAACTTAATATTGACAGCAAGGCTGTAGATTTCGATCTCCGTACACATTATAAACCTCAAAAACTCATAATTGATCCTGATTACGAAATCCTCATGATTCAAAGGATGCCTCCACCCCTTATGTGGTTCTGGGAGGTTTATCCTGAGTTGATTGTAATTTATGGGACTTTGGGTGAAGCAAAAGCAAATAAGTCTGCTGCTGAGCGTTTTAACGATGATTATCTAGGGTTGGGCAAAGAGATAATCAAAGCGGATACAAATGTGAGTGAAGATGAGCTGAGAAGTAAATGTGTATTTCTTTTTGGACGACCGAAGACTAATAAGATAAGTCAACAGTTTAAGGACGTTTTTATTATAAAGATCGAAGAGGATAAGTTCAACTGGCAAGGAATAACTTATGATCAATCAACCCAGGGAGTAGCCCAAATCGTTGAGAACCCTCTTGATCCCGAATCTGTGATTATACAATATTCCGGCCTCAGCGGCGATGCATTACAGAAGTTTTGCGATTTATATTTGTATGATGCAGATGCTTCTTATGTCATATTTGACGGTGATAAGCAGTTGTTTTCAGAATATTGGGAAGTAGACGAAATCGACAGCGACCTGCTGTGGACCTTCGATTGACATGCAGTAGATCAGCAAACCTGAAACATATTGCAGATTCACTGTTAAATTAAATTGTTCCAACTCGAGGAACAATGCTTCTGATACTTTACTCGGGGATTACTCTCTAAAGAACACAAAAAATGTTGGAGATATTGGCTGAAATAATTTTGTGATCTTTTGCAAGGGAAGTAAAAGTGGTATCAGATAAAATATTGTTATTCAAAGTATTTTGTCGTAAATTTTACCATGCTTCATGATCAATGAAGAAAGAACTCCTAATAGCTCTTGGAAGGCATAAAAGGTTGATCGCCATATTCCTTCTAACCATTTTTCTTCCTTCGGTTCTGCTTAGTATTTTCGGGATTCTCGCACTACGTAATGAAAAATTCAGGCTTGAGAAACAATTTGAAGAAGAGCAATTGAGAATTGCAGAGCATTTCAAGTCGCAAGTTGGTTCGAATATTCGTGATGCTGAAAATGTCCTTCAATTACTAAGACAGAATCCGATATTAGTTAACAAAGAGTATGAGGAAATAGAACCATTACTTGATGATCAAGTAGCTGAAAATCGATTGTTGGGCCAGTTTTTTATTGTTTACAACGATACCAAGCCATGGTTTCTTCATTTCCGGGCCGATACGGATAATCCACCTATTGAATCAACACTGGGGTTTAATGCCGCTCATCAGGATAAATTAAAAAGGGCTGAAAGATATGAATTCATGCAGAACAATTACCCAATGGCTATTCCCATTTATGAGGAGCTACTGGTTGGTTTAAGGGATCGAAACTTACAGGGACAAATATTGAATCATATAGCCCGGAATCTGGTAAAAAGTGGAAAATATCAGGAGGCTGGTGAAATCTATTCCAGCATAATTAACGACTTTCAAAAAAGTAAAACTTCCAGAGGTATCCCATTGGTCATTACCTCACGGCTTCAATTAGTAGATTGTTATCTGAAATCAGGTGAAGGTGAAAATGCTTTAAAAGAATCATTAAATGCTATTGAGGAGATCCTTCTGAATTGGCGTGATTTAACTGAAAATCAGCTTAAAACCTACACTTCAATGGCAATTGAAGCATTCACCAATATTTTGGATAAAAAACCAGATGCTCTTCCTGCAAAAGAGAATTATGTAAAAGAGTTTGAGCATTTAAAAGCTGATTACCAGGTTAAAATTGAACAATGGAAGATTATTAATGATCTGAAAAATGAGTGTATTCCCGAGCTTCAGCGAGAGTTTATGCAAACCAACACTTATTCACAAAACACCTTTCGGTATTCGAAAACAATTGGGGATGAGAACTTTCTTATCCTTGCATCGTTGATCCCGGATAATAATAAAACGGGTGCACAGGGAATTTTAGGAGTTAAAATTAACAGCGTTTTTTTTGAAAATGATCTTATAACGAAAATCATTGAAGAGGTTCGGTTGAATGAAAATGCAAATTTTGTTATAACTGACCTTAAAGGACGTGTGATATTCGGTGAAAAAACGCCATCCGACGAATTATCAGGGATCACTTTATTCTTCAATGATAATTTTCCTCCCTGGAGAATTGAAATTACAAACAATCAATTTGAGAAAATATTGCTTAAGGGTATCTATAAGAGTTTCTATTTCTGGACAATTCTCACTATAATCATTATTCTGATTTTTGGCGTATTTCTTATCATGAGGACCATATTTCATGAAATGGATGTGCTTAAACTAAAATCGGAACTTGTCTCCTCTGTATCTCATGAATTTAAAACTCCGATTACATCAATCAAAGCTTTGACGGAAAGGTTGCTCGATCAAAAAGTCAACGATCCGGCCCGGATGAAAGAATACTATTCGGAGATCCTCTGGGATGCTGATAATCTGAGTCGGCTGGTTGGCAATTTTCTGGATTCCACAATGATTGAAGAAGGGAAAAAACAATATGATTTTGAGGAAACGGATATAAAGCAATGGATTACCCAAACAATAACAAATTTTAGAAAGAAGTACCCTCAAAAAGGGATTAATTTTAATTCCCGCTTTTCTGCTGACATTCCTCCAATAGCAATTGACAAAAACGCCATGGAGCAGGCTATCAACAACCTGCTGGATAACGCAATTAAATTTACATCGGGGAAGATTGTGGTGGAGATAATTGTTGAAAAAGATGAAAATAACCTTTTCCTGAAAGTCAGTGATAATGGCATAGGTATTCATAAAGAGGACCTAGATAAAATATTTGAAAAATTTTATCGGGGAAGAAATGCCCCCCGACATACTTCAACAGGAACAGGACTGGGATTGACCCTTGTCAGGCAGATTATTGAAGCCCACAGGGGAGAAATATCCGTGGATAGCAAAGTAGGCAGCGGGAGTACTTTCACTATAATCTTACCATTAAGAAACAACATCGAAACCTAATATGATGAGCAGGAAAATTCTTATTGTTGAGGATAATCGGGGGATTCAAATGAGTCTTAGGGATGAATTTGAATCCATTGGATATCAGGTATTTATTGCAGAAGATGGCGAAGAAGGCCTGACAATAACTGAAAAAGAAAAACCGGATCTGATTATCCTGGATATCATGCTCCCCGTAATGGATGGTTATGAAGTTTGCAAAAAATTGAGAATGGAGGGAAATCATACCCCGATCATTATGCTGACAGTAAAAAACAAAGAGATTGACAAAGTTCTGGGATTGGAGTTAGGCGCCGATGATTACGTGACAAAACCATTCAGCGTCCGTGAATTATCAGCCCGTGTCAAAACAATTTTCCGCAGGCTCGGGGAATACTCCACTGAATTACATACTTACTGTTTGGGTGAAACAGAGTTGGACTTTAAAAAGTATGAAGCAACAAGAAAAGGGCAAAAAATTGATTTTACACCACTTGAATTCCAGGTGTTGCATCTTTTCGTGAAACATAAAGGCCAGGTAATCACCAGAGATGAAATACTGGAGAAGGTATGGGGAGAACACAACACGGTTATTTCATTACGGACCATTGACAGCCATATTGCCAATATCCGTAAAAAACTGGAAGATGACCCTGCAAATCCAAAGTATCTCATAAACATCAGGGGTGTTGGATACAAATTAATAGATCAGTAAATTCAGTATATGCATTGTATTCCAACATATCTCCACATTTCTAAAACACTTTCCGGGGCAATAAGCAGTAATTTTGAATAAAAGGCGATAAAAGTCCGGCACTGGAAAATAAACTTTAAAGGAGGTTGTCATGGAAAATAAGTATAAATCATTATCCCTTTTTCTTTTACTGGTAGTTTGCCTGTTCTTTTCAACGAATACTGCAAACTCTCAGGAATCATCAGGACAACTATTTGAAAAAGCCCTTTACACTGAGGAAGTAAAGGGAGAATTACAAAATGCCATAGATTTATATCAGCAGATATTAACAACCTATCCCGAAGACAGGCAGATTACAGCCAAGTCATTATTTCAAATGGGGATATGCTATGAAAAGCTGGGAAGCCAGGAGGCGAAGAAAGCTTACCAGCGCATCATCCAGGAATTTACTGACCAAAAAGAGGTTGTAACGGAAGCTCGTACGCGACTTGCAGCACTTGAGAAACCTACAGGTCCTGAAGTGGCAAAAGGTCTGGTTGTCAGACAGGTATGGGCAGGTCCCGGTGTTGATGCCCTTGGAACACCTTCCCCTGACGGCAGGTATCTCTCCTATACAGATTGGGAAACCGGTGATCTCGCCATTCGTGAACTCGCCACCGGGAAGACACGTCGCCTCACGGGTAAGGGAACACAGGAACAGCCCTCAGTATTTGCACTCAATTCCGTCATATCTCCCGACAACAAGCATGTGGCGTATTCCTGGACCAATGAGTACGGGACCTACGATCTGTATGTTATTGGGATCGATGGTTCTGGAAATAGGATTCTTTACAGCAGTGAAGATAAAGATGAAGTTTACCCAGCCTCATGGTCTCCGGACGGCAAGCAGATTGCAGCCAGAAGATACAGCGCAAGTGGAGGTGAAAAGTTTGAGATCATATCTATTGCGGTTGCCGATGGATCTGTTCAGGTCATAAAAACTTTTGAAGAAATTTTCTGGCCTTATTTCTGTTATTCTCCGGATGACAGGTTCATAGCCTATGACTTTCCGGTTGAGGAAAACTCAGGGAATCATGATATCAGTCTAATCTCTATCGATGGAAGTGGTGAAACATCTCTTATAAAACATCCAGCAAATGATAGGTTACTTGGTTGGGCACCAGGCAGAAATGAGATTTTGTTTTTAAGTGACCGCTTTGGAACCTTTGATGCCTGGATTATTGAGGTAGATAATGGCAAGCCTCTGGGGGCACCAAAACGAATCAGGCCTAATCTCGGGCAAGTCTCACCAATGGCATTTACGAAGAACGGTTCGTATTATTTCAATATTTATACCAGGAAGTATACTACTCAAATTGCTCCATTTGACCTGAAAACGGGAAATGTCCAGGAGCAGTTAAGCAAAACCCTTTTAGGATCTAATTTTGCTGCGGGATGGTCGCCGGATGGTGAATACTTAACTTATGTTGTGGAACAAACTGAGGTTGCAGGCCCTGGTTGGTATCATAGACCACTACATGTTCTGAATTTAGGAACTGGTGAGGAACAAGAACTGACAGTTGATTTTGAAGTCAGAGTACCTCGCTGGTCACCTGACGGAAACTCTATTTTGTTCACAGGATACAACAACAAGAAAAGCAATCAGAAGGATTATAATGGAGGGGTATACAAAATAGACATTCAAAGCGGCCATGTGACTGAACTTTTACAATTTCCTCCTGTTGAAGAGCCATCTCACGATAATTTTTTTCGTGACGTATGGTGGGGCCATTCCATAGCTGATTGGGCTCATGATGGAAATGGTATTCTCTATGTAAACAGGGGCAGAATCATTTTGCGGGAACTGGAATCGGGCCGGGAAAAAGAACTCTATCGAAACAATGATCTGAGAAAGCTCCTTGATCTTTCTCCTGATGGAAAAAGACTGGTTTTCGGAATTGAAAATAGCGACAATGGAACATGGAGTATCATGATAATGCCCATTTCAGGGGGAGAGCCCAGAGAATTATTGGAGTTTCATGGGTCAAAAGGGATAGACATCATCAGTTGGACACCTGACGGAGAATATGTACTCTATACGGAAAAATTAAATAAAATCTCTGCTTTATGGCGAATCTCACCCGAAGGGGGAGAGCCCCTAAAAATATGGCAACCTAATAAGATCATTTCCGGCCTGAGCATTCATCCCGAAGGGCAACAAATCGCTTTCTCGACATATGAGCAGGATTTGGAAATCTGGGTAATGGATAATTTCCTGCCTGAAATCAAAGCTATACAATAGATTAGTTTGCGAGGTTAGCAATCCACAAATTCAATTCTCTTCCACTGACTCCTACAGGGAGCTACCTGCCCGATCCAACTGACCCGGGATCATTTTGGCAGACGGGTTCTGAAAGCTCCACTTTTACTCTATAATCATTTGAAAATGTTGTTATAAAAGGCATTTTGTCATAATTTTACTATACATCATGATCCATGAAAAAAGACTTCCTGATAGCACTTGGAAGGCATAAAAGGGTGATCATTATATTCCTGTTAACCATTTTTATTCCTTCGGTTTTGCTGAGTGTGTTAGGGGTCAGGGCCATCCGAAATGAAAGGTTCAGACTGGCGAAACAATCGGAAGAGGAGCAAATAAGTAATTTTGATCTCTTCAGGACCCAGATCCTTTCCCAAGTAAATGAGGTTGAAAATATCCTTCAAAATTTGGCTCAAACCCCATCGCTGATCAACAGGGATTATGAAGCAATAAACATTTTGCTCGAGAGCCGGATAAATGAAAATCCGCTGCTTAAGCAATTTTTTATCGTTTACAGAGATGCCGGGCCTTGGTTCCCTCCCCTTCAGCGAGTTATGGACCATGCCGCTTCCATTTCCAGATTGGCACTCAATGAGGTCCAGCAGGAAAAATTGAAAAAAGCCGAAGTGTATGAATTTTCGCAGAAGAATTACCGATCGGCCGTTTCAATTTACCATGACCTGATGACTGAAGTAAAGAAAAAGGACGACCAGGCCCAGCTGCTGAACCGGATCGCCCGGAACCTTGCAAAAAGCAAAGATTACGATCAAGCAATAAGCGTCTATTCAAGGATTATTAATGATTTTCACGAAAACAAAACCTCTTCCGGGTTACCCCTGGTTGTTACTGCCCGGTTACAATTAGCCGATTGCTATCAAAATTCAGGGGAATATAAAGAGGCGTTGGATGAGGCACTTAAACTATATGAGAAACTGCTCGATAATTCGTGGATCTTAACCGAAAGCCAGTTCATTACTTATGCTTCCATGGTACAGGATATGATCAAGGACATATTGCAGAAAAATCCAACAAAGATTTCTGGCCTGGATGAATACTACACCCAGCTTGAGCAATTAACCGCTAATCATAATGGCAGGCTTGAACAATGGCAGATTATCAGGGATATCAATGCAGAGGTTATTCCGGAATTTTACCGTAGACTCATGCAATCCGGTCCCCTTACACAAATTCCTTCACACTATTATAAAACCGTCAATAACAATGATTTTCTTGTTATCAGCACAACGATCCCAGATGAAAACAGCACTGATCCTCAAGGAATGCTTGGCGTAAAGTTGAGTAATGACTATTTAGAAAATGATATGCTCAATGATATTATCAATAGTGACATGCATTCCGCTGAAATTACTGAGTTTATCATATCCAACCTCAATGGCCGGATATTATATGGTGAAAGGGCCTCGGCTGAAGAATTTCCGAAAATCACTGCATTCTTTGACAATAATTTCCCTCCCTGGAGAATTGAAGCTTACAATACAGCATCTATGGGAACTGGATTGATCGGTCTTCATAAAAGTTTCTATTTCTGGACCATTCTCACCCTTCTTCTCATACTTAGTTTTGGTGTGGTTCTCATCGTAAGAACCGTTGCCCATGAAATGGAAGTGCTCAGGATAAAATCAGATTTTGTTTCTTCTGTATCTCATGAATTCAAAACCCCGCTTACGTCGATAAAAGCTTTGACAGAAAGACTCATGGAAGGGAAAGTAAAAGACCAGGCCAAAATGAGCCAGTATTTTTCAATGATCTCCCGGGATACCAATAAATTAACAAACCTGGTTGGAAATATTTTAGATTTTGCAAAAATAGAGGAAGGAAAAAAAGAATATGAATTTGAGGAAACAGATATGATTGAGTGGCTGGATCAAACGGTAGAAAACTTCAGAAAAGAAAATTTGCAGAGAGAAATGAAAATCCACACCCAGTTTCCCGCTGACATCCCTCATGTGAGCATTGATAAAAATGCCATGGCCCTGGTTGTCAATAACCTGCTGGATAATGCCATCAGGTATTCAACGAGTAAAAATGAAATCGAAATTATTGTCAATAAGGATGATGACAACCTTCTGATTAAAGTCAGGGATTTTGGAATTGGTATCCCTCGTGATGAATTGGGAAAAATATTTGAAAAGTTTTATCAGGGGAGTAATACCACCAGACTTTCAACCAAAGGTACGGGACTGGGTTTAGCCATTGTAAGGCATACTATGGAGTCCCATGGCGGCGAAGTTTATGTTGAAAGCAAGGTAGACCAGGGAAGTACCTTTACTTTATCATTGCCAATAAAGAATAAAACTGAAGGAGGTTAATATATGAATAAAAAGATACTTATCGTTGAAGACGATCCCGGCATTCAATTGAGCGTTAAAGATGAATTTGAATCCGAAGGCTACCATGTTCTGGCAGCCAATGATGGTGAGAATGGCTTACAGATGATCCTGGAAAAGAAACCCGACCTGGTCATCCTGGATATTATGCTTCCCGGGCTTGATGGTTATGAAGTGTGCAAGAGACTAAGAAAGGAAGGTAATAATACACCCATTATTATGTTGACCGTTAAGGATAAAGAGATCGATAAGGTATTGGGACTGGAATTCGGGGCCGATGATTACGTAACAAAACCTTTCAGCCTTCGTGAACTGTTGGCCCGCGTAAAATCGATTTTCCGCAGGATCGAAGCACATCCAACAGAAATCCAAATATACTGTATTGGTGAAACTGAGTTTGATTTTAAAAAGTATGAGGCCAGAAAGAAGGGGCAAAAGGTAGAATATACCCCCCTTGAACTCCAGATGTTACAGCTTTTTGTTAAGCATAAAGGAGAGGTACTCACCAGGGATGATTTCCTCGATCTGATATGGGGAGAAGATAACACTGTAGTTACTTCACGTACCATAGACAGCCATATTGCCAACATTCGAAAAAAGCTGGAAGAAGATCCTTCAAATCCCAGGTTTATAACAAGTATTAGAGGAGTAGGGTACAAATTAAACGATTGAAATAAAAAGCTTTGCACCAATTTTTTACCATATCATCATACTTCCTTGACACATCCCAGGATGAGAAACCTTAAGTTTGATATCAAAGATTAAAAGGATGATGTCATGAAAAATGCAAAAAAACCAATCTTCATTTTGCTTTTATCAATTGCGGCACTGTTTTTCATTATTAATACCTCATTTTCCCAGCAGACTGCAGAACAGCTTTTCGAAAAAGCCCTTTATATGGAAGAAGCAGCCGGTGACCTGGAGCAGGCTATTGATTTGTTTCAGCAAATTCTGGAAGATTTCCCTGATAATCGGGAATTTGCAGCAAAGTCCCTGCTACATCTGGGGATTTGTTATGAAAAACAGGGTTTAAAAAAGGCTCGGGGAACCTATCAGGATGTGATCAATAAATACCCCGACCGGCAGGGAGAAGTAGCCCTGGCAAAAGAAAGGCTTAACCGGCTTCTAGCAATGCAGGAGGTCCCGGCTAAACCCACCTTCAGACAAATCCGTATCCCTACTGAAGTTTCCTGGAATATAGCACTATCTCCCGATGGTCAAAGTATATTGCTGGTCTATGATAAGAAACTTTGGAGAATGCCGCTTTCTGGTACACTGGGGCCGGATCTCCCGGGAAAGCCCAGACATATAAATACTGAGAACGTACCTGTCGAATGGTCTGGACTAGCTTGGTCAGCAGATGGTAAATGGATCGCATTTAATGATATTCTCCCGCAGGATTCACTTAAAGAACAAAATTGGAAGCAGAGCATATATGTGGTTCCATCCGAGGGTGGACAACCTAATAAAGTAATCAAGAACTTCCGTGATGTAAGGGTGGTTAATTACAGGATCAGTCTGTCACCCGAGGGTAAAAGTTTGGCATATTCTTCCATTGAGAATAATAAAATGCATGTTTATACAGTGCCGGTGAATGGAGGTGAGCCTAAACAATTGGTAGAATTTCAGTCCAGGGAACCGGTCTTTTCTCCAGACGGAGAAATGATTGCTTTTGTAGAAGATCAATTTCTTGGACGATTTGGGGGAAGTTTATGGACGATACCGGCTTCTGGCGGATCTCCATCTTTGGTCGCTGAATCCAGGAATGCATCCAGCCTTGTTTGGTCACCAGATGCCAGTAAAATCGCTTTTCTCGATGGTGATGAGACGCTGCAAATTAATATTATTTCTGTAGATCAAAATGGAAAACCGGCAGGGGAAAGAACAACAATCATGGCACCCGATGGAAGATTGGTGAGACTGCTGGCTGGCTGGAGTACAGATAACAAAATAGGTGCCTTGATGTTAACCAAGCCGGAATTCGCACTGTATACTTTACCCGAGCAGGGTGGACAGGCGTCCATGATATACTATGGTTCTGGATTCCAGCCGCGCTGGTCTCCTGACGGGAAACGGATCTATTTTACAAAAGATTACGACCAGGACACCATTCCTCCCAATTGTGCTATATCAGTAATACCAGCGGAGAGTGGTGAGACAAGCGATATTCTCGTAGGATCTGAAGCCAGGATCTTTTTCAGGCCTTTCGGGGCAGGGATGAGGATATCCCGAGACGGACAAAAAATCGTAATGTCAGCAAAAAGTTATGACGACACAGTTTTAATAGATAATGACCCGACCATGCAAATCTGGACAATGACCGTGGAGGGTGAAAATCCGACACAGATCACGGAACCCGATGTACCATTCACTGATTATAATCCCTGCTGGTCACCCGACGGAAAATCCATAGCATTTGTCAGGACCAGATTACAGGAAGGTCAATCGGATCAGCCCATGGAGAGGGATATATACATAATCAATTCATCAGGTGGGACACCAAAACTTTTAAAATCCGAATGTAATAAATGGATTACTACCTTGGGATGGTCCCCGAATGGAAAGCTTATAGCGTATATAACGGGAGAAAAAGAACCCCCTAATAAGAAAGAATTGATCGTGATCGATCTTGATGACGGTACATCGAGGGTCCTTACTGAGGTTCCTGATGCCAGTGCTCATGTTGAACTGGCCTGGTCATCCGACAGTAAAAGGATCGCCTTTAACGAGTTTGATTATGATCAGCCAAGTCCCTTGATTAAGATCGTCTCGGTTGAAGACGGCAGCGTTCGTGATATTGAAACGGGCCTTGTGGATTATCATATCGTTCACCTTGACTGGTCTCCTGACGGAAAAACATTTGTTTTTGCCGGCTGGAAAGATGGTGAAAAGGAATTCTGGCTGATGGAAGATTTCCTGCCTGAAACGACAGCCAAAAAATAGTTCAAAACACACCACCACAATATTCCTGCCAGAATGCTGATTACCTAATAATTGGATGTTTTGTAAACCTGTTCTACAATTGCCTTTTAAAAGAACTGTTCCATTTCCTTTTTGAGATATTGCATGGCCTCGGTAATGGGCTGGGCTTTCAGTTCCATGGCTTTCTCAAAGATCTTCTGGCTGAGGGTTAGGGCCGTGGCTTCGTCCTTGACCTGGTCGGCCGCCGTATTAATAAGGTTTATGACCTTACCCCTGGCACTGATGATCAATTCCCAGGCTTCGTTGCTGATATAAACCTGCTGGGAAATGTTATGGTCAAACTCGGCCCGGATGGAGATGAGCAGTTCCGAGTGCAGTTGCTTGGCGGTCATGCCCGGTTTACTGATACGCATGATGATGGCTTCCGGGGATATCCTTTCCAGCAGCAGGGCCAGCCTCTCATATGCCTGCAGGCGGATGGGCAAAACCGTCTTCCGGTTACGGTCGGAAGTCTGCTTCTCAATCCTGATTTCCTCCTGCCTCAAGAATCCTCGAAGGATGACAAATGCTGTGAGAAAAACCACAAGCGCAGGGAGGGTGTATTTCAGCAATTCAAGCCAGATTTCCATGTTGATAATTTTTTAGGAGATTCTTCATTACAATATTAATTAAATTATTATGAAAAGTGTATTTTTGAAAATTCATATCAAATCATTGAATTTAGTTTTAATTTATTAATTGTAATTATTTTATGGAACAGGTATCTGATCGTTTGGCAAAGTTGTCTGCTTCGGCAACCATTGCCATGAACCAAAAAAGCAAGGATCTTCAGGCTGAAGGGATCGATGTAATTAATTTGAGTGTAGGGGAACCGGATTTCAATACACCGGATCACATCAAGCAAGCCGCCAAAAAGGCGATTGACGATAATTATTCATTTTATCCTCCCGTTGCCGGTTACCCGGCATTGAGGCAGGCCATCGTCGATAAACTGAAGAAACAGAACGGACTTGATTATACCCCTGATCAGATCACCGTTTCTAATGGAGCCAAACACAGCATTGTCAATGTGTTGCTCTGTATCATCAATGCGGGGGACGAGGTCATTATTCCGGCCCCATACTGGGTGAGCTATGCCGAGCAGTCAAAGATCGCCGAAGGAACGAACGTTATTATTGATACGGGTATTGAAAATGATTTCAAGGTGACCCCCGAGCAACTGGCTCAGGCCATCACCCCCAAGACCCGGGCCCTCCTGCTCTGTTCACCTTCCAATCCCACGGGTTCCGTGTATTCCAAAGATGAGCTGGAGGCCCTTGCCAATGTGCTTGCTCCCCATGAGCGGATCATCATCATCTCGGATGAGATCTACGAACATATCAATTTTGTCGGGAAACATGAAAGCATTGCCCAGTTCCCCAATGTTAAGGACAGGGTTGTCCTGGTAAATGGGGTATCCAAAGGCTATGCCATGACCGGCTGGAGGCTTGGATACATTGCTGCCCCTGTCTGGATAACGAAGGCGGTCACCAAGCTTCAGGGACAGTTTACCTCTGGGGCCACTGCGGTTGCCCAGATCGCTTCCATCACCGCCCTGACCGGTGATCATGGTCCCACCCAGGAAATGAACAAGGCATTTAAGCGGAGGAGGGACCTGGTACTGGGGCATCTTGAGACCATCGACGGGGTCAAATGTTCCGTACCCGGGGGTGCCTTCTATGTGTTCCCGGATATGAGTGCCTATTTTGGCAAATCAGTGGAAGGCAGGGATATAAAAGATTCCGGCGACCTCTGTATGTACCTGCTGGAATCAGGACATATTGCCACAGTACCTGGAGCGGCCTTCGGGGCCCCTGACTGCATCCGGATCTCCTTTGCCAACTCGGATGAGAACCTGGTAGAGGCCATGAAACGGCTCAAAAATGCACTGGCCAGACTGAGTTAGGCCCATTGCATAAAATTTGCTGACAACCCTCTGCCCTTTGCTGTCTTAAAGGCCGGAGGGTTTTTTATAACCTGGCCGGACCTGGCCGGCATATTAAAATTTCCACACAAGAATCCAGGAAAAGCAGCTGTATACCTGGGTGTTCTGGTAATGATGGCCCTTGAAAAGGCTCAGTCTCCCAGACTGCGGTTGGTATGCTCTTCGTAATCCTTCAGCAATGGCTGGTAAGGCTGGTTGAACAGTTCCGACGAGATCATGAAGTCTGCCGTTGAGCGGTTGCAGGCAGTCGGTATATTATAAAGCACCGAGATGCGTAACAGCGCCTTCACATCCACATCGTGGGGCTGGGCATGCATGGGATCCCACAGGAATATGATGATATCGATCTTCCCCTCGGTGATCAGGGCCCCCATTTGCTGGTCACCTCCCAGCGGACCGGATCTCAGTTTGGTTATCTCGGGTTTCTTGCTGGTTCTTCCTTTCATATTCAGGCTCAGCGCTTCTTCAACGAGGCGTCCCGTTGTTCCTGTGCAGATGATCTTGTGATCCTGCAGGATCTCCCAGTTCCATTCGACCCATTCGATCAGGTCCTTTTTCCGGTTATCATGGGCGATCATAGCTATCCTTTTGGTCTTTTCCATGGCAGAATTATTGGGTTTTATAAAACCTAAAAATAATAAGCCTGTATAAATAACTGTTATATTATTTTTAAAGCTTCATTATCATTGTATTCTTTTTGCATATCTCAGGATGAGAAGAACCATAGTGATCATTTTTTTCCTGGTGCTGCTCCTTACCGCATTGGTGGCTGCAGGGAGCATGTATAACAGGATCTGGCGCAGCAACGTGAAATTAACAGCGGACAAGGATATGGATCTTTTTATCCCTACCGGTTCCGGATTTGAAGAAGTGCTTCAGCTCCTGGCCGGACATAATATCTTAAGGGATACAAGCTCATTCAGGTGGCTGGCACACCAGAAAAACTATCCCAGCAATGTCCATCCCGGCAGGTACAGGATACGCGACGGCCTTAGTAACAATCAATTGATCGGTCTGCTCAGGTCGGGCCGGCAGGAACCTGTACAGCTGGTATTCAACAATATCAGGACACCTCAGAAACTGGCCGGAACAGTGGCTGCCCAGATCGAAGCGGATTCGGTCGGGATCCTTTCCATTTTTCGGGATTCCGCACTCCTGGCTGAGCACCAGTTGACAAGTGAGACCGTTTACGGGGTATTCATTCCCAATACCTATGAGATCTACTGGAACACATCTGCATCCCAGTTCCTGGAAAGGATGGTAAGGGAGTACAGGATTTTCTGGAATGAGAAAAGACTGGCCCTTGCCAGGAATATAGGATTGAGTCCCATGCAGGTCATGACACTCGCATCGATCGTCGATGAAGAAACGCTGAAAAAAGATGAGGAAGCGCGTATTGCGGGACTCTACATGAACCGGTTGAAGCAGGGGATACGGCTCCAGGCCGATCCCACTGTGAAATTCGCCGCCGGGGATATGAGCATTACAAGGGTTTTGAAAAAGCACCTGGCGATTGAATCACCCTATAATACCTACCGGCAAGGGGGACTCCCCCCGGGACCGATAGTCATCCCTTCCGTATCGGCCATTGATGCTGTACTCAATCATGAAAGGCATAAATTCCTCTATATGTGTGCCAGGGAGGATTTTTCCGGCTACCATAATTTTGCCAGTACCCTCTCTCAACATAACAAAAACGCACGTTCATACCAGAATGCCTTGAATCGGCGGAAAATTTTCAATTAATCGGCATTTTCAGGCTGGAAAATCAAAAAAAAAAAGCGTAATTTAAGTCTGAAATCACGTCAAAACCTTAATGGAAAGAATTCAATTCGGCACCGATGGCTGGAGGGGGATAGTTGCCAGCCAGTTTACCGTCGCCAATGTGGCTAAAGCCACCAGCGCGACCGCCACCTGGCTGCTAAGGAAATACAGCAACCCGGAGGTGGTTATCGGATACGATACACGTTTTCTAGGCAGGATGTTTGCGGAAACAGCTGCCAAAGTACTGGCTGCCAAGAGTATACGGGTAAGGATTGCAGAAGATTTTGTCACCACACCCATGGTGAGCCTGGCAGTGAAAGAACTGGGGACCAGCCTTGGCATCATGATCACAGCCAGCCATAATGATTACCGCTATAACGGATTCAAGGTAAAGGGGAGCTATGGTGGTTCACTGCTGGCAGATGACCTGAGAGATATCGAGCATTTGATCTCCATTGAAAAAGAATTTGACCTTGAGTTGTTCAGGTGGGATGTATTCATCGAACTCGAGCTGATCAAATACATCGATCTCGAGGATCTCTATTTCAATTATATCAGGGACCATTTCGATCTTAAACAGATTAATAAAGCGGGACTGAAGATCGTTTTTGACGCAATGTATGGGAGTGGCCAGCGAGTCATAAAAAAGATCCTTAAAAAAGCCAGATTCCTGCATTGTACCGTTGATCCCCAATTCGGATTTACACCTCCTGAGCCCCTGGAAAGGAACCTGCAGGAGATAAGTGAGTATATCAGGAAATCCGGGGATTTTGACCTTGGACTTGCCATCGACGGGGACGGCGACAGGATAGCACTGGTCAATGGGGACGGACAATACATTGATTCCCATCGGATCATCCTGATCCTGATACATTACCTGGCCAAGTACCGGAATTTAAGCGGAAAGGTAATCACCGGTTTTTCATCCACGAGCAAAGTGGACAGGCTTAGTTTGAGCTATGGCCTGATGATCACCAGGGTTCCCATCGGTTTTAAGGACATCTGCAAGATCATGCTGACCGATGAGGTACTGGTGGGGGGAGAGGAATCCGGAGGGATTGCCATCCAGGGCTACCTGCCTGAAAGGGACGGTATCTGGATCGCGCTGACCATTCTGCAGTTCATGGCTGAGACCGGGAAGTCCCTCGATGACATATTAAAGGAGATCTACAAGGTAACCGGTCCCTTTGCCTGCAGCCGCCGGGACATACCGATTTCCAAGGAGAAACGCTCTAGGATCATGGAGAAATGCAGGATGGGGGAATACAGATCATTCGGAAGGTTTGAGGTTGAATCAATTGACGAACTCGATGGGTCCAAGTTCTGTTTTAATGATGATGAGTGGGTCATGCTTCGGGCAAGCGGTACGGAGCCATTATTGAGGATCTATTCAGAAGCCAGGGACAGGGAAACCGCTGAGGAGATACTGGAGGCTGCCTACAAGACGGTCATCTTCGGAGATTGATCAGATAATATTCACCTCTTTTTCCAGCATGATTCCGTATTTCCCAACCACTTCCTCTTCAATGCGCTTTGCGAGATCAAGGATTTGTCTGCCGGTAGCATTTCCATGATTTACCAGCACCAGGGGCTGCTTCTCAAAGGTCCCTGCATCACCCATGCGTTTCCCCTTCCATCCGCACTGTTCAATCAGCCAGGCAGCAGGAAT